>JAJXVH010000026.1 GCA_021782205.1 bacterium | reverse complement strand
CTTCGCGGCGCGCGCGCGCGACCGCGCGCCGGCCCGGGTCGCTGAGGCAGGGCGAGCCGCCGTCGCTGACGAGGGCCACGTCCTCGCCGCGGCGCAGGCGTTCCAGCACGCGCTCCACGCTGCGCTCGTCGTTCTCGTCGTAGCGCTCCAGCGTCTTGGCCAGGCCGAAGTGGGACATCAGCACGCGCGTGCGCCGCGTGTCCTCGCAGAACACGACGGAGGACTCGCGCAGGACGCGCAGGGCGCGCGCGGTGACGTCTTCCAAATTGCCGATGGGCGTGGGCACCACGTAGAGCATCAGGAGGCGCCTCCGGCCGCGCCCGCGCGCTCCGCCGCCTCGGCGCGAAGGAACGCCTCGACCACCTTCAAGTCGAACTGCGCGCCGGCGCCGGCCTGAAGCTCCGCCGCCGCCGCGTCGCGGCCCAAGGCCTTGCGGTAGGGCCGGTCGGAGGTCATCGCGTCCCAGGCGTCCAGCACCGCGACGATGCGCGCGCCCAGCGGGATCTCCTCGCCCTTGAGACCTTCCGGGTAGCCAGAGCCGTCCCAGCGCTCCTGATGATAGAGCACCATCTGCGTGGCGGGCCCCAGGTAGCGCACCGACGACAGGATTTCGTGGCCGATCACGGGGTGGCGCTTGACCTCTTCATATTCCGCGGGGGTGAGAGCGCCCGGCTTGCGCAGGATGGCCTCGTCGACGCCGATCTTACCCACGTCGTGAAGCAGTGCGGCGTGCTCGACGTGCTGGGCGATCGTCTCGGGCAGGCCCAACTCGGCGCAGACGGCTCGGGCCCGCGCGCGCGCGCGCTCGGCGCGGCCGGGAGCGCGCGAGTCCTTGGCGTCCACGGCGCGCGACAGCGCCTGGATCATCTCGCGGTAGTAGGACTGGAGGCTGTCGAAGAGCTGCATGTTGTGCAGCATGGACGAGGCCTCTCCGGCCAGCACGCCCAGGAACTTCACGTTGTAGTCGCTAAACGGCTCCGCGCCGGCCTTCGCGTGCAGGTTCAGCACGCCCACGGGCTTGCCCTTGACGATCAGCGGCAGGGACACGAAGGGCTCCACGTCGCCGGCGGAAGGCGAGACGTAGCGCGGGTCGGCGGCGGGATCGGAGATGAACAGGGCCTGCGCGGAAGCGAAGGCCTTGCCGGCCACGCCCTCGCCGGGCTTTAAAAAAAGGCGCTGGGACTTGTCCTGTCCCAGGCTGCGCGCCGCGACGATCTTCAGGCACCCTTCGGCCTCGTCCCAGATCATCACCGAGCCGCGGTCGCACTTCATCAGCCGGCACGCGCAGTCCAGCACCGCGCGCCCGAAATCCTCCCGCGACACCGTCCCGGAATACGACACGCCCTGCTCCTGGAGCGACAGCAGCATGGACAGCAGTTCGTCGAGCTTGCTCCAGCCCTCCGAGGGGACCGGCGCCGAGGCGGGACCCGCCAGCTCCAGCGCATACAGGCGCTTCAGGGTCAGGCCGAGGGCGGTCAACAAGGCCGCGCACAGGGCCACGAGGGCCCAGAAAATGAGAGCGGACGGCATTATTTCAGGGTAGCATTTCGGGAGCGCGACGTCGTGGTCATAGTCTTGGCCCCTCAGGCGAGCTGCTTTGACGCAGACGCGGATTTATATTACAATTCGTCGCTGTTGTGTCGAGGGGGCATCATGAATCGAGTGCGGACCGGGGCGCGAAATTTGGCATGGGCGGTCGGACTGCTGGTCGCCGGAGCGTCGGGCGCATACGCCGCTTTTCCTCTCACGACGGTCCCTCTGACCATCAACAGCCAAGACAGCGGCGCCAAGATCTCGGTGGTCACGCCCGCCACCAAGAACTCTCCCGCCACGACGACTCCCGCCACGTCTCCGATGACGCTTCAGGCGGGCCAGACGATCGACGTCGAGGGCGGCTCGGCGGCCTTGACCATCGGCACGACGAAGGTCGTCTTGAGCGCCGGAACTCAGCTGCAGATTAATTCGGGATCCCAGGTTTCCGGTAAAAACGAAACGAAGACGAACCCGTCTTTTACCGTGAATAAGGGGCAAGCTGATGTCGTTAGTAAATCCATGGTAAATTCCTGGACGGGGTCGGTTCCGCTCTATGCCGGCTCGACTGTCTCCACTGATAAAAAAGAAGCGGACGAGGCAGTACTAGAGGCTTACTTGTCGACCGACTCTGTTTACGGAAATGGTACCGGCCATGACACCATAACTGGGGCTCAGCTTGCTGCTTGGGTGACCTCCAGGTCTGAGGTGGCCAGCTTTTATGCCAATCTCGGCCTGACCCAGACTTTCGAGTTCAACCCGCCGGCGCAGATGGGCGGACAGAACTCCGTCCCGGTCTCTCCGTCCGCGCCGTAGCCGCACGGCGCGAGAATGCGGGGACGCGCCTCTGAAGCGCTCTCGGCGGCCGTCGCGCTGGCCGTATCTTTCAGCGCCTGCGCAGAAGCTCCGCCTCGCCCGGCGAGCAGCCATTGCCTGGCGATCGTCGCCATCAACAAAGAGACCTTGGCGTGCAAAGTGCCCGCGCCTCCGCCGCGGCGCGGGCCCTGCCGGAGGATTTACATGTATTGGCCCGACGGCGAGGGCGATCACACCTCGATTTTGATCCCCCGGGAGGACTTCCATCTTCCCGGCCCCGCGCCCGCGGCGCCGGACCCCGTCATGACCGCGGGCCTGCCCACGGACTGGGTGGAGGTGGGCTTCGGCAGTCTCCTGTACTATCAGGCCACCGGAGCGGGAAAAACCATGCCGTTCTGGTGGGTCTTCAAGAAGACCCCGGGGGCCGTCCAGGTCCTGCCCTTTCCGCTGGGCGGCTCGCCCGATGAGTGGCGCGCCGGCGACTTGATGCTGTTTGCCGTGGACTTGCCCGAGGCGGGCTACCGCGCCCTGCTGAGCTATGTCGCCTCCTCGTTCGCGCTCGGCCCCGACGGCGCCCCCATCCTGGTCGACGATGTCCACGGCTCCGACGTCTATCGATCTTCGCTGACCTACAGCTTCCGCCGCTTCTGCAACAGCTGGGCGCTCCAGGGGCTCAAGGTCGCCGGCCTGCCCACGGACCCTTGGACGCCATCGCAGGACGCCGTCAAGGACTGGTTCAGGACCGAATACCGCGCGCCCGCGCAGTGCCGCGCGCAGGCCGGCCTTTAACGCGCCGAGGCTACCGCGCGGCGGCCGGCGCGGCGGGCGTCTTTTCGCCCAGAAGCTCGTCGGCCTTGGCTTGGCCCACCAGTTCCACCAGTTCGGCGCGGGCGCCGTTGCGGAAGCTGGGCTTGGCCGCGGTCTTGGCGTAGCGGACCAGCAGGGGCACCGCGTGCGGGCTGCGCGAGACGAACACGGCGGTGGCCCAGACCTCGCGGGTGGTCTCGTCGGGCGCGGCGTCGTGGGCGCGGATCAGGGCGTCGACTTCGTCGTCGGTGGAGCTTAAGCCCACCTTGAGCGCCAGCCGTCTGCGCAGTTCCTTGTCGAGCGTCGCGTCGCCGAGCATCGCCAGCATCTGCGCGCGCGTGGCGCGCGCGTCCTCCGGCTCGATCTTGGCCGAGGCGGCCTCCAGCGCCTTCTGCTGGTCGATCGGATTCTCGGAGCGGATCCACTTGGGAAGGTCGGGCAAGGTCTGGCGCCAATAGAAAAGGCCGAGAAGATAGCCCAGATCCGGATTCGCCTGGGACTGGCGGCGCAAAAGCGGGAGGGTCTTCTCGGGCTCCCATTGGGAGAGGGCCGACAAAGCCTCGTACTGCGTGCTCCAAATCAGGCGGTCGTGCAGGACGGCCATCGGCGACGTGTCGGGCGTGATCTTGCGCTCCGCGATCTTGCGCACCAGCGGCAGGGCCAGCCGCGAGTGCAGGCGGAAAGCGCCGTTGATGCCGAACATCTGCGCCGCCGGCTCCGGCTGTTGGAGATACGTCACGAACAAGGGCTCAAGCTCCGGGCTGTCCTGGGCGATCAAAGCCAGAGAGGCCATGACCTTCGCGCGCAGTTGCGGGTTCGGGTAGCGCGAGAACAGGTCGAACAGGGCGGAGACATCCTGCGCGGAGACCGGGGCGGTACGCGAGAGCTGGTCGACGGCGGCGCCGCGTTCGGCGTCGCCGGTCGCCCCCAGGATGTCCTTCTTGAGTTCGGTGACGGTTCGCGCCGGAGCGGTGGACATGGAAGCGTCGGGCGGCGTCTGCGCGACGGCCAGGACGGCGGACAGTAGAAGAAGCGGAGCGATCATGGGCGGGTCTCCATAGAGGTGGACAGCGCGGCTTCCAAACTGGCGAGCCGGTAGCCGGCGGCGTCGACGACGGTCATGTTCTTCGGGCACAAATCCAGGTCCCAGGATGAGCGGATCAGCACCGTCGCGGTTTTTCCCGCGGCCGTTCGGGCCAGCAGGCGCAGGGCGGCGGCTTGTCCGGCAAAGCGCCGCGCCTCGAAGCACAAGAACACCACGCGGCGGGCGCGCGCCACGGCGGCGTCCAGGGCGCCCAGCTCCGCGCTCTCGATGGGCGCGCGCGCGAAGGCCGCGCCGCGCGTCAATCGGCGCACCAGCGCCTCGGGGCCGCGGGGGCCGCCCTCGAAGGTGAAGCGCTCGCGCACCTGCGCGAAATCCGGAACGACCACCAAGGTCTCCGCGTCGACGGGCACGGGCAGGCGCAGGGCCCCGCGGCGCGCGACGACCACGGCCTTGCGCGCGATCGCGCGCGAGAGCGCGGCGCCCTCGGCCGCGTCCGGCTTGCGGTCGGCGCGGCGGCGGGCGATGAGTTTTTGGATGCGCGCGTCCGCGCCCGCCAGCGCGGCCTCGTCGGCCCCGGCCTGGCGCAGAAGGTCTGCGGCGTCGCGCATGCCCTGCACGTCGTGGGCGATCATCAGCACGTCGTGGCCCGCGTCCAGGCACTTGAGCGTGGCCTGCGCCACGGGCCAGCGCTTCGTGACCGCACCCATGCACAGGTCGTCGCTGACGATCAGGCCGTCGTAGCCCAGCTCCCCGCGCAGCATGTCGCGCACGATTTTTTTCGAGAACGTGGCCGGGACCGAGTCGAAGGCCGGGAAGCGCACGTGCGAGGTCATGATCGCGTCCACCTCCGCCGCGGCCGCGGCGCGAAACGGCGCCAGGTGGGTCTTCACGAACGCCGCGCGCGGCAGGCGGATGGTGGGCAGGTCCACGTGCGCGTCCGCGGTCGCGGCCCCTTTGCCGGGAAAGTGCTTGGCGCACGCGGACACGCCGTGATCCTGCAGCCCGCGCGTGAACGCCGCGCCCAAACGGGCCGCCAGCTTCGCGTCGGATCCGAAAGACCGGATGCCGATGCCCGGGTTGTAGACCTCCGTCGCCACGTCCAGCACCGGCGCCAAATTCATGCGGATGCCCAGCGGCGCCAGCTCCCGCGCCATCTGCCGTCCCACCGCGTACGCCAGCTTCGGGTCCCGCGCGCGGCCCAGCGCGGCGTTGCCCGGAAACGCCGTGACTCCGGCCTTGAAGCGCAACACCCAGCCGCCCTCATGATCCACGGCGAAGAGCAGGGGCCGGCCCAGGCGCTGTTCCAGTTCCTCCACGTAGGCCCGCGTCTGCGCGGGCGTGTCGATGTTGCGCGCCAAAAGCAAAACGCCGGTCGCCCCCGTCTGACGGAACAGACCGACGGTCTCGCGCGACGGCTTGAAGCCGTACACGCCGAACATGAACAGCCGCCCCGGGTCGGTCACGGCAAAAGTGTATCAAAGGCGGAAGCGAGCCGAAGCGGCGGATGCGACACCCGCGTGGCATCCGCGCGCGCCGACCCGTCGTCAGCGCGCCAGAAGAGCGGCCTTGTCCACCAGGCGAATGAACTCTCCGCGATAGCCGCCCTCGTCTCGGCTGACCGAGCGCTGTGCCATGTCGCGCACTCGGGCGTAGTCGAAATTCTTGGCGTCCGGTGATCCGCGCAGAAGCATTCCGAAACCCGCTACCGCGGTCGCGAAGCGGAAGTCATCGGAGACCGTCGTCCAGGGCTTGGGGTCGTCCCTCAGAGGAAGATAAATGCGCGCGCTCTTGGCGCCGTCCGGAGTCTTGTAACGAGCCTTGATCGTTAGAAGTTCCCGGCTCCGCGGGTCGGCGGCGTCGATGAGCGGTTTACGGTACTTAAGTGCGTCGACATCCGGGGGGGCGGACTCCGCGCCGACCGGAATGATCTCGTAGAGCGCGGTCACCGTGCGCCCCGCCCCCAGCGCGCCGGCTCCCTTCTTGTCGTCGTTGAAGTCCTTGGCTTCTAATGCACGCTTTTCGTAGCCGATCAGCCGGTAGGACTTCACGCGCTGCGGATTGAACTCGACTTGGATCTTCACGTCCTTGGCGACGGTGAGCAGAGTCGCGCTCATGTCTCGGACGAGCACGCGCTCCGCTTCCGTGACGTCGTCGATGTAGGCGTAGTTGCCGTTGCCCTTGTCCGCTAGCTTCTGGAGTTTCGCATCCTGGAGATTGCCGCGACCGACCCCGAGAACGGTGAGAAAAACGCCGCGGTCGCGCTCCTTCTCGATCAACGCTTCCAGCGGCTGATCGCCGATCGTCCCGACGTTGAAGTCGCCGTCGGTCGCCAGGATGACGCGGTTGCTGCCGCCACGGATGAAGTGCTTTACGGCGACGTCGTAGGCGTAGCGGACGCCCGCGCCGCCATCCGTCGCTCCGCAGGCCTGCATGCTGTCGAGGGCCGCGAATATTTCTTTTTTGCGGTCCCCGTGGACGGTCCGCATCGCCAACTGGGCGCAGCCCGCGAACGTCACGAGAGTCAAGCGATCCTGCGGCCGCAGTCTTTCGGCCAGCAGTTTCAGGCTCTGCTTGAGCAGGGGGAGGCGGTCCGCTCCGTTCATCGAGCTCGACGTGTCGACCAGAAGCACCAGATTGCTGGGCGGCATATCTTCCGGAGCGACCGTTTTTCCTTTTATTCCAATGCGCACGAGGCGGCGCTTGGGATTCCATGGGGATTTGGCGCTCTCCGCCGAAAGCGAGAACGGCTGATAGGACGGCGGTTCCGGATAGTCATAGTGGAAGTAGTTGACCATCTCTTCGACGCGCGCCGCGTCCGGAGGCGGAAGGCGATTGTCGCGGAGGAAGCGACGAACGTTGGAGTAGGACGCCGCGTCGACGTCGATCGAGAATGTCGACAACGGGTGATCCGCGGCGTCGAAGAAAGAGCTGTCGGCATAGTGTTCCGAGCGTTCGTTGCCTATCGGGGCATCCATCGGAAACTGACCCCCCAAGCTTGCGAAGGCCTGCCCCGGCGCTCCCGCGTTCGGTCTCAAGCGCGCAGAAGCCGATGATGACCCGGAGCTTTTCGTGTCACGGGGGGCCCCGCTGCCGCCGCCGGCGGCAGCGCCGTCAAAAGCAGCTCCGGCCATGAAACTCGACGTTCGTTGGGCCTCTCCGGGGGTGCGGGCGGCAGCGGCCTTCAGGGCGCCGAACCGGCTGACCGACCCGCCGACGCTTCCGTCCGGGCGAATCACCGTAACGTCGATCCCTGTCGCGTAGGGAGTCATGATCGTGTCGTGGAGAAAATGCAGCGTCACCGGGACGAGTAACGCGACCGCGAGGCCCGCGGCGGCCGTCAAACGGAGCGGCCGCGCGGCGATCACATCAAGGAAAACGCGGAGTCGTGAATCCCCGTCCCGGCCCGAGAGCAGGCTGGATTTAAGCGTTCGGCGAATCCGGCTTTCCTGGGAGAGATCGTGGGAGGAGAGCCCCGCTGCGAACATCATGTCCTTCTTCGTTTCGGCGTCGACCGGGGGCTTCAATTCGCGGCCGGCGAGCGTTTCTTCGAGGGCGCGGCAGAACGTTTCGGCTTCGAGAATTTCATCCATGATCCGCCTCCACGCTGGGAAAGCTCCTGCGCATCCGACGCACGGACCGAAAAAGTATAACGGCGACGTTAGACGCGGTGAGGCCGAGAAGCGCGGCGATGGCGCGATTGGTCAGACCGCCGAAAAATTTGAGCGAAACGATCTCGCGCGGCTGATCTTCCAGTTGCTGAATAAGGGCCACAAGCTGGTCATGGCTTTGCCGGACTTCATATTCCTGCGGCGGTTCGGCCCCTTTTTCTTTCGCCGACGACAGTAAATCCAGCGGAGACCAGGAGCGGCGCGTTTCGGAGCGATAGTGATCGGCGACGGCACGAAAAGCGATCGAAAAAAGCCAAGTGCGCCGGTCGCCTTTATCGGGATCGAATTTCGCCCAAGAGCGCAGAGCCCGTGCGAATATGTCTGAGACAATCTCGTCGGCTCGCACCGGCGACCCCGTGCGATGGCGCGCGTAATTATAGACGCGGCCGAACCATTCCTCGTAAAAATCCGCGAAGTCCAGGTCTGCGTTCTTGCTCATTTGACCTCAGACGCCTGCGCCAGTTTTCCCGTCATTAAGTATTCGCGTAAAGAGGGCAGAGTATTACACCCGTTGGGCCTGGCGGGAGTCAACTGAGTAAAAGGACGCCGACGGTGCGGGCTACGACGTGCGCCCAGGGCCGGTGCCGTCGTGGTAAGATGCCTCGGCCATGGACGAGCGCGCGGCGAAGCCTTACGAGAAGGTCTACGTGGAGATCGGCAACGTGTGCAATCTCCAATGCGACTTCTGCCCGCCGGTGGAGCGCGGGGCGGGGCGCATGACGCGGGAGTTGTTCGAGAGCGTGATCGCGCAGGCCGCGCCGCTGGCGGCGCGCGCGTGCCTTCACTTGATGGGCGAGCCGCTGGCGCACCCGGAGTTCGGCGAGTTCATCGACGTCTGCGCGGCGCGCGGCTTGCCGGTGGAGATCGCGACGAACGGAACCTTGCTGGGCGGCGCGCGCAGCGAAGCGCTGCTGAAGCCGATCGTGGCCCAGGTCAATGTCTCCGTGCACAGCTTCCCGGCGAACTTTCCGGGACGCGACATAAGTCCCTACCTGGCCGAGATATTCCGTTTTACGAAGCGCGCGCTGGCGGAGCGCCCGGACCTGTACGTCAACTACCGCTTGTGGAACCTCGACGGGCCGGACGCGGGGCGCAACGCGGACGTGATCGCGCGTGTGGAGCGGGAGTTCGGCGTCGCCGTCGAACGCGGCGTCGACGTGCGCCGGCGCAAAAGCCGGCGCGTGACGGGGCGGCTTTCGCTGCATTTCGACACGCGCTTCGAATGGCCGCGCCGGGACGGGCCGGAGCTGCGTCGGCGCGGCACCTGCCGCGCGCTCAGCGCGCAGTTCGGCGTGCTGACCGACGGGACCGTGACGGCCTGCTGTCTCGACAAAGAGGGCGCCACGCCGCTGGGCAACGCCAGCG
The DNA here is from genome assembly GCA_021782205.1 of bacterium. GTDB lineage: Bacteria > Elusimicrobiota > Elusimicrobia > UBA1565 > UBA9628 > GWA2-66-18. Next base: position 18,066 of record JAJXVH010000026.1, on the reverse strand, counting down.
AGCGGCCGCTGGCGGAAATACTGGAGGGGGACCGCGCGCGGCGCATGCGCGAGGGCTTCGCCCGCGGGCACCTGGTCGAGGACTTGTGCCGGCGTTGCTCGTTCATCTCCCGCTTCGACGGGCGGGCGCGGCGCCTCGGCGCAGCTCGCCCCGCGGCGGCGGCTACTTGAGGACGGTCGTCTCCAATATGATCAGGATCAGGCCGATGATCGAGCCGCCGGCGATCACGCCGGCGCAGGCCGTCTCCTGGTTGTCGACCAGCGCGCGGTAGGTCAGGCTCTTCTTGTCCGTGACGTACTTGCCCGCCAACCAGAACAGCAGCGCGCCCAGCGCCATCGCCCACGCGTCGCCGAAGCGCAGAATCGGCGCCAGGCCCAGGCCGACGGCGGAGAGGGGAAACTTGCCTTTCGTGCGCTGGTTGGCGATCTCGATGAGCAGGCCCAGGATCGCGCCGATCAGGATGGCCCAGCGCGCGGTCGGATGCAGGAACTCCAGGCCCTTGGTCAGCACCATCGCCACCGCCTTCCAGACCACGGCGCCCGGCATGGGCAGCTTCTCGGTCATCAGCACGCCGGTGTTGCCGTTCAAGATCGCGTAGAACACGGGGATGGAGACCACCGCGCCGGCGAAGATGCCCAGCACGTGGCCGACCGCCTGGTGGCGCGGCTTGCCGCCCAGCATGTAGCCGGGCTTGATGTCCATCAGCAGGTTCGCGGCCGAGGAGGTGACCTCGCCGGTGATGCCGGCGGTCATGATGTTCGTGGTCACGTTGCCCGGCGCCATCGCGCTGTAGGTCAGTTGGGTCAGCTTGCCCAGCGCGCCGATCGGCGTGATCGAGGTCAGGCCCGTCGCGTTGACCGCGATGAGCGTGAACACGAACACCATGGGGACCGCGATGATGCCCAGCCACCACTGGACGGCGAAAAACGCGTGGCCGGCCCAGGCCGTCAGCAGGCCCATGACCGGGATGCCCACGATGAACAGCCACATCGGCAGCTCGATGTCCTTGAGAACGTCCTCGCCTTTGTTCTTCTTTCCGAGCAGGCCCCGGAACGCGTCGATGATCATCTTCGGCTTGGACAGAAACGAGTAGACCGAGGACGTGGTCATCAGCGCCACGCCGCCCCACAGCGCCCACATCGTGATGTTCTTAAAGCCGCCGCCCGGGATCACGCCGGCGTGAATCAAATAGGGAGCGATGATCACGTAGTTGACGATCGCGCCGATCATCAAGGACGCCGCGGCCTTCGGCCCCATCAGGCCGCCGGTCGCGACCATGACGATGGACGAGTCCCACTGCACGGTCAAGTCCCGCAGCGACGTGCCCATGATGCTGGGCGTCCACCATTTGTAGAGGATGTCGTCCCAATGCTCGGGCAGGCTCAGAAAGGACAGGCGCATGGCGCCCATGACCTTCTCGTTGCCCATCGTCTCGACCAACGCGGAGATCGCGGCACCCGCGCCCAGCAGTTTGGCCTTGAAGAGGCCTTCCTTGCCCTCGCCGGTGTGCAGGTTGTCCATGACCACGCCGGCCGCGTAGCCCTCGGGAAAGGGCATCTGCTCGTCGTTGATGAAGCGCTTCTTGAGGGGAAAGGCGAAGAGCACGCCCAGCACGCCCAGCACGATGAGCCAGATCATCGTGTGCTGCCACGGAATCACCACGCCGGTGACCGACATGTACGCCGCCACCGAGGAGATCAGCGGGCCCGTCATGTAGCCCGCGCTGGTGGCGATGGACTGCATCGCGTTGTTTTCCAGCACCGTCATCTCGTGGCCCAGGCCGATCTTCGCCAGCGCCTTGAACATCGCAAACGACAGAATCACCGACGTGATCCCGACGCCCAGCGTCCAGCCGGTGCGGATGCCGACGTACAGGTTCGTCAGGCACAGCACGCCGCCCAGCAGCATGCCCGTCAGCGCCGAGCGCAAAGTCAACTGCGGCATGTCGCCCTTATAGACGTTCTTGAGCCACCAGCGGTCCTTTTCTTCCAGCGTCATGGAATGGATCTGCTCGTGGGTCAATTCGGGGATAGCCATGGCGCGGATTATGACAAATATGTCGCGCCGAAGACGGGCGCGGCGGGGCTATAATGTCCTGGAGGACGGAGGCGGACATGAGGGGATATAAGAGGATTTTGAGGAAGACGCTGCTGCTTTCCGTGGCGGTGGGCGCGTTCGCGGCCCTTGTGTGCGGATGCTCGGATCCCGGCAAGGACGTCAAGCATTATGCCATGACCGGAAAAGTCGTCGAAGTCGACAAGCCGAACCAAGCCCTCGAGGTGGACATGGACGCGGTCCCGGGATACATGGAGGCGATGGTCATGTTCATACACGTGAAGGACGCCGCCGAGCTTGAGCCTCTTCGGCGAGGCGACGCGATCCGTGCGGATATCGTCGTCCACTCGGGCGGCTCCTGGATCCAGGACGTCCAGGTCGTCGCGAAGGCGAAATGACGCGGGCCGTCCGGCGCGCCACCAGCCCTTGCTTTTTGCTTCGACGTAGCGCAGGCCGGACGTGTCCGAGAGGCCGCGTGGGCCGGGGGCCAAAAGATGGCGCGCGCGGAAGTTTGGTCCGCGATTGGGATCACAACGCGCCTCCGGCGCTCAAGGCCAAGGTCCTGCGCCTGGGATTCATGCAAGCACCGTTGACCGGAGCGCCTTTCACCGACTGGGCGGCCTCGAATCGGGGGCAATTCCTCTAGGTCGTAGTGGCCGTCGCTCACGTCCAGCGGGGCATAGGCTTTCTTCGCCGCGAGATTCTTTTTATCGACGTAGAGGCGCCGTCCGCGCGCCGACGACTCCCGCTCCGCCCGCGCCCGAACGAAGCCGTGGAGCCCTGGAAAACGCTTGCAGCCGGGCCTGGCGAGAACACGGGGCGCGTGCTACGCTGACGGCGCGGTCGGTAAGGCCTTTCGGGGCCGGGGAGTATCCTACGTCATGATCGCCTCCGCCTGCGTGCTCGCCCTGCTGTCGTCCGTCGCGTCCGCCCAGTCCCCGGACTTGGCCGTGCTCGCGGCTTCTCCGTTCGGACCCGCGCCTTCGGCGGCCGCGCCGGACGCGATTCTGGTGACGTTCAACCAACCCATGGTCGCGCTGGCCTCGCCGGCGGACATGGGGCGCGATTGTCCTCTGAAGGTGACGCCCGCCATCCTGGGGAGATGCCGTTGGCGCGGCACGCAGGTGCTGGCCTTCGAACCCGCCGTCCCACTGCCGCCGGCCTCCGCTTTCCGCGTCGAAATCCCGGCCGGCACGCGTTCCACCGTCACCGGACACGCCCTGGAGAGGACCTACGCTTGGACGTTCGAGACGCGGCGGCCGGCGCTGCTGGAAAGCCGGCCGAGGGACGGGGATCGGTGGATCGGACCCGGCGCGCTTCTGTTCCTGCGCTTCGACCTGCCCATCGACCCGCGCCGCGCGCGCGCGTCGATCCGCCTCTTGGAATCCGCGCCCGATGGGTCGGGGCCGGAGCGGATTGTGCCGTTCGGCGCGCGCCACGCGACCGTCGAGGAGTTGGAGAAGTCGGGGCCGTGGTCGTGGGACATGGGTGTTCCCAGCACGGCGACCGTGCTGGCGCTCAAGACCGCCGCGCCCCTGCGCCTGGGCCGATCCTACCGCCTTCAGTTGCGTGCGGGTTTGCGTGCCGTCACGGGAGAACTGGGGTTGGCCTCGGAGTCCATGGTGCGCTTTTCCGCGCCGAGCGTCTTTCGCGTCGTCTCGGGTCCCGAGGGCGCGTGTCTGCCGCGAGGACTGACGCTGGCATTCTCGAATCCGGTGAGCGGCGCGGCCGTGCTTGCGCATACGCGCATCGAGGGCTCGACTCTCGCGTGGCGGGAGAGTTCATCCGAATATGCTCCCTACGGCGGCGAGGATGCCGAACACGGTCGCGTCAACTTCAACTTGGCCGATCCCGGCCTGCCTCCGGACGGCGACTTCGCCATTGTGGTCTCCTCCGATCTGCGCGACGAGTTTGGACAGACGCTGGGCGCCGAAGCGCGCTTGCCGTTTTCCAATCGGGGCCTGTGCCCCAGCGTGACCATGCCGATCGGCTTCGGCGTACTGGAGCAGGGCCTGCCCGCGCGCCAGCCGGTCGTCGCCGTCAACGCCTTCGGTGCGACCGTGCGCAAGGCGCTCATCGCCGACGACGACGTTATCGCATTCCTGCATGATCACTTTGCCCCTCATCCGGGCGCGGTCGATGATATCCCGTTTATCCCGGCCAAACCGTGGAATCTGGATTTCCCGCGCAACCGCTCTTTGCGCACTTTCGTGGATCTGGGCCCGGTATTCGCCTCCACGTCGCCCGTGCGCGCGGGCGGCGTGGCCGTGGTGCAGGTCGACGGCGGCCGGGAGGGGCCGGAGCGCGTGGTGCTGGATGTCACGCGCCTGGGCCTTCTGCTCAAGAGCTCTCCGGAGTCCACGTTGGTCTGGGCGACGCGTCTCAAGGACGGACGCCCCGCCGCGCGCGTGCCTGTGGAACTGCGCGACGATTCCGGCCGCGTGCTGTGGCGCGGCAAGACCGGCCGCGACGGGGTCGCCGAAGCGCCCGGCCTGCTGGGGCTCGGCATCAAGGACTGGAAGCGCGGCGAGCGCCCGAACCTGTGGGCGTTCGCCAAGGACGCCAAGGGCACGGCGGTGCTTTCATTGGAATGGCGCGGCGAGTTGGAACCGTGGCGCTTCGACCTGCCGTCCGAATACGCTCCGCGCCCGAAGACGTATGCGGGTGCGCTGTTCTCGGAGCGCGGCGTCTACCGCGCGGGGGAGACGGTTCACGTGAAGGCGATCGTACGCCGCTTGAACGGAGGAGACTGGAGCCGTCTGGGGCCGGACGATCCGCGCACGCTTGTCTGGAGCGTCCGCGATGCGCGCGGCGCGGAGGTGTTCACGGCCACCGCGGTGCCGTCGGCGCTCTCCGCGCTGGACGTCTCGGTGCCGCTGTCCGCGGCCGCGACGACGGGGCTGTGGCGCGTGAGCCTGCACGAGCCGCGCGCGCCGCGTCCTCTTGTTGAAGCGGTCGCGCCCAATGAAGGAGCGCAAGAGGACGACGGCGGCCGCGTGAGCCTAACGCAGACGTTCCGCGTCGAGGCTTTCAAACCGGCGTCCTTCGAGGTCAAAGCGGTGCTCTCCACGACGTCCTGGCTGGCGGGCGACGCGTTTAACGCGTCCATCGAGGGCTGGTGGCTGTTCGGCGCGCCGATGTCGGGCGAAAAGGCCGAGTGGTCCCTGCGCCTGCAGCCGTCCTCCTACGCGCCGCCGGGCTGGCCGGACTTCTCCTTCGAGCCCGCGTGGCGGGAGCGCCGCGCGGAGACCGGACGTCTGCTGGGCTCCGGAGAGGCGGTGCTCGACGCGCACGGCCGCGCGCCGTCCGCGGCGGTGCTGGACGCGGGCGACGCGCGCGGACCGATGGACGCGATCTTCGAGGCATCCGTGACCAGTCCGGAGCGTCAGCGCCTGTTCGCGCGCGCGTCGGGAGTGGTGCATCGCGCGGATCTCTATCTCGGCTTAAGAGCCGCGACGACGTTCGTCGAGGTCGGCCAGCCATGGAGTGCGGACGTGATCGCGGTGCGGCCCGACGGCCGCCGCGTGACGCGCCTGTCCGCCGCGTGGACCTTGCGCCGCCGTGATTGGCTGAGCATCCAGCGTGCGGGCGTGGCCGGCCGCCTGGAGTGGGTCAGCGAACAGCGCGAGACGATCGTCTCTTCCGGAATATTTTCCGCCTCGCCGTCGACGTGGACGTGGACTTGGACGGCGGACAAGCCCGGCGAATACGAGCTTTCGGTGGCCGGCGAGGACGAGAAGGGGCGCTCGGCCGAAAGCGCGCTCGGCTTCAACGTCGCCGGCGCGGGCGAGGCGTGGTGGAAGCGTACCGACACCGACCTGATCGAGCTGATCGCCGACAAGGACTCCTACGCGCCGGGACAGACCGCGCGCCTGTTGGTCAAATCGCCCTACGAGCGCGCGACCGCGCTGGTCACCGTGGAGCGCGAGGGCGTGCTGGCGCATTGGACACAGGTTCTCAAGGGCGGCGCGTCCGTGGTGCGCGTGCCGCTCAGCGAGCGCGACGTTCCGAACGTCTTCGTCGCGGTGGCGCTGGTACACGGTCGCTCGGGCAAACCCGCCTATGACGACGACGGCCTGGACCTGGCCAAGCCGCAGGCCAAGTTCGGCTACAAAATGCTGGCCGTTGATCCCGACGGGAGGCGACTCAAAGTCGCTGTCTCCTCCGACAAGGCCGAGTATCGTCCCGGCCAGCCGCTGTCCGCGTCGGTGCGCGTGACCGGGACCGACGGCAAGCCCGCGGCCGCGGAGGTGACCTTGTTCGCCGTCGACGAGGGGGTCCTGAACCTCACCGATTATCATACGCCCGACGTGTTCGACGCCTTCTACGGTCCGCGGCCGCTGTTGATCGCCTCGGCCGACTCCCTGCCGCTCATCATCGGCCAGCGCAGCTATGGAGAGAAGGGCCGCAACCGCGGCGGCGGCGGCGGGCGCGGCTCGCCCATCCCCGGCGTCGACCTGCGGCGCAACTTCACGCCGACCGCCTACTGGGGGCCGACGCTTCAGACCGGCGCCGACGGACGCGCGTCGGCGACGTTCCGGCTCCCCGACAGCCTGACGCGCTTCCGGCTGATGGCCGTCGCGTCCGGCGCGCGCCGCTTCGGCTCCGGCCATTCGCGCGCCGTCGTCTCCAAGCCCCTGTCCCTGCGCCCGAGCCTTCCGCGCCTGGCGCGCATCGGCGACGCGTTCGAGGGAGGCGTGGTCGTGCAGAACTTCACGGCGGGAGACTCCACCGTGACCGTCGCTCTGGCGCTGGAGGGAACCGCGATCGCCGTGGAGGGTGAGGCGACGCGCGCGGTATTCGTGCCGGCCGGGGCCTCGGTGGAGACGACGTGGAAGTGCCGCGCGACGGGTCTGGGAAAGGCGGAGTTCCGCTTCGCGGCGCGCGCGGGCGCGGAGAGCGACGGCCTGGCTTGGACGGTGCCGGTCGGCGCTCCCGAACACCTGGAGCGTGCCGCGACGTCGGGCGTGGTCGAGGACAAGCCCGTCGTCGAGGCGGTCGCGCGGCCGACCGACGCCGCGCCGGGTACCGGGGCGTTCGAGGTCTCCTTCTCGCCGACGGCCCTCGCGGGGCTGGGCGAAGGCGCGCGCTACCTTCTGGAATATCCGTACGGCTGTCTGGAGCAGAGACTGTCGCGCGCGGTGCCGGTGGTGGTGGGAGGCGACCTCGTCGCGGCGTTCGGCCTGGGCGATCTCTCGGCGCTCAAGGCGTCCGCGCAGAAGCAGTTCGATCGTCTGCCGGATTTCCAGCATCCCTCGGGCGGCTACGGCTATTGGCCCAATCCGTGGCAGCCTGACCCGTGGCTGACCGCCTACGCGCTGGAGACGGCGGCTTTGGCGCGCCGTGAGGGCTACGCTCTGCCCGAAGAGTCCGTGCGTCAGGCCGCGCGCTGGCTGAAGACCTATCTGGACACGGAGAAGCGCGATTGGGCTTATCCGTACGCGGCGTCGAGTGATTACGCGGCAAGCGCGTATGCCGTCTACGCGCTCGGCTTGAACGGCGATCCTCAGCCCGCGTACTTCCACAAGCTTTACGACCGTCGCGACCGGCTTCCGTATCTGGCGACAGCCTATCTGCTGAAGGCCGCGCCCGCGGTCGTCGGTGAGCCGGAGGCGAAGACCTTGGCCGACCTGCTGATGGCGCAGGCGAAGGTGGCGCCGCGCACCGTGCACTTCGAAAATCCGCAGGACCAGGACGACGAGTGGATCCACGACTCCGACGCGCGCACCACCGCCGTGGTACTGCAGGCGTTCCTGGAGGCGCGCGGCGGTTTTGCCGGCGACGAGAAGGCTGCGCGCTGGCTTGTCGAAGAGCGCAAGAACCGAGGGCGCTGGCGCACCACGGAGGAGAACGCGGAGTCCCTGCGCGCGCTGGAGGACTTCTACCGCCGCTATGAAAAGGAGACCCCGGACTTCACCGGCGCGCTGAGCCGCGAGGGCGAGGCGTCGGCGCTGTGGACGGAGCGCTTCTCCGGCCGAACTCTTGAGACGCGGAGCAAATCCCTGCCGCTCGACGCGGTGCTGGGCGGCGCGGCCTCGGCGCGGTTGACGTTGGCCAAGGAGGGCATCGGCCGGTTGTACTACGACCTGACGCTCGTTTACGCGCCGGCCTCTTTCGCCCAGCCGGAGTCCGAGGGACTATCGATCGAGCGCTCGGTCAAGCCTCTGCGCGGCGCGACCTTGACGGCGGGGCGGCGCGCGGTCGTCACCTTGACCGTGCGCACCGCGCAGGACCGCGCCTTCGTGGCGCTCGAAGATTTTCTGCCCGCGGGTTGGGAGATCGTCGACCCGACCTTCGCCATCGAAGGCCAGGAGGATGCGCGCGCGTTGGAGGAACAGGCCGGGCGCGGCCAGTATTGGGGCACGTTCGAGCGCGCGGAGCGCTACGATGATCGCATCCAGGTTTTTGCCGACCTGCTGACCGCCGGCGAGCACCGGTGGTCCTATCTGGTCCAGGCGACCACGCCGGGCCGTTTCCACGTTCCCGCCGCCGTCGTCGAGCAGATGTATGAGCCCGAGGTCTTCGGCCGGACCGCTTCGAGCGAGGTCGAGGTGCTGCGGTGAGCCTGGCGCTGGTCTTGTTCCTGTCGGTCGCTGCGGCTTCGGAGACCTTGTCGCCGCCGGCGGCCGTTTCCGTGACCGACCGCAACGGCCGCGTTCTGCGTACGTCCTTGCCCGAGGACCTCTACAGTGTTCCGGTGCTGTTCGACGACGTGAGCCCTTGGGTGGTCGTCGCCACCCTGGCGGCCGAGGACCGGCGTTTTTATCAGCATTCGGGCGTGGACCCGCGTGCGGTGGCGCGCGCGTTGTGGCAGGACGCGCGCGCCGGTCGCGCGGTGTCGGGCGGCTCGACGATCACTCAGCAGTTGTCGCGGGCCTTGGAGCCGCGCCCGCGCACGTTTTTGGGCAAGATTGAGGAAGCGTGGCGCGCACTGCGCCTGGAGCGGCGCGCGACCAAGCGCGAGATTCTGCAGGCCTACCTCAACCGCGCGCCCTACGGCCGCGGCGCGCGCGGCATCGAGGCGGCGGCGCGTACGTATTTCGGCATCTCGTCGAAGAACCTGACTTTGGGTCAGGCCGCCTTGCTGGCCGGCCTGCCGAAATGCCCGTCGCGCTGCGACCCGGTGCGTTTTCCCGCCGCGGCGGCGGCCAGACGCCGCGTGGTGCTGGGCCGTCTGGCCGCCTGGGGCGAAATCGACGCGGGCACGCTCTCCGCGGCTTTGCGCGAGCGCACCTGTGTCACGGATACGGCGCGCGCCGACCTGGCTCCGCATTTCGCGCGGCGCGAGCTTGAGCGCTCGGGAGGAAGGCCCGTCCGCACCACGCTGGACGCGGGTCTGCAGGCGGAGCTGGAAGGAACCGTTGCCGCGAACGTCCACGCGCTCTCGGCCTACCGCGTGACGAACGCGGCCGTGGTCGTTTTGGATAACGCCAGTGGGGACGTGCTCGCCTGGGTGGGCTCGGCGGATTTCCGCGACGCGGCGCATCAGGGCCAGGTCGACGGCGCGGATGCGCGGCGCCAGCCCGGCTCGGCGCTGAAGCCGTTTCTGTACGGACTGGCCTTCGAGCGCGGCTTCTCGCCGTCGGACCGCATAGACGACGCGCCCACATTCGCGCGCGGCGGCTTCTCGCCGCGCAATTACGACAACCGCTTCCACGGCGTCGTCACGTTGCGCGAGGCGCTGGCCTGTTCATACAACGTCCCGGCCGTGCGCCTGGTCGAGAAGTTGGGCGTGCCCGATTTTTTGGGCGTCCTGCGCCGCTTTGGGCTGACCATGCTCGACCGCTCCCCCGACCGCTACGGCGTGGGACTGGCGCTGGGCGACGGGGAAGTGACTTTGCGCGACTTGGCTGCGGCCTACGCGGCGCTGGCGCGCGGCGGCGTGTGGCTTCCGGTGAGGGAGGCGCGCGGCGATCCGCGCGGACCGGCACGGCGCGTGCTGTCGCGCGAGGCCGCCTACCTGGTCACGAGCGTGCTATCCGACAATTCGGCGCGCGCCGAGGCGTTCGGCGAGGATTCGCCGCTGAGTCTGCCGTTTGCGTTCGCCGCGAAGACCGGGACCACGAAGGACTACAAGGACAACTGGGCCGTCGGCTACACGCCGGATTGGACGGTCGCGGTGTGGGCGGGCAATTTCGATGGCCGGCCCATGCGGCGCGTGTCCGGCGTGACCGGCGCGGGGCCGATCCTGCGCGACGCGGCCCTCGCGCTTGAGCGCCGCTACGGCACGCGGCCTTTTCCGGTCCCGGCGGGAATTCGAGAGGCGGACGTGGACCCGGAAAACGGCCTGCTCGCGGGTCCGGGCTGCGCGGGCTCGGTGCGCGAAGCGTTCCGTCGCGACCGGTTGCCTCGGCGTTCCTGCGCGCCACAGGCGCGGGCGGGATCGACGTTGTCCACGGCGGCCCCATCGATTGCCTTCCCGCGGCCGGGCGACGTCTTGCGCCTGGACCCGTCGACGCCGGCCGGGGCGCAGGCTGTCGCGTTGAGCGCGGAGCCCGCGGACGCCGCGGGAGAATGGATATGGTCGATCGATGGAAACGATTTGCCTGAACACGCCGCGCGCGCATGGTGGCGACCTTCGCCGGGACTGCACGCGGTGAGCCTGACGTTTCGTCCGCGCGCGGGCGAGGAGCGGCGGCTCAGCGAGACCGTGCGCGTGATCGGCGCGGCGGGCTCTTAAGACGCGATCAGGGTGTCTGGGACGGCGGCGCGTCCGAGCTCTCCACGGGAGGAGGCGTCGGAGCCGCGCTCGCGGGGGGCGCGGCGGCCGTCGAGGAACTGTCGACGCCCGCGAGTGATGAGGAGACCGGCGCCGCGTCCGCGGGCGCGGCCGGACGCGCCTCGGTCGCGCGCAGCGGCTTCGGAACGCGGCGGCGAATTTTTTTCGCGGGCGCGGCAGGCGCGGCGTTGCCGATCGAGATCGCCGCGGGCGGCGGTGCCGCCGCGGCGGTGGAGACGGAGATCGCCGCCGCGGCGGAACTGCTGACGGCGACGGCCGCAGAGGTCGACGTCACGACGGCGGGATTGGCGACCGGGTGAATCGCGCGCGCCGGTGGCGGACTCGGACGCAGGTACGGCATAAGGCGAGTCGCGGCATAAGCGCCAACGGCGATCAGCAAAGTCACGGTCAAGAACAGGCGCCCTTTCTCGGGTTCCGCCTTGGGGCCCGGGACGACGGGTTCGGGCACCGGCACGTCGGGCGGTGCGCTCACGGACGGAATGGGGACCGCGGGCGCGGAAGTGTTTTCCAGTCGGGCAGGCGAGATCGGCTCAACGATGGTGGGCTCGTCCGCGGGCGCTGGCGCCGGAAGCGGGGGCTCCATTTTGGGAGCGAGCTTCGGCCTATCGGGCATCGAAGGCTTGGACGGCGGAGCCTGGAGAGGCTTCGGTGGAACGGTCCGCTCGGGCTTAACGGCCGTCGTCGGCGGTGCGGTCGCGCCCGCGCTCGTCTTTGGAGGGATCGTCGTCCCTGGTTTCGCCGCGGTTCCCGCGGCCGCGGCGAAGCGCACGCCGCACTGATTGCAAAAGCGCGAGCCTGCGGGATTCTGATGACGGCACTTAGGACAAATAAGCTTGCGTTCCGCCGGCGTTTGCGTCGGCTGATTGAGCGGCTTTCGGGGAGGCACTTCGACGCTGAAATTGATGGAGGGTGCCGCGGGCGAGAGGATCTCCGGAGCGGATTTAGGCTTCGGCGCCAGTTCGGCAACCGGCTCCGGCTTTGGTTCGGGCGGAGTCAGAGGTTTCGCGGCGATCTGGGGCGCTGGCTCTAGGGGAGACGGCGGTAAAGTCACAGGCGGAGGTGTGGGCTCCGGCGTCCGTGCGGGCGCGACTTTCGGCTCCGGGAGGGGGTTCGATGGCGGCTGAACCGTCGTTGCAGGGGCGGCGGCTTCAGAAGAATTGATCAGGGCGTCGAGTCCGGCGGAGATCACCGCGTCAGAATTGGCGGCGGGCGAGGCTTTCGGCTCCAGCGCAGGGTTCGGCGGCAGGAGAATCGTTGTTTCTGGGGCGGCGGCTTCGGAGGAAGAATCGATCAGGGCGTCGAGTCCGGCGGAGATCGCCGCGTCCTCCACGGCGTTGGATGAGGGGCGGGGAGGCAGAACCATCGTCGCGTCAGGATTGACGGCGGGCATGAGCGCGGCCGCCAGCTCCGGGAAACTCGATGCGGCACGCCAGGCGTCGGCGCTCGTCGCGCCGGCCTCGCAGACGACGCTGTCAGGACCGAATCCCGGGCGGCGCTTTAATTCGTCGGCTTCGAACGGTCCGAGAGTTTCACTGCCTTCATAAAGATAAAAGCTCATTGCGCCCAGTATATCCGGAAATGAAAGGTTCGACAATGGCCTGCTCGGGATGCGGGGCGCGTGAGCGTCAAGGGCTGGTTCGTTTCGGGACGAGAATGGCGACTTGAGCCGAGATCCAATCCGCGACGCGTGCGAGCGTCGCGGGATCGTCGAACATCTGCACGCCGTGTCCCGCCGGTGCTGAGAAGGTCGAAACGTTCGGATATTTGGCGGCGGCGCGGGCCGTCGCGTCTGCGTAGGAGTCTCCTGGCGCGGCGCCGATCAGGATTTTCGCGTCCGCGGGCAGGACGAGCCCCACGCCGCGGTAGTCGACGCCCGGCGACAGTAGGACAACGAAGGTGCGGCAGCGCAGGCGCGCGGCGGCCGCGGCGGCCAAATTGGCGCCAATGGATGCGCCGCCGAAGGCGATGCGGCCGGAGTCGACGCCGTGCGTTTTCAGCCAACGTGTGGCGGCGAGTAGGTCGCCGACGGAACGGGGCCATTCGCCGGTGGCGTCGAAAGTCTCATAGCCGCGCTGGATGCCCCCCGGGCCGCGACGGCTGTCGGCGTGGCCGCGGAGGTCAATGGCGAGCGTGCCCACGCCGCGCGCCGTCAGCGCCGCGGTCAGGCGCGACCATTCGCCCTTCGCCGAGCCCACGCCGTGCGCGAGAATCACGACGAAGCCCCGGTTTCGCGGCGCGCGGTAGTCGGCGGCGATGGTCCAGCCGTCGTCGGTCTTGAAGGCGACGCGCTTCGGAGTGGCCGGAGCCGCCGGAGCCGCCACCGCGATCGCGGTGAACAGAAAAAGGGCCGTCAGCGGCATCGGATGGTCAGGTCGTAGCCCGCGTTGTAGACGGCGAACACCGAGTCCTGCACGCGCACGACGCTGAACATGATGTTTTCGGTGCGCGCCAGAAAGAATTTGTCGTTGGCCCACGCGTTCTGATAGACGACACCGCGCGCGGCGAGGGCGTCGTAATAGAGCGTGTTCAGCGTGAGCTGGAGCTGCTGAATCTGGCCGAGGATCAATAGGCCCGCTTTATACATCTCGGGATCGGGCAGAGCCTGGGTGGCCGCCATGCGCTCGCGCGCGGTCAGGTAGTAGAGATTCTGGCGCACTTGGTCGGCGCCGGCGGTCAAGGTGACGAAGTTGTCGGAGATCGTGGAGAGGCTCGGCTGGGGGTCGGTCTGCGCGTAGGCGTAGCGCAGGTTGTCGCCCTGGGCTTTCACGTATTGGTCGATCTGCTTGAGGTTGGCGACCTGCTGGGCGATCTGCAGGGCGACGGCGTTCATCACGGGCACCATTTCCGGGTCGCTCTGCTGGCGCGCCAGGCGGTCGCGCGCGGGCAGAAGCGCGTCCCAGAAATAGCTCTCCTGCCACAGCGTCGGAGCCTGGTCGGGCATCCCCAGCGCCGCGGCGGCGCGCGGCAACGCGGCGAGTACCGCGAAAACCGCGGCAAGCGTCGAACTGAGGCGCGGGGCCATGAGGTAGTATAGAGGATGAACCGGGCCAATGACAGGGGTCCTTTGGTTGACGCCGCGTCCGGGCCCTTTGGTATGATGCCGAAGTGAAAACGGACGAGGCGTTGTCTTTGGTCGGGAGACTTTTCCTGGCGATCATCTTCCTGGCCGCGGCGTTCGGCAAGATCACGAATTTCGACGGGACCGTGCAATACATGGAAGCGCACGGCATGCCGGCGGCGTCCTTTCTGTGCGTCGCGGCGATCGTGATCGAAGGCTTGGGCTCGATCTCCCTGATTCTCGGCTACCGTTCGCGCTGGGGCGCGTCGGCGCTGGCGGTTTTCCTGATCGCCGCGACCTGGGTGTTCCACACGGCCCCGGACCAGCGCATTCAACTGCTCAAGAATCTGGCCATCCTGGGCGGACTACTCAACGTGATCGCGCTGGGTCCCGGACCGATCAGTTTGGAAGGCCCGGGAGGCCGCGCATGAGCGGCGAGGCTCCCGCGCACCAAGTCCTGGCGCGCAAATACCGCCCGCAGGGCTTCGAGGAGTTGGTGGGTCAGCCCGGTGTGTCGCAGACGCTGTCCCACGCGTTGTCGTCCAAGCGCCTGCACCACGCCTACCTGTTCACCGGCCCGCGCGGTTGCGGCAAGACCACGACCGCGCGCATCCTCGCCAAGGGCCTGAACTGCGTCAAGGGTCCCACGCCCCAGCCGTGCGGCGAGTGCGCGCCGTGCCGCGAGATCGCGTCCTCCTCCTGTCTCGACGTTCTGGAGATGGACGCCGCGTCCAACACCGGCGTCGACGACGTGCGCCAGGTCATCATCGAGACCGTGGCCCTGGCACCCGCGCGCGACCGCTACAAGGTCTTCATCATCGACGAGGCGCACATGCTGTCCAACTCCGCGTTCAACGCGCTGCTCAAGACCATCGAGGAGCCGCCCCCGCACGCGGTGTTCATCCTGGCCACCACCGAGGTCCACAAGGTCCCCGCGACCATCGCCTCGCGCTGCCAGCGCTTCAAGTTCCGCCCGGTGGCCCCGGAGCCCTTGGCCGAGCACCTGGCCGCGATCGCCAAGAAGGAGAAGGTCGCCGTGGACGCCGAGGCTCTGCACCTGCTGGCGCGCGCCGCCGAAGGCTCCCTGCGCGACGCGGTGAGCCTTTTGGACCAGTGCCGCTCGGCCGGGGAAGGCCGGGTCACCGTGGAGTCCGTGCGCGAGATGTTCGGCTTCGTGTCCGCGGACCTTCTGCTGGGCGCGGCGCGCGCCCTGCACGAGCGCGACGCCAAGGCGCTGGCCGGCTGGCTCAAGAAAGTCTACGAGGAAGGCGTGGAGCCGGCGCAGTTCCTAAAGGACCTGCGCGCCGCGATCGAAGCCGTTTATCTGGAAAAGCTGGGCGCCGGTGCCGCCGATCCCGCGTGGTCTGCGGCGCTGTCGGGTGCCACGGCCGAGGGCCTGGGTTTTCTTCTGCGCCGTCTCAACCGCGCGCTGGAGGAGCTGCGCTTCGGCGACTCGCCGCGGCTCGCGCTGGAGTTGGGGCTGTTCTCGGCGCTGGAGTCGGCTCACGACCTGGGGGCTTGGGTGGCGCGGCTGGAGGCGCTGGAGCGGCGGCTGTCCGCCGGGGGCGGAGGTCCGGCGTTGTCGGCCGCGCCCGCGCCTTCTACGGCGCGCGTCGAGGCGGCCGCCCCGGTCCCGGCCGCGACGGCGGCGTCCGGCGGGGCGGATTGGCCCGCGTTCGTCGCGGCGGTCTCGCGCCAGAAGTTGGCGTTGGGTGCGATCCTTGAAAAGTGCGCCCACGAGACTCTTCCCGACGGCGGCTGGATCATCCGCTTTTCGCGCCAGTTCGATTTGGACGGCGCGGAACGCTCGCGGACGTTTTTGGAGGAAGCTCTCGCCGCGCTGGCCGGCCGGCCGCTCAAGCTTCAGTTCGCGCTGGGCGGCGCCGGCGCGCCGCCCGCGACTCTCGACATCGTCGATGCCGCCATCCCGCAGACGCCGGGCGGCGCTCCCGCCGGCGCGCGCTGGAAGGACGTGACCGAGGGCGCTCCGGACGCGGGCGCGGCGGGCGCTCTCAAGAAAGCCGAGGGCGTCTTCGGCGGCAAGGCGCGCATCGTTAAGAAACCGGCTGGAGGCGCGTGAGGACGTTCTTATTCGTGAGAGGGCGTTTCATATGAAGGAACTTCAATCGACGCGAGGCGTCGATTGAAGCCGGTCGAGCGCCTGATCGCGGCGCTCAAGCGCCTGCCCGGCATCGGCCCCAAGCAGGCCGAGCGCCTGACCATTTATCTGCTGCGCGCGCCGCGCGCGGAGGTGGAAAGCCTGGCCGACGCGCTGCGCGAGGCCGTGGAGACCGTGCGCCGTTGCGCGCGCTGCGGAGACTTCACCGACCGCGAGCTGTGCCGCATCTGCGCCGACCCGGGCCGCGACCAGGCGCTGATCTGCGTCGTCGAGGAGCCGCAGGACGTGGCCGCGCTCGACCGCACGCGCGCGTTTCGCGGGCTCTACCACGTCCTGCACGGCGCGCTCTCGCCGCTGGACGGCATCGGCCCGGAGAAAATCCGCGCGCGGGAGCTCCTGGAGCGCGTGCGCGCGTCTGGCGGCGCGGTGAAGGAAGTGGTCCTGGCCACCGACCCGGACACCGAAGGCGAGGCGACCGCCCTGTATCTGGCCCAACTGCTCAAGGGCCTGCCGGTCAAGGTCACGCGCATCGCCCACGGCGTGCCGCTGGGCGGAGATCTGGACTACCTCGACGAGCGCACTTTGTCGCACGCCTTATCCGGACGACGCGAAGTTTAGGAGAACCATGCGCTACGAAAATGTCCTGGAAGCCGTCGGCGGCACGCCGCTGATCCGCTTGAATCGCCTCGCCAAGGGCCTCAAGCCCCGCGTCTACGTCAAGGCGGAGTTCATGAATCCGGGCGGCTCGGTCAAGGACCGCATCGGCGTGGCGATGATCGACGACGCGGAGCGTCGCGGACTGCTCAAGCCCGGCGGGACCATCGTGGAAGGCACGTCGGGCAACACCGGCATCGGCCTGGCGTTGGTCGCGGCCTTGCGCGGCTACAAGCTGATCTTCACCATCACCGACAAGCAGAGCCGCGAGAAGATCAATTTGCTCAAGGCCCTGGGCGCGGAGGTCATCGTCTGCCCGACCAACGTGGAGCCCGAGGACCCGCGCTCGTATTACTCCGTGGCCGACAAGCTCACCGCCGAGATCCCCGGCGCCTATCACCCCAACCAGTACGAAAATCCGGAGAACCCGAAGGCCCACTACGCGACCACGGGCCCGGAGATCTGGCGCGACACCGAGGGCAAGATCACGCACTTCGTGGCCGGCATGGGCACGGGCGGCACCATCTCCGGCGTGGCGAAATATCTCAAGGAGCAGAACCCCAAGGTCAAGATCGTGGGCGCGGACCCGGTGGGCTCTCTCTACTACGAGAAGATCAAGTTCAACCGGTTGGGTACGGCCAAGCCGTACGTGGTCGAGGGCATCGGCGAGGACATTTTCCCGGGCACCATGGACCTGAAGTGCGTCGACGACATCCTGCAGGTGACCGACCGCGACAGCTTCCTGACCACGCGCAAGCTGGCGCGGTTGGAGGGGCTGCTGGTGGGCGGCTCGTGCGGTGCGGCGGCGTGGGCGGGACTGGAATACGCCAAGAAGCTGAGCGAAAAGGACTTCATGGTGATTCTCCTGCCCGACACCGGCATGCGCTACCTCTCGAAGATCTACAACGACGAGTGGATGCGCGAAAACCAGTATTTCGAGAGCGCGGTGCCGCTGAAGGCCGCCGACGTGCTGGCCGCCAAGCGCGAGCGCGCGAAGGTCAAGGCCTTGGCCACGGTCAAGCCGACCGACCCCCTGTTCCAGGCGATGGCCGCGATGCGCAAGTTCGACATCTCCCAGCTGCCGGTCTTCGAGAAGGGCCAGCCCGTGGGCACCCTGCACGAGGACGAGGTCCTGGGACTCATGCTCAAGGGCCGCGATATCAAGACCATGATCGTGCGCGAGGCGATGAGCGGCGCCCTGCCCGTCGTCGATCCGCAGGCGCGCATCGAGGCGGTCCTGCGCCACATCACGCCGGAGCGGCCCGCCGTGCTGGTCAAGACCGGCAAGGCCGCCTACGACATCCTCACCAAATACGACGTGCTGACCGCGGTGGCGAGCGCGACCGGAGACGAAAAATGAAGACCTTGCTCCTGCTGGCCGCGTGCGCCGTCCCCGCGTTTTGCGCCGACGCGCCGCCCGTCGTCCCGGCGGCGGCCGCC
>JAJXVH010000025.1 GCA_021782205.1 bacterium | reverse complement strand
CGGGCGCGACCGCCGCGACGGGCGCCGCGGTCGGAGCCAGCGCGGCGGCGGAGAGCGCCGCCGGCGGCGCGGCCGAAAGAGCCGGCGCCGCCGCGAACGCCGGCGCGAGCCCGAGGGCGGGAGCGCCGAGGGAAGGAATCGTCGCGGGTGCCGCGACCGCCGGCAACGTCGGCACGGAGAGGCGCGCATCGACGACGACGGCCCACGCGGGAGTCCAGGCCCACAATAGGGCGGCGAGAAGCCGCAGTCGCTTCATGGCCTCAGTGTAGCCGCGGATCGGCTCCTGCGCCTGGGTCTAATGGAACCGCGCCCGCGGCGCGAAAGGCCCAGCGACGATACGCTATACTGCGGTCATGAGCTTCCTCCTGGCCGCCGCGTTGTCCTTGCTCGCCGCGCCCAAAGCCCTCGGCGCGGACGCCACGCTCCCGCCTGATTTCGTGCGCCTGCGCGACGTCGACGCGTCCATTCTTCAAGACATCCGTTACGCCGGCTCGCACAACTTCGTCGGCCGTCCCATCACCGGGTACGCCGCGCCCGAGTGCCTGCTGACGCGCGCGGCGGCGCGCGCGCTGGCCGACGCGCAGGCGGAGCTGAAGCCCTTCGGCCTCTCGCTGAAGGTCTACGACTGCTACCGCCCCCAGCGCGCGGTCGACGATTTCGTCGCTTGGGCTAAGGACGCCGCCGACCAGAAAATGAAGGCGGAATTCTATCCGAACGTGGACAAGGCCGACCTGTTCAAGGACGGCTATATCGCCGCCAAGTCCAGCCATAGCCGCGGAGCGACGGTCGACCTGACCCTCGTCTCCTTGCCCGCCGCGCCGCGGGAGCGCTACAGCCCCGGCGACGGCCTGCGCGCCTGCACCTTGCCGCGCGGGCGGCGCTACGGCGACGACGGCCTGGACATGGGCACGGGCTTCGACTGCTTCGATCCGCGCGCGCACACCGCCGCGGTGGCCGTGGGGCGGCATCAAAAAATGCATCGTCTTCTGCTCAAGACGCTGATGGAAAAGCACGGTTTCAAGAATCTGCCGGAGGAATGGTGGCACTACACGTTAATTACGGAGCCCGACCCCGACCGCACCTTCGACGCGGAGGTGCGCTGAGGCGCGCGCGATGAGCCTGGACCTGGTCGTCCTCGCCCTGCTCGCCTTCTTCGCGCTCTCGGGCTACCATTCCGGCGCCATCCGCCAGTTCGCGCACGCGGCGGGACTGCTGTGCGGCTGGTTTGCCTCGGGGCCCGCGGCCGCGCTCCTGACGCCCTGGCTGGCGCCGCGGCTGGGGCTGCCGGCCTCGGCCGTGCGCGTGGTCTTGGCGGGTCTGCTGTTCGGCGTCTTAGGCGGCGGCGCCGCCGCCCTCGTCCACGCCCTGCTGGCCAAGCTCGCGGGCCGGCGCGCCGGCGGGCGGATCGACGACGCGATCGGCCTGGTCCTCGGCTTGGGCAAGGGCGGAGCGCTGGTCTACGTGGCTCTCTCCATCCTGCTTTTTTTCGAGAAGCCTCTGATCCGGCTCTACGGCCCCCCGCCGCCGTCCATCGCGACCTCCGAGACGGTCGCGTTGGTGCGCCGCCACGGCCTGTTTGAAACCGTCTCCCTGCCCGCCGTCGCCAAGCTTGAGCGCCTGCTGGCCGCGCTGCGCGACCCCGACTCGGCGCGCGCGCTGCTCTCCCAAAATCCAAGGCTTCACGCACTGCTTGACGACCCGCGGCTACGCGCGGCTCTTCAAAACGAGGGCAACGCCCGGGCCCTGCTCTCCGGAGACGCCGCCGCGCTCAAGAACAACCCGGAGCTCGCCGCGCTGCTTCGCGACCCGCGCCTGGCCGGCTCGGGCCGCTGACCTAGGCCTTTTCGGCGCGCCGCTGGGAGATCGTCTCCACGACGACGCGCTCCAGGAAGATCAGCACGTGGCATTCGCTGAACAGGGAGTCGCAGGTCAAACGCGCGAAGAAGGTCGCGGCCAGGCCGTCTGCGCCCGCGTAGGCCGACAGCGCGCCCATCAAGTGGTCGCGGCGGCTGGCGATGCGCGTCTGCGGCGCAGAGACGACCAGACGGAAGCCCCAGGCCTTGGCCACGTGGCCGACCAGCGGGTTGAGCACGATGTTGGCCAGTTCGCCCAGCGCGCGCGCCTCGCGCTGGTTGAAACCCTCCACGCGGTCCTGCACGTCGCGCGTGAAGGCGTTGGTGACCAGGTAGCCGCTCTTCCCGGAGAACAGGAACAAAAAACTTCCGCCAGGAAACGACAGCAGCGCGCCGTAATGATCGTTGGTCACGGAGTCGAAGACCGCGGCGAACGGCCCGGCCTCGTCGACGCTGAGCTGGAGTTCGGCGACGCGCCAGGGATCGTGCGTGGCCTCGCTGAGCTTCTTGGCGCAGAGCGCCAGGCCCTCGGAGACGACGGCAGTCAGCGCCCGGCGGCCTTCCTCGGTCATCGCGGCGGCGCCCCCAAGGCCTTGGCCACCGAGGCCGAGATGTCGGCAAACGAGAAGGGCTTGACGATGAAGCCCAGCGCCCCTTCCTGGATCAACTGGTCGTAGATGTCCTGCTGGGTGTTCGCGCTGACGATCAGCACGCGCGCCGTCGGGTCGACGTCCAGCAGGGCGCGCAGAACGGTGAAGCCGTCATCCTCGCCCATTGATAGGTCCAGCGTGACCAGGTCCGGGCGGTCGGCCTTGTACGCCGCGACGGCCTGGGCCAGGCCCTCGGCCTCGCCGGCGACCTGATGGCCGCCCATCTGCAGGAACTCCGCGATCATCGCGCGCGTGATTTCGCTGTCATCAACCAGCAGGACCTTGGCCACGGCGCTATTGTAACGGGGCCGGGCGCGCGCGTCAATGGACGGACGCTTGCGCCGATGCGAATAGTTGGAATCCGGCGAAAATCGCCGCGCCGGCGGCGAAAAGCGCGAAGAGCTGGTCGCGCAAGCGCGCCAGCGGGTCGCGCCCGCCTGCGTCCGTTCCGGCGGGCACCTGTGCTTGCGCCGCGCGGGCCGAAGCGAAGGCCGGATCACGGAGGGCGGCCTCGGAGAACGCCGCGCGCGCGGCCGCGCCGTCGCCCGCGAGCACCCCCGCGAAGCCGGCGTAGAACGACGGCAAGGCGGACTGCGGCGTGAGCACGCGCAGACGCGCCGCGGCCGCGTCCAACGCGCCGCGATCATCGGACGCCAGGCCCGAGTAGCCGAGCATCTCCCAGGCCAGCGCGGAATCCGGCTTCGACTTCGTCCAGGAGTTCAGCAGGCCTTGGAGCAGTTCCGGCTTGCCGGGCTCGTCGCCGAACATCAAGTACGGGGCGCTGACCACGGAGAGCTCGACCATGGAAGGCCCCGCGGTGGTGCGCGCGCGGCGCGCGGCCGCGGCATACTCCTCGAATTTCGTTTCGGCCGCCGGGGCGCGGCCGAGGTGGAGCAAGGTCAGGGCCGCGGCGACCTGGGCCGGGGACCCGGCATCGCGCCGCGACAGCGCCTCGAACGCGTCGAGAGCCTGCGGATATTTCTTCTCGGCATACAGCCGCGCGGCGGCTCGAAAAGCGGACTCGCCCGGAGCGTCCGCAGCCCGCGCCGGGACCGGCGCCGCGAGAAAAACCGACAGGAGTGCCGGGATCATCGCGGTATCAGAATGAAACCGTCGGCCAGCGCCGAGTCGCCGGTCTTCGGGTCGCGTAGGTTCGCCAGTTCGTCCGCCGCGCTTTGCGCCGAGCCGTCCAGAGGATACGGAAGAACGACGGCCGCCGTCGCCACGCCGCGCCGGCGCGCGCTCTCCGGAATGCCCGCGTCCCACAACATATGGCCCTGTCCCGCCAGAACCAGTACGCGAGACGTCGCGGCCAACTGCGCGGCCTTGGCGCCCATCGTCTCGTTCCACACCGCCTGGGCCTCGATCATGCGCGCCAGCGCGTCGGGCGGCAGGTCATGGCCTTGCAATTGGGCCTTCACATAGTCGCGGTAGCGTGCGTCGGAACTTTCCGTGACGGACACGGGCAGTTGGGCGCGCTCGGCCGGCGTCAGGCCGGACAGCCCGCGCCGCGCGACCGCCACGACCAACGCGATCGGCGCGTTGAGTCCGACCATCCGCAGACGGCGCGCGCGCGCGGCGTCGAAGATCGGCTTATACATGGAGTAGTCGAAGCCCCAAACCTTGTTCCACCACGCGGCGAAATCCGCTTCCGACGTTTTGCCCGACAGGAAGTCGTCCAAGATCGGCTGCTGGTCCTGGGACACCATCTCCAGGCCCACGACCACGCCCGGGTCGCGCTCGGCGATCTGAGCCACCGCCTCGGCCTGCGCCAAGTGCTGGGCGGCCTCGTCGTGCTTCTCGCCCACGCAGATCACGCGCGCGGACATCAGCGCGTCGTAGAACGCGTCGCGCGGCACCTCGCGGGCGCCCGGCGCCAGCACGTAGTCGCGCGCGGACGCCCGCGGCGCGGCGAGCGCCACGGGCGCGGACGGGGGTGCTGCGACATCCACCGGCGCGGGACCGGAGGCGGCCAACGCGGCGAGCACGGCCAGGGCGGAGGAATTCATTGTCTGGATTTTACGCTATTTGCGCGCGCATCCAACGCGCGCTACCACCACAACAAGACGGCCGCGAGCACGCCGGAACCGATGAGCATTTTATTGGCGTCACGGCGGCGCTGCGCGGCCTGGTCCGGAGTCGGCGCGGCGACCAGCGCGGCCAGAAGGCTTTCCGCCCGCGCCGGTGCCGAAGCCGACGCCGCCGGAGCCTTCGCCGACGACAAGCCTGCGGAGGGATGGGCAGTCACGCCCCAGCTGTTGCCCTCCGCGTCAGTCAGGACGCCCGCGCCGCCCCGCGTCTGCCGGGGAGAGTCGGTCGACGTTTGGGCCTCGAAAAAACCGTCCGCGGCGGGACGCGAATCGGCGGCTTTCGGCGCGGTCAGGCGGAGAAAGAAGCCCTGCGTCGGCAGAACTTCGACGGCGGCGCAGACCAGGCCCGCGCCGACGGCGACCCAGCCCCAGGCCCTCGGCCGCGAGGCCGAAGCTGCGGCGTGCGGAGAGGGCAGGCTCGCGGGTCCGGTTTCCGCTTCGCGGGCCGCCGCGCGGCGGCGGTCGTAGCGCGCGCGCCGGTCGGGGTCGGAGAGGACCTCATAGGCCGCGTTGATGCGCCGCGTGCGTTCGCCCGAGCCACCCAGATCGGGATGGATGCGCATCTCGGCCAGCAAGGTCCGATAGGCGTTCTTGATGATCCGCGCGTCGGCCGCGGGATGCACCTGCAGGAGTTCGTAATAGTCCGCGTCGTCGGTGTCGCCCACGCGAGGCTCACGATAACAGACGCCGCGCGTTTTTTCAAGCCGCCCGCAACGAGTCTCCACGCCTGGCTCCGCGCCTCACGCCGAGGTCACGGGCTACGACCGGTACGGGCCAGGCGCATTGGACCTGGAAACAATTCAAGCCCCCCTGCACATCGAAGCCGCCCCAGAAGGTTTTCGCGCCTGGTTCCTCGCCGACTCGACGCCCGAGGACCCCGCCGGCGACTCCGGACGTCTGCTCGTGCAATTTCAACTGGACGCGTCCGGCCGCTTCATCACCGGCTCCGCACGACCACTGGGAATCGTGTCCTGCACGTTCACTCCCGTTTGCACGGGCGAGGAGGAGTTGGAAATCGACTACGTACCGAATGGACGCGCGCCCTGAGCTGCTGTCCCGCGCGCGGTGCCGGTCTTGCCGGGATGCGCTAAGATTTGTGCAATACTTCGCTTGATGAGTTTTTTGTTTTCGCTGCTCTTGCTGCCTGCTGCGGCTGCCGCTTTTGAGCCGCGCGCCGCCGACGTGTACGCGACGTCCCAAGCCTCCGGCGTCGCCGTGATGTCGACGGGGACGCTGAGCTTCGCGGATTTCCCCCAGCCCACCGAAGGGCAGCCCTTCGTGCTGGTCGACCCGGAAAAAAAGTTTCAGACGATGCTCGGCATCGGCGCGGCGCTCACGGACGCGTCGGCCGACGTCTTCGCGACCTTGCCGCCGGCCGCGCAGGAGCGCGTGCTGCGCGCGTTCTTCGACCCCAAGACCGGCAACGGCTACACATTGGCGCGCACGAGCATCCACAGCTGCGATTTCTCCAGCGCGACCTACACCTACGCCGCCGACGGCGACAAGACGCTGAGCACGTTCAGCATCGCCCATGACCGCGAGAACCGGCTGCCGCTGCTACGCCGCGCGCGGGCCGCGGCCGGAGGGCGGTTGACGGTGTTCGCCAGCCCCTGGAGCCCCCCCGCCTGGATGAAGAGCAACGGCGACATGCTCCACGGCGGAAGCTTGAAGCCCGAAGACGATCAAGCCTGGGCCGACTACTTCGTGAAGTTCATCCGCGCCTATGAGAAGGAAGGCGTGCCGATATGGGGCGTGACGGTCCAGAACGAGCCCATGGCTCGCCAACCCTGGGAGTCCTGCGTGTTCAGCGCGCGCCAGGAGCGGGACTTCCTCAAGAATTACCTGGGTCCCACGCTGAAGAAGGCGGGGCTGGGCGACCGCAAGATCCTGATCTGGGACCACAACCGCGACCTGCTCTATCAATACGCGAGCGTGATCTTGAGCGACCCCGCCGCCGCGCGCTACGTCTGGGGCGTCGCCTACCATTGGTACGAGGACTGGGCCGGAGGACAGCCGCTCTATGACAACGTGCGCCGCCTGGCCGAGGCCTACCCGGACAAGCCGCCGTTCTTTTCCGAGGGCTGCGAATGCCCCGGCGGCACCGACAAGGCGCTGAAGCTCGACGACTGGTCCTTGGGCGAGCAGTACGGCCGCGAGATGATCCGCGACTTCAACAACGGCACCGTCGCGTGGACCGACTGGAACCTCCTGCTCGACGAGCGCGGCGGCCCCAACCACGTGGGAAACTTCTGCTACGCCGCCCTGCACGTCGACACCAAGACCCACGTTCTCCATTGGACCGACATCTACCCCTACATGGGGCATTTCTCCCGCTTCATCCGCCCCGGCGCGCGCCGCGTCGCCGTCGCCCCCAGCCGCGACGCGCTGAAGTCCACCGCGTTCCTGAACCCCGACGGCACGCTGGCCGTCGTCGTGATGAACGAAACCGGCGCGCCCGTGGCCTACCGCCTCCTCATTTCCGGCAAGGCCGCGAAGCTGACCAGCGCCGCCCACTCGATCGCCACCGTGGTGGTGCGCCCGTGACCGAGGCCGGTCCCGTCCTGGCCAGGATCGCCGAGCGCGCCATGGTCGAGGCCGGCTTCGTTGCTCACCCGCCGCCGCGGGCCGAAGCCGAGGCGGCGGCCGTCCGCGCGGCCCCGGACGCCGCCGGTGCGCGCGACCTGCGCGCCCTGCCCTGGACCTCGATCGACAACGTGGAGTCGCGCGACCTGGACCAGATCGAGGCGGTGGAAAACGTCGCCGGCGGCATGAAGCTCTACGTCGGCGTGGCCGACGTGGAGCACGCGGCGGTCTACGGCGGCGCGGTGGACCAATACGCGGGCGGCAACACGACCAGCGTCTACACCGGCGCGCGGACCTTCCCCATGCTGCCCGAGAGCCTCTCTTTTGATCGCACCTCCCTGCTGGCGCAGGCGGAGCGCCTGGCCGTGGTCGTGGAGACCGTGATCGCGCCGGACGGACGGATGAGTTCCGGCGCGGTCTATGCGGCGCGCGTGATCAACCAGGCCAAGCTCGACTATCCCTCGGTCTCGGCCTGGCTGGACGGCCGCGCCGCCGCGCCCGCGGGCTTGGCCGGGCGGCCCGAACTGCTGGAACAACTCCGGCGTCAAGACGCGCTTGCCGCGAGCCTGGCCGCCGCGCGGCGGCGTCTGGGCGCGCTCGACCTCGACACCCACGAGGTCGACGTCGTGGTGGACGCGCGCGGCGCGGTGACCGAACTGACGCCGCACAGTCAGGACCGCGCCGGCGCGATCATCGAGGAGTTGATGATCGCCTCGAACACCGCGCTGGCCCTGGAGCTGGACCGCCGGGGCCTGCCCTCGATCCGCCGCGTGGTCAAGGAGCCCGAGCGCTGGGAGAAGATCGCCGCCTACGCTGCGGGATTCTCCGTGAAGCTTCCCGCCGCGCCCAGCGCGCCGGCGCTCTCTCAATTCGCCGACCAGATGCGCCGCGAGCAGGCCGCGCGCTTCGGCGAAATCTCCGTGGCCCTGGTCAAGCTGATCGGCCGCGGCGAATACGAGGCGCACCGTCCGGGCCAGGACGAGACCGGACATTTCGGCTTGGCCGCCGAGGCCTACGCCCACGGCACCGCGCCCAACCGGCGCTACGTCGACCTGGTCGCGCAGCGGATCGTCAAGGCGTCGCACGCCTATTCGTTCGATGAACTGGCCGCGGTGGCCGCGCGCTGCACCGAACGGGAGATCGCGGCCAAAAAAGTGGAGCGGCGGGTGCGCAAATCCGCCGGCGCTTTGCTCCTTCAGGGAAGCGTCGGGCGGACGTTCGACGCGGTGGTCACCGGCGCCGGCCCCAAGGGAACCTACGCGCGGCTTTTCGACCCGCACGTGGAGGGCAAGGTCGTGCGCGGCGAGAAGGGGCTGAAGGTCGGCGATCGCGCGCGCGTCGCACTGGTGGAGGCCGACGTGGAGCGCGGCTACATCGACTTCGCCGCCGCGTCCTAAGCCCCGCCCGCTTTAAAAAAGAGCGCCGCGTCGCGCGACGGCCTTTCCAGACGCCAGTGGAAATTCTGCGCGATCCACGCGAGCGTCTGCGGACGGTAGAACGCTATGTGCGTGAAATCGGCGCGATACCACCAGCCCGCGAAAGCCGCGTCGTCTTCCAGCACGCCGGTCATCACCCCCAGGACCGCCCCAGGCTTCAGCAGCGCGTCGAGCCGCGCCAAATCCTTGGCCGGACGGCGCAAATGCTCGAAGACCTCGGTGCAGACGATGAAATCATAGGTGCGCGTCAGCGCCGCGGGGTCGGGCGCGAAGCAGGGGTCGTAGTCGCGCGCCGCAAATCCGCGCTCGCCCAGCATGACCGACGCCGCCGGCCCCGGGCCGCAGCCGTAGTCCAGACCCTCCGCGCCCGGCTTCAAGCACGCCGCCAGAGGCACGAGCAACCGGTCTAGAAATGCGCGATAACCCGCGTCATTCGGCCCGTTGCGATGCTCCGCGTAGCGCGCGCGCTCACGCTCCGGCGCGGCATGCTGGGAGGCGGGCACGAAGGTCAGCGCGCACGCCCCGCAGCGCCGGTAGTCGCGGCCGCCGTCGCTCAGAAACGGGCGCGACGCCGCGCCGCACAACGGACAGGGGTCCCGCTCCACGCCGTCATTTTAACTTTTCGAGCCGCCCGCAGATCCCGCAAGAGGTTCTCGACGCGCTTAAGGCGCGCGTCCGATGACAGGGCCGCGGCCGCCGATGAACTCGACCATCGGATCGATGACCTTGGTCAGCGTGTCCCAATAGCCGACGTCCTTGGCGTGGAAAACGTGCGTGCCGGCGTGCATGATCAGGCGCACCTTCGAGCCGGCCGCCTCGTAGCCCTCGACCAGGGGCTCGACGCTCAGCGTCTTGCTGACAAGTTCGTCGCTTTTTGCGTTGATCATGAGGATCGACTTGCCTTTGACCTTGAGAGACCAGGTGATCGCGTCGAAGCGGCTGAGGAAGAACCTCGCCTGGTCCACGGACCAGTCGATCTCCTTGAGCGCGCGCCCGGTCTGGCTGTCGACATCCCCGCTCTTGCGATAGGTGATGATGTTGGCGAGGTCGCCGCCGCCGACGTTCGTCGCGTAGCGATCGAACACGGGGTCTATCCCGGCCGAAATCAGCGAGATCATCCCGCCCAGCGACAATCCCATGAGGCCGATGTCGTCGGACTTGACGCAAGGCAGGGACTTGAGCACCAGGTAGGATTGGTGGATGTCAAGCAGGGACTGCAGAACGTTCCTCTCGAAGTCCTCGGGAGACTTCGTGATGAACGAGGCCTGTCCCTTGCGCGGGCCGAAGTGCGGCAGATAGATCAGCATGACGACGCCGCGGTCGGGGTCGACGGCGAACTGCGCGATCTGTTTTTCGCTGTCAAGATTATCGCCGAGCTTGTGGATCAGGAGCGTCGCCGGGAACTTCAGGCCGCTGCCGTAGGCCTGCGGAAAATAGACGAAGCCAAAAACCTTGTCGGAAGGATGCCCGCCGCGCTGGATCAGGCTGTCGAACTCGAATTCGCGGACATGGCCGCCGCTCGGTTTCCATTCAACCCGCGGCGCGGGGGCGGACGCCAACGCGTCGAAGCGGCGCTTGAAGGCGAGCGCGTTGTCGACCATGACGCCTTCCGTCCGCTCGTTGAGGCAGAACTCGGGCTTCTCGCACCGGACGTTCTTGAACAACAGGCGGAGTCCTTGGCGGACCTCGGCGTCCTCGGAGCCTGCGTCGGCCTCCAGGACGTCCGTAGCACGGGCTTCTTGAGCCGCGGCCTTCGCCCGCGACTCGGCCCGAGCGTAGGCGTCTAATAGCGCGTCGGCGGCGCGCGCACGCACGACGACGCAGACCGGCGCCGCCGCCAAGACGCAGACCGCCAGGAGCCTCGTCGGATTCATCGTTACAGCTTCTTGCCCAGAAGACGGCGGTCGAGCTTCTCGCGCCAGGTCGGCGTGAAATCGACGACACGCTTGCTTTGGGCGATGTCCTTGTCGAAGAGCTGCCGATTGATCGTGTTCGCGAGATCCTCGCCCATGACGACGACGTTGAGCTCGTCGTTGTCGGTGAGGCTGCGCGCGTCCAGATTCGATGAGCCGAACGTCGACCAGTTGCCATCGACGACCGCGACCTTCTCATGCGCCATGCGGTCCTGGTATTCGTAGATCTCGACGCCCGCCGCAAGCAGGTCCGGGTAGAAGGCGCGCGAGCCGCGCTGGACGATCGCGACGTCGTTGTCGGCCGGCAGGACGATCTGGACCTTCACCCCGCGGCGGGCCGCGTCGCACAACGCGCCGATCACGGCGGCGTCGGTGAAGTAAGGCGTGGCGATGCGGATCTCTTTCTGCGCCGTCTCGATGGCGCGCATGTAGAGGGCTTTGATGTTGTGGTCCTTGCCTCCGCCTTGATGCGCGACGACGCGCGCCTCGAGTCCATGCGCTTGGTCGCTCAGCGGAGGATACAGAGGCTCGCCCGGGTCGACGGTCCCGCCCAGCGCCTTCCACTGCGACAGGAACGCGTCCTGCAGCTGGGCGACCGCCGGACCCATGACCAAAGTCTGCTCGTCGTGCCATTCGGCCTGATAGAGCTTGCCGACGTTCATCCCGCCCGTGAAGGCGATGTCGCCGTCGATGACTAGGACCTTGCGGTGGTCGAGGTGGTCGGCCAGAAAGCCGGCCGGGTGGATGAGGACTTGTATGCCCTGGGCCTTCATGGAGCCGATAAGTTCCTGGACCTTCGGATCGGCGTCGGCGTCGGAGCCGTAGTCGTCGATCATCAAGCGCACTAGCACTCCCTTTTGCGCCCGCTCCGCCAGGTCGCGAACGAAAGCCCGCCCGTACTCATCGGCCTGCAGTTGGAAGACCTCGGCATGGATCGAGTGTTGGGCGCCTCGTATCGCGGCGACGACGGGGGGTATGGCGCTGGGCCCGTCGATCAGGAACTGGACGATGTTCTTGCCCCCGCTCTTGGAGCCCGTGACGACGTCGAGGTATTTGAGATATCCGGTCCAATCCCCCGGCTTGGCGTCGGCGCGGCTCCTCGCGACAAGATCTTGAATCGAACGCGGCTGCGAGACCGAGTCCGCCAGCCGGTCGGGATCGAGCCGGTAGTAGACGCGGTCGAACGACGCCGCATCGCGCGCGGAAGCGAGGATGCGAACGATCGAGGACTGCCACGGATTGTCGCTCGGAACGGCGATGGGCAGCAACGTCTTGAGCATCGCAAGCTTCTCATCGGGCGTGGCGGCCGCCAGCGCCGCGTCGCTGAGATGGAAGATCGCGGGCACGTTTCCCGACGCCGCGCGCAGAATCTCTCCGTGCGGGTCCGGCACGGCGTCGGCCGCCGGCGCGAGCGCGGCAGACGTCCCGTCAAAAAGGCCGTTCAGCGCGGCCGCGCCTATTCGCGGGACCGGCGCCGAGGCGAACGTCTCGGCGGCGCTCGCGGCGGACGCGACGGCGAGGGCAGCGATCATCAAACGCGGAACAAGAAAGTTTCTTGACACCTTGATAAAGATAACGCGCGCGCCCCAAGCCCACAAGTGCCGTTCAGCCCAACAGCGCTATAGGCCCGCACGCGCCTTAGACCGCAAATACGGCGACGCGACCTTGCTGGACCGCGTGGGCCGGAACTAGCACGTGACGCCCCACTTCACGCGCGACCAGATCGACCGGCGCAAGGCGCTGGCTGGCAATGGCGCGGAGCCGAAGGGTTCGCCGCCGTCTCAACTCCCGGCGCGATCCGGGAACGTGATGACCGATCCATAGTGACGAGCTCTTGTCCGTCGAGCGCGACCCTCAGATCGTTGGGATTTGAGGTAACCAGGGCCTGCGCGGCCCTGTTCGGCGGGCTCAGCAGGGAGCCGTCGAGCGAAATCAACCGGACTTCGTCTCGGCTCAGCAGAACCTTGCGCGCGGCGCGCATGGGGATCAGTCGTTGCGCGGCTTCATAGGAGGCAGTGACGCCGACGACGAATGCGACCGGGGCCGCGAGGCCCGCCGGGCAATTCGCGTAGAAGAGTCCGGCCGCCGTCAAAACGATCGTCGCGGCCGCTAACGACGCCTGCAGCGGAATCCTCAGCCAACTGCGGCCGTCGATCTGGACGTTCTCCTCAAGTTCGAGGAATTCGGACCCGGTGGCGCCGGTCATGGAGCCACCATGAGAATGCTCGGCAAGAACAGCGAATGATTCATGGGTAGATGGACTGCAAGAGCGCCCGAAGCGCTTGTTGGACGTGGAGCGCCCTCTCCCGCCGCGATGCGCTCGGAGCCGCACGACACTTTCGTCACGCGTTCACCGCCGGGCGC
Organism: bacterium; assembly: GCA_021782205.1. Classification (GTDB taxonomy): domain Bacteria; phylum Elusimicrobiota; class Elusimicrobia; order UBA1565; family UBA9628; genus GWA2-66-18. Next base: position 14,475 of record JAJXVH010000025.1, on the reverse strand, counting down.
ATCGGCGGGCACGAGCCCGGCGCCCCATAGTAGCGTGATATGCCGGCCCCCCGTTCGCTTTGCTCGGGTGATACCGAACGAGGTTCACTTACGACATTCACTCGTAGTTGTCGGTCTGGTCCACGATGCGCCCGCCACCGTCGAGCACGCGCGCCTCGCCGTTAGGCACGTAGCACCCGCGCGCGACGCGCGCGTTCCGGTCGTGGTTGCGGCCCGCGGAAGGCTGGCGCCCGCACTCGACTTCTCCGGTTCACGCGTGTCTCCGGGGGCTGACAGGAATCACCGTACACGCACGCATAGCGCTTCAAGCGGCTATGAAAGAACATCGCGCGCGCTTCGTCCAAGCGAAGACGCGCGCGCGCGCGCGCCGGTAGGGCGCGCGCAGCCAGCGCCGCTCCCAGCGGTAGAGCGCGTAGGTGATGAAGAAGGCGGCGAAGACGTCGATCGAGTAGTGCTGACGGGTCAGGAGCACCGTGGCCGCCATCGCGAGCGTGAAGGCGAGGAATATCCGCCGCGCCCAGCCGTCCCTGTAGGTCAGGTAGGCGAGAAAGGGTAGAGCCGTGTGCGAGGAGAAGAAGAGGTCGTTGCGAAAGGTCAGATAGCGTCCGACCTCGTCGAAGAGCGGGTCTCCGGCGACGGGCAGAGCGCCGACCGGCTCGCGCATCGGCGTGAGGATGATGAAGACCGAGCGCAGCGAGATCAGCATCGCGTAGAGCCAGGCGATGTGCGCGAGGTGGTGACGCTCGCGCCAGAGGCCGATGACCAAGAGAGTGACGAGGAAGGCCGCGAAGCCGTAGACGAAGAGAACGCGCAAGTCGACGACCGGCAGCAGCGACAGCAGGAGGTCCGGCGACGGGTGCGCTCGCGCGCCGTCGCGCTCGGCCACGCGGCCGAGCCGATTGTTCAGGAGCAGGGCTCCGCCGAGGGCGGTCAGGGCGATCGCCAGTTCGACGAGGCGCGGCAGGTTCCAGCGCTTGTTGTTCCATCTCACGCGGGGGCCCCCGGCGCGCCCTTGGCGGGCACGCGCTCCATCGCCGATTCGGCCAGCGCCGTGATGCTCAGAGAGGGATTGACTCCGGGGTTGGCGGGGACCGAGGAGCCGTCGACGACCCAGAGATCGGAGCGTCCGAAGAGCCTGCCGTCCGGCCCGACGCAGCCGCCCTCGGGGCCGGCCGCGCGGCAGGCCCCGCCCAGGATGTGGGCGGTCGCCGAGCGGCCGAGCCAGGCCTCGGCGACGTTGGTCATCGGCACCGCGTCGGCGTTGCGGCAGAAGACCTCCTGCAGCCGCTCCGCGGCAGGCAGGCGCGCGGGAGGCGGGGAGTGTCCCGGCTCAAGCCGCGACGCGAGGCGTCCGGACGCGCGGCGCACCAGGCGCAGGCGCGAGTCGCGCGTCTGCATCGCCAGCAGCACCGTCGCGCGCCGCGCCCAGCCGAACGGCCAAGCCGCACGAAGGCGGTCGCGCGGCGAAGAGGTACGCGCGACGCCGAGCAGGCCCATCGCGTCGGAGCCCGCGGGGTAGCGCACGGGTTCGACGTGGGTCTCGTCGTCGACCCAGGCGCCCGAGGCGATCGCGATTCCCTCGGACCAGTCGCGCGCGCCCGTGCGCGCGTAGGCGCCGAGCAAGGCCTCGCCGTTGGTGCGCACGTCGCGGCCCAGGCGAGGTGGCATGGGCCCGACCTCGTTGGCGGGGTTTTGCAGCAGGCGCATCGTGCCCAGCACTCCGGCCGCGACCACGACGCCGCGCGCGCGCAGGGTCTTGACGCCGAAGCCCCAGCCCGAGCGCTTCGTTTCGACCAGGAGGCCGCCGCCGGCGCGCTGCGCGAGGCGGACCGCGCTCGTGCGCGCGAAGATCCGCGCGCCGAGCCCGGCGGCCAGCGGCAGGTAGTTCTTGACGAGGGTGTTTTTCGCGTTGTGGCGGCAGCCGACCATGCAGCCGCCGCAGAAGATGCAGCCCGCGCGCGGGGGGCCCTTCCCCGCGAAGAACGGATCGGGGCAGGCCACGCCTTTCTCGCCGAAATAGATCCCGACGGTCGCGCGCGAGAAGGTTTCGCCGCGGCCGAGTTCGCGGGCGGCGCGCTCCAGTTCCAAGTCGGCCGCGAAAAGGCGCGGGGTCGTCGTCGCGCCGAGCATGCGCCGGGCGGTCGAGAAATGCGGCTTGAGGCGCTCGGCGAAGCCGGGCTCGACGGCGGCCGCCTCGCGGTAGAACGCGGGGCCGGGCTCAAGCAGCGTGTTGGCGTAGACCAGCGAGCCTCCGCCCACGCCCGCGCCCGACAAGACGAGCGCGTGTTCCAGGAAGTCGATGCGCTGCAGCCCCCAGCAGCCCAGGCGCGGCGCCCACAGATAGCGCCGCGCGTCCCAGTTCGTGCGCGGGAAATCCTCGTCTTCGAAGTGGCGTCCGGCCTCGAGCACGGCGACCCTGTAGTTTTTTTCGGACAGCCGCAGCGCCGCGACGGACCCGCCGAAGCCCGAGCCGACGATCACGAAGTCGTATTCCGCGCCGTCTTCGAGGGCGTTCCAGTCCTCGACTCTCACGCGCCCTCCGCCAGCAGCCGCCGCGCCAGACCGAGCGCGAAGGCGTAGATCGTGATCTGCGGATTGACGCCGAGGCTTTCGGGAACGACCGAGCCGTCGGCGACGTAGACGCCCGGGGCGGCGCGCAGTCCGCCGTCCGTCGCCCGGCCCAGCCCCGCGGTCCCAAGCGGATGGAAGCCCATCGTCTGCAGCTCGTCGGCGCGCACGCCGCTCCAATTGAAGGCGTCGAGTTGAGCGGCGCTTTCGAATTCGTTGTCGAGCCGGTTGAGCGGCAGCAGCACCCGGCTCGCGCCGGCGGCCAGGTAGGCGCGGGCGACCAGTTCCATGCCTCGGGCCATGAGGCGGACGTCTTGCGGCGCCATCGCGTAGCGGATCAGCGGCATCTCCGGGCCCAGGGGATAGCGCACTCGCCCCGAGGCGCAGTCCCGCACCATGAAGCCGAAGCTGGCGACATGGGCGTAGCGCTCAAGCCACCACGTCAGGCGCCGTCCTTCGAGCGGCATGGTCAGCGGGGCGATCTCCGGCGGCACGAACGCCCCTTCAAAGCGCAGGCGCGGCTCGGCTTCGTCTTGCAGGCCACCGGCCTGCGGCACGCCGGACCAGCCGCGCACCTCGCGGTCGAAGAGCGCGAACACCTTGGCCGCGGGGTGGATCGTCAGGCCGTCGCCGGCTCGCACGCCCAGGCGGCGCAGATGGTAGGGCGTGGCGAGGCTTCCGCAGGCCAGGATCACGGCGCGCGCGCGTAGGCGCCGCCGCCGGCCGGTCTCGTCGACGAGGACGGCCTCGGCCGGGCGGCCGGGGTCCTCGGAGGCGGCCGCCGAGAGCAGTCGCCAGCCCGCGCGCAGGTCCAGGCGCCCGTCCCGCAGCGACGGCTCCAGGAAGGCCGTCTGCGCGGTGACCTTCGCCCCGCGCGGGCAGACGAAGCAGCAGCGTCCCGCGCCGTCGCAGCCGGGTGCGGCGCGATCGAGGTATTCGGCGCCGCGCACGCCCAGCCGCTCCAAGCCCTGGAAGAACAGCCGCGTCGACTCTCCGGCCAGGCGCTCGGGAGTTTTGGCCACCTTGAGCGTACGCCAGGCGTCCTCGACGTCAGCCGAGAACGCGTCGGCATCGAAGCCGGGGACGGCGGCCGCCCAGCGCCGGGGCGCGTCGGAAGGCGGACGCAGGCAGGTGCCCGAGTTGATCGTCGTTGTGCCCCCGACAGTGCGTCCCGTCGCGAGCGCAAAAAGCCCGTTGCCCAATCCCGCCGTCAGTCCGGCGTTGGCGTAGTACAAGTTGATCGCGCGCGCGGCGTCCTCCTGCGGCCGCGCTCGCGGGCCGGCCTCCGCCAGCAGGACCCGGGCGCCGCCGTCGGCCAGGCGAGCGGCGACCGCGCTGCCGCCCGCGCCGCTGCCGGCGACCACGAAGTCGCAGTCGAACTTCACGATCCGCTCCGCGCGCGGCAGCAGAGGATGACCGGCGTCTTGACCAAGAGGAAGGCCGCGCGGGCCAGCGGGGCGCGCAGGTTTTGCAGGCGCGTCAGCAGGGCTTCCCGCTCCTCGGCGGGCAACGCCTCGAAGGGTGCCGCGCGCCGCAAAAGCAGCGGCGGCGCCAGGCGGCGGACGGCGAAGGCGGCGGCGCGAGCGCCAAGGCGCGCCCAGGCCGGCCAGGCGGCCAAGCGCTCGGCAAGTTCCGCCTCGAACCCGCGCTCGGGCGCGGCGGCACCGACATGCGCCGCGTACGCGCGCGCGAAGACGGCCAGGGAACTCACGCGCGCTCCGCGTACTCGACGGCCGCGGCCGTCGAGTTCAGCGTCTTTTCGACGCAGCGCCCGCGCACGCGCAGGGTCAGCCGCGCGCGCGCCGAATGGCGGCAGACGAGCGCGCCGCCGCGGGGGGAGGGATAATCGAGCCGCGCGAAGTCGCCGGGCAGGCAGGTCGCCTCGATTTTCAGTTCCCCCAGCCTGGCCGACAGCGACCATGCGTCCCCTTCGCGGCGCGACGAGTTGCTCACAAGCCCCCACGCCCCGCAAGACGACAGCGTGCGGCCCTCCAGCCTCAGCCAGACCGAGGTCGCGCGCAATCCCGGCGCCAACGGCGCCGACAGCGCCTCGAACACGGCCGGCCGCCCCGCGTCGTCGAAGATCGCGTGCGTCCACCACCAGCCGCGGCCCAGCGTCTCGCCCCAGACGTGCCCGACGCCGCCTGGCGCCCCGTCGAAGCTCCACGGCTCGCCTTCGAGTTCGGCGCGGACGGCGAAGCGGGCGGCGGGGACCGCGCTGGCGTAGCCGCGGCCGAGTCCAGCCGCGCGCAGCCACGCCGGGACCACGTCGAAGGCGGGGGCCGCGGGATCGTTCCAGGAGAGGTCCCAGCGCGCGCCGTCGACGCCGCCGCGGCAGAAGCCCTCGCCGAACTCCCAGGACGCCTGCGCGCGCGGCCGGCGCAGCACACGCGGGGCTTTTCCGGCGCGGGGGTCGAAGAAGACCGCCCACACCGAGGAGTCCCAACCCGAGTCGGTGCGCGTTCGCGCGGCGCGAACCCACAGCGAGCGCCCGGTCTCGGGCTGCAGCGCGCGAGCAAACCAGGCCTCGTAGGCCGGAGCGTCGCGCCGCGGAGCCAGGGCGTCGAGCGAGCGCTCGTGGGCGGCGCGCAGAATCAGGAGATGGGCGAGAATGCCTCCATCCACGGCCGCGGCGACCAAGAACACGGGATTGCGCGTCGCCGCGGCGAAACGAACAAACAGCAGCGAGGAGACGAGCTTGGACAGCAGGAGCGCGTTCCAGGCCTCCCCGCGTCCGGGGTCTTGGCCCAGCCTAAGCGCCAGCAGGGCGATGACGGCCATCAGCGAGCCGGTCAGGCCCAGCCAGAGGCTTGGTCCCGCGGCACTCAGAGGCGCAGCACCCGCGCGGGCGGCCGCCCAGCCGACGGCGCGCAGGAAGGGGCGCTCGAAGAAAACGAACGAGACGCCGGAGGCGAGAAAAACGAAGGAGTAGGCGCGCAGCGTCGAGCGGATCATCATATTTGTAACACAGACAAGCGTAGTGTAGCAATGCTTTGACTACGGCGCGGCGGGCACATCCCGCAGCCGAGTGTCCGCCGATTCCAGCGCCACGAGTAGCGGCGGCCGCATCTTGTCGCCAGCCAGAACGCCCTTGACGATCGCGGGCCAGGCCCGGGGATCGAGGATCGCCCGGACCGAGGATTCGACGCCGTAGCGGCGATACAGCTTTTATCCGGGTCGCCGATGACGTCGAAAAGAAACTTGCCTTGATACCTCTGGAATTCGAATGAATTGTCTGTTACTCTCTCCTGGACAAACAGATGAAAATTAGAATTGCATTTCTGATCACGATTGCTCCCGTGTGGATGACAGCTTGTGCATCCTCCCAATTGAGAAATCAAAAGGTGGAAATTGAGAACCTCCAGGCGCAACTCGACGGCCAAAGAACTATCGCAAGACGCACCGCCTCCGAAGAGGCGGCTAAAATCAAAGAACTACAGGCGGCTCTGGACGCAGAAAAATCAAAAAATCAAGTTCTGGAAGAAAAATTATCCGTGTTCCAATCCACAAGCGCTGTTGCGGGTGCGATCCCCATATCCGAATTGTTGATCGAGCCGGAAAAATACGAGAATACCGAAGTGACCACGGAAGGCGTGTTAGCCAATAACCCTTATATCATTGAACCCATGGGCACCCTCCAGGTCTGCCCGCCGGGCATCAACTGCGGTGATGACCCAACACACACATTGTACTGCTACTTTAAAACGAAAGAATTGAGCATCGACTCAAGACGACTGCTTTGGTCGAAACGTGCCAGTCAAACGCTGCGACTTCGAGGACGTTTTATCAACGCGGAGCAAACCAGCCGCGACCTCATGTTAAGTGGCGTACCGTTTCATCCCGGCAGTCCGTCACTCGTTGTGACTGCGGTTCTTGATTAGACTATTGCCATTTTAGTTTTCGCGAAAACACGGCGGCTTTACTGTCGGCGACGGGCCTGGGGACGGGCCGTTGCCCGCCGCCGCCGGAAGCGCTAGAATGCGGCCATGGCCAAGAAAGTGAAGGCGGACCCCTCCCGCCAGCCGTTCCAGTATCCGCTGAAGCGCCAGTTCATCGAGCCGGACTGGACGCGCCTGCCCGGCTACAAGAACGTGACCAAGGCCGAGTGGGAGAGCGCCCTCTGGCAGCGCCAGCACTCGGCGAAGAATATCAAGGATCTCAAAGACGCGTTCGGCCCGCATCTGACCGACGCCTTGGCCGAGGACATCCTGCGCGACCAGAAGGACATGGCCACCATGTCCATCCTGATTCCGCCGCAGATGCTCAACTGCATGAACGAGGCCGATCTTAAGAACGACCCGGTCCGCCACTACATGCTGCCCATGTTCTCCGACCGCCGCCCCGACTGGCCCAACCATCCGCGCGCCAGCCGCGACAGCCTGCACGAGTCCGAGATGTGGGCCACCGAAGGCCTCACGCACCGCTACCCGACCAAGGTGCTGGCCGAGATGATCTCCACCTGCCCGCAGTACTGCGGCCACTGCACGCGCATGGATCTGGTCGGCAACTCCGTGCCCCAGGTCGCCAAGCACAAGTTCACCGCCGCGCCGAAGGACCGCTACGCGGCCATGCTCGATTATCTGCGCAAGACGCCCGGCGTGCGCGACGTGGTGGTATCCGGCGGCGACGTCGCCAACGTGCCGATCGCCCAACTGGAAGCGTTCCTGATGGAGTTGATGGACATCCCGAACATCAAGGACATCCGCTTGGCGACGAAAGGTCTGCAGGGCCTGCCCCAGCACTTCCTGCAGGACGACGTTCTCAAGGCCCTGGAAAGGATCGCGCGCCGCGCGCGCGAACGCGGCGTCGACATCGCCGTCCACACCCACGTCAATCACGCCAGCCAGGTCACGCCGCTGGTGGGCCGCGCCGTGCGCAAGATCCTGGAAATGGGCTTTCGCGACGTGCGCAATCAAGGGGTCTTGCTGCGCGGCGTCAACGCCGCCCAGAAGGACCTGCTGGAGCTCTGCTTCATGCTCCTCGACCACGCCAAGATCATGCCGTACTACTTCTACATGGCCGACATGATCCCCAACTCCGAGCACTGGCGCCTGTCCATCGCCGAGGGCATGCAGCTCCAGCACGACATCATGGGCTACCTGCCCGGCTTCGCCACTCCGCGCGTGACCGTCGACGTGCCCTACGTGGGCAAGCGCTGGATCCACCAGCTCGCCGACTACGACCGCGTGAAGGGCGTCTCCTACTGGACCAAGAACTACCGCACCGGCATCGAGGGCGACGACGAGGGCGCGCTCACGCGCCGCTACGAGTATCTCGATCCCGTCTACACCTTGCCGCCCGAGGGCCGGGAGTTCTGGAAAAAGGAGCTGGACAAGGCCGCCGACGCCGCGCGCGCGCATTCGTAAGCCGCGTCGATCCTGTACTTTTACCGTCCTTTTGCCGCGCGTTTGCCTATTTTTTCATTGCGCGCGCGCGGTTTTGGATCAAGACTATGCGCAGGAGAACGCATGAACCTGCTGATCGTCGAAGATGATGAGGACACCGCCAGCTTCGTCAAATACGTGCTGGAACAGGAGTCATTCTCGGTGCGCACCGCGTCCTGCGCCTCCGAAGCCTGCGAGCGCCTGCGTGAATGGCGCCCGGACCTCATCATCTTGGACCGCAACCTGCCCGACGCCGACGGCCTGGACCTGTGCCGCGAGCTCAAGCGCGCGCCGGAGCTCTCCGGCATCCCGATCATGTTCCTGTCCGCGCGCAAGGATCCCGCCGAGATCGCCGAAAGCCTGGACTCCGGCGGCGAGGACTACGTGACCAAGCCCTTCGGCTTCGTCGAGCTGGTCGCCCGCGTCCAGGCCGTCCTGCGCCGCCGCGGCGGCGCGCCCGTGTCGTCGTCCTAGAGCTTCAGCGCGCGGCCAACGCGCCGCCGGAGGCCGCCGCCGCGGGATTGAACCAGGCGTAGATTTGCTGGACCGCCGCGGCCTGGGTAATGGAGCCCGCGTCCATCTCATGGTAGAGCTGGTCTTCGAGCCGGTCCTTGCCCTGGCTGCCGTCCGGGTTGCCGTGCGGCTGGGGCCAAAGATTGTCGATGGAGCTGTCGCCGCCGATCGCCAGCGGAATCAAGTGGTCGAACTCGTAATTGCCCCAGTCACTGCGCGCAATTCCGTAATGCGCCGCGACGGTCGCCTTCATCTGCTCGGTGACGTTGCGCCGGCAATGGGCGATCTGTTCGGGGTAGCGAAAGCCGTCGAAATTCGGATCGCTCGCCGTGCATAAGTGTCCGGGCGTGAAGGAGAAGTCCGGCTGAGCACGCGCCGCCAGCAGCTCGGGTATAGAGGAAGGCTGCGCCTGGCGCTGAGCGGCCGAGGCTTGCTCGGCTTGAGCCGAGACCTTGCCGAACGCCGCCGCGAAGTCCGCGTCCGTCGATTGAGCAAGAGCGGCACCCGACAGCAGCAGCGCCGCGGCGGCCAGCGCCGCGCGCCCGCGGCCCGTGTTCGTCTTCGTCATGAGTCCTCCCTGGTCTAGTGCGGACATTCTGAGCGGTACGGAGGCCCAAAAAAACGCCCGGGAAGCGGCCGAGACTTACGGCCGTCTCCCTGGCGGCCCCGGATTAAGGTCCGGAGGTGGATGCTCCCCGGCCAATCCCGGGGACTACAAGGTCCTACTGAGAGTAGGGCATTCGGGCCCAGGGCGCTAGGTGCTAAAGACCTATTATACATTAGGCCTAAAGACCTATATGGACTCAAGCGCGCCGAATCGCTAAAATGCGCCCGTGGCGCTCACCTTCCGGCCCTACGGCGACATCGACGGCCTGCTCCTGGTCGAAGGACCCGCATTTCCAGACGAACGCGGTTTTTTCATGGAATCCTTCCGGGCCGACGAATGGTCGGCGGCGGGGCTGCCGGCGCTCGTGCAGGACAACCTCTCGCGCTCGCGCCGCGGCGCGCTGCGCGGCCTGCATTTTCAAAAGAGCCCGCACGCGATCGGCAAGCTGGTCCGCTGCGCGCGGGGCCGCGTCTTCGACGCCGCCGTCGACCTGCGCCGCGGCTCGCCCACCTACTTGAAGTGGGCGTCGATCGAACTCGACGACCGCGGCAACCGCATGCTCTGGATTCCGGCCGGCTTCGCGCACGGTTTTCTGGCGCTCAGCGAGGAGGCCGATGTCCTTTACAAGGTCACCGGACATTGGTCGCCGGGCGTCGACGCGGGCGTGCGCTGGAACGATCCGGACATCGGCGTGCGCTGGCCGGACCTGGGAGCACCGCCCATTCTCAGCGCCAAGGACGCCGCCCTGCCGCCGCTTGCCGACTGCGGCGCGGATTTTCCGTACCGGCTCTGACGCGTGGCCATCGCCCCCGACGCCCTGCTGGAGCAGGTCCGCAACGCGGCGCCGTTTTTATTCGACGGCCCGCTGCCGGACGCGAACGGCCCTTGGCGCTACCTCCACCGCCTGCGCCAAGCCGACGGCCGCCGGCTTGACGGCGCGGACTACTACGCGCTGTGCCTGTCCGCGCACTGGGCCACGGCGGGCTCCTTCGTGCCCACCGACGTGGACAACGCCATCCGCTGGCGGCTGTGGCAGAACGCTTCGCCCGCCTTGCTCGACGCGCAGGCCGGGCTCGTGCTCGATTCCCTGAACTGGGACTACGCGCCCGTCACCGGACGCCGCGTCGCCGGCCCGGACGGCGCGCCGCTGTCCACGCACGAGGGCACGTGGTTCTCCGTCGCGGTCGGCGCCTACGCGGCGTGCCGCGCGAAACGACCCGAACCGGCCGCGGCCGTGCTCGCCGCCATGCGCGCCGAGGCCGAGCGCGAGGCGCGCATATTCGGCGCCATCGCCGACGCCGGCGACGGCGTGGCGATCCTGAAAGCCTCCGCGCTCATCGCGCACAACTTCGGCGACCTGGACCGCGTGGCCGACCAATGGGAACTGCCGCCCGATGACCCGCTGCGCCAAGCGCTCTACGACGCGGCCAAGCCCGGCTCGACGCTGTTCGGCGGACTTCTGGGCTGGGCCGGAGAGCTCAACCGCCGCTTTCTGGGCGCCGACAACCACCGTCACTATCCCCTGCGCGCGCCCAAATGCCTGCGCCGCGACGGCGACCTGCTGATTCCAGTCGGGCCGTTCTTCGACGCCTGGGGCCGGACCGTCGCGCGCCACCCCAAGCTCTCGCGCGAGGACGTGGCCGAAGTCGCGCGCGCCCTGCTCGACGGCTGGGCTCGCCTGCACGAGCCCGCCGGCTACGCGCGCGCCCTCGCGGGCATCCTCGGCGCGTTTCCGGGCGGCCCCGCCTCGCTCGGCCGCCTCCTGCCCGGCGCGGACCGCCGCGCGCTTGAATCCGGCGCGCTCAAAGCCGCGATCGACGTGCCGCAAGAGCGCTTCGAGGCGCGCTGGGCCAACCGCGTCCGCCAAGTTCCGCGGCCCGGCGTCGGCGCGCCCCAGTCCTCCGGTCCTAAAAGCGCGTAGGCCATTTCCGCGCGCGCCCCAGGCCGAAAGGCCCGTTCGTGATAGCGGCACCGGCGCGTAGACTATGCTCATGAAGAAACGACCGATCATGAGCGCCGTTCCAAAATCTCTCGCCGCCACGGCCCTGATTCCAATATTCGTGTTCGGCTCGGTCTTCAACGCTCTGCCCGCGCTCGCGCAGATGGAGACGATCTCGCGTCCCGCGCTTGCCGGCGATTCCGTCTCGGCCGCCGCGTCGTCGATCGCCTCGCCGCTCGCGGCCGCGCCCAGCCTGACCGCTCTTGCCGCGCCGCTCTCCGCACCCGCGGCCGCCCCCGCGTTGTCCGCGCCGGCAGCCGCTCTGACCGCCGCCGCGCCCGCCGCGGTCTCCGCTTCTGCCGTCGAGCCCTCCGCGATGCCTGCCGCCGCCGCGAGCGCGGCCGCCCCCGCGGCACGCGTCCCCGGCTCCGCGACCGAAGTCGCGCAGGCCTTCCATTCCTTCGTCAACAGCCTCGCCGCCGTCCATCCCGGCCTGCGCGCGGCCCTCGGCGCCTCGCGGATGTTCGACGGCGCCGCCGCCCGGCCCGACGCCGCCGCGACGGCCGCGGCAAGCTTCGGCATTCTTCCCCGCTCGAAAGGCGTCTCTCTCCAACGTTCGCGCGCCGCCGCGCCGGCCGCGGCCCCCGCCCAGGGCGTCGCGCTCGACGCCGATCCGACCGATCCCGCCTCCATTGAGAAAGCCTTGCGCGCGTATGTCGACGCCCACGCCGCCCAGTTCGGCGCGCCCAGCAGCCAGATGGCGAAGGTCTCCGTAAGCATACTGCCCTCGATCCTGCCCGGACAGGGAACGTCCATCCTCGCCGTGTTCCGCCAGGCCCTGACCGGAACCGACAAGGACGGCACTCCTTATGAACTCTCCGTCTCCGGCAAGAGCCTGGCTTTCCATATAAAAGTATTCAAGAACGGCACGCCCGTGCTCATGAACACCTCCGGAGCGTTCGCCTCCGGCGTGACTTCCGACGTGATGGCCGTTTCCTATGACGACGCCGAATTGGAGAGCATCGCCGCCAAGCGCGCGCTGTCTCCCGCCGATTCGCTTTCCAGCGCCGGAGCGCGCCGCGGCAAGTCCGCGGCGCCCCGCACGAACGTCGCCCGCGCTAAGGGCAAGTCCGCTCCCAAATCCAAGCCGAAAGCGTCCCCCCGCGCCAAGCCCGCGCCGCGCCGCGGCAAGACCCGGCCGCGCGGCGGCGACAAAGCCTCCGGCAACTCGGCCCCCGCGGCCGAGGACGAACCCGCCGCGCCGAAGTTCCTCACCCGCCAGCTCACCGACGAGTTGGGCGGCCAGTGGCGCACGATCAACATCTATCAGGCGACTGATCCACAGGGCCAGCCCCTCATCGTGATCGTCGACGTGAAGACCGGCGAGGCCTTCGCCTTCAATCCCCAGAACCTCCAGTCCGGGATGGGCAGCGGCCGGCGTCATCTGATTTCCGGCACCGTGACCGGCCGCGGCACGACGGCCACTCCCGACGGCGGCGACCACGGCCCCATCGGCCCGATCGCCTTGCCTCTGACCAACGTCTACGACCAGAAAGGCAACGTCGTGGCCGTCACCGACGAGAACGGCAATTTCTCGATCCCCGGCTCCGGCACGACGCCGGTCAAGCTGACCATCCGCCTGGCCTCCCCGCTGGTGCCGTTCGTCCGTGACGAGGATGCCCAGAAGAACGGCCCGGTGGAGGTCACCGTCATGGCCGTGCCCGGCCAGCCCCTCAACGTCACGCTCAACCCGGTGAGCGCCAACCCGGAGCTCGCGGCCAATATCGTCGGCTACGTGGGCTACCTGCGCCACCACATCTGGGTCAAAGGCCTGCCCGGCATAGACGCCGCGCGCATGGACATCCCGCTGGCCGGCGGCATCGTGGTCAACGGCCACGAGGAGCAGGGCAACGCCTTCTACGATCCCTCCAACGACAGCGTCAATCTGATGGCCGCCGCGGTCATCGCGGTGCGCGACGCCCAAGGCCGGCCGCAGAAGCTCCAGGTGGAGAACACCGCCGCGTGGTCCATCGAGGACCATGAGGACACGCACCGCGTCGTGCAGATCTACTCGCAGATCCAGCTGACGCCCGAGCAGAAGGCCTCGCCGGTCTACCGCTTCGTCAAGTGGAGCATGGAGGCGATCATGGGCTCCGACGTCAACGAGTCCATCGCCGACGTGGTGTCCTACTTCATGCGCGACTCCTCGACCATCGGCGACGGTTTCTACGGCAATCCCCCGCCCGGCCAGCCCGGCTACATCCGCAGCGCTCTCGACAAGACGACCTACGACCCGAACAATCCCGATCCGCACAACGGCGTGCTGGCGCAGTCCATGTGGGCGGCTCGCCAGGCCTTCATCGCGGCGCTGGGAGCGCCGGCCGGAACAGCCTACGCCAACGCGATGATCCCGCTGATGCTGATCGCCCAGCCCCTGACCCCCATCGACGCGCTCTTCCATATGGTGCTCTGGGACCTGCGCGAAGACGGCTCCAGCCCCTTCGGCGACCTGATCCGCCGCATCGCCCAGGGCGACCACGGGATCGCGCTGCCCGCGACTCCCGTAGTGCCGACGCCTCAAGCCTGATGAAAAACTCCTTCATGATCGGCTAGGGGCTCAACCTCAAGCGGATCGCGACCCGCCAGGCCGCCGTTTAGCCGAAAATAGAGCGGGACGAATCCCGACTAAAAAAGTCGACTGACGCTGGAGTCACCATTTTCAGCGCGCCAGGGGTTTTTCAGCAGCCTGCTAGACCCCGCCGAACGCACGAGAGCCTCCGCCCATTGGGCGGAGGCTCTCTCGTTTTCGTGAGTGCGGCTTGGCGCTACTTCGTGCCCAGCCAGCCCGGCAGGCCCTTGGCCGCCGCGGTCTTGGCCAGGGCCATCGCCTGCGTCATCGCCGCTTCGAAGCCGTGGTAGACCGGGTGCACCGTGAGGTGCGCGCGGAAAAACTGCGCCCAGAGGAACTCGGAAAACGGCGCGTCGTTCTTGCGGTAGCCCCCGCGCTCGCGCACCTCGCCGGCGACGCTGCGATAGGGATCGTCGGCCATGCCGCGGACGTTTTCAGGCAGGTCGATGGGATTGTGAGGACCCCCGCCCAATTGATCGTACGGATACACCCAGTTCTTCGCCTTCATCCGCTTCCAGAATTCGGCGTCGGACAGCTTCGAGTAATCGGCTTGGACCGTGGTGTGCACCCGCGTATAACCCGCCTCCCAGGCGGCACGCACCAGATGATGATGGTCGGTCATATAAACATGTCCGTGCGGGCCCAGCACCACGGGCACGGGCATTGAGCGCAGGTATTTTTTACCGCTTTTCGAGCGCAGCTTGGAGATCTTCTTGTCGACTTCGCGCAAACCCACCGCCATCTGAGTGGGCCGCAGTTTGAGCAGGTCCATCTTACCCGAGGCGGCCTGAGCCGCGGGCGCGTCGCCCGCCGGAGATGCCGCGCGCGCGCCGTC
>JAJXVH010000129.1 GCA_021782205.1 bacterium | reverse complement strand
CTGATCCACGGCGGGGTGCGCTACCTGCTCTACGACCGCCTGACCACGCACGCCACGTGCTGGGACTCCGGCCACATCGTGCGCACCGCCGGCGACCTGCTCAACCGCCTGCCCATCGTCTGGCCCGTCTATCGCGGGCACTCCCGGGGCCTGGAGACGGTGGAGACCTTGCTTGAGGAATACGACCAATTCCAGCCGATGAAGTACGGCCGCCCGCACCTGCGCCTGAGCGCCGAGACGTGCCTGAAAGTCGTGCCCGGGCTCAAGGCCGAGGGCCTGCTCGGCGCGCTGGTCTTCGACGAGTGGTGGGTGGACGCGCAGCGGCTGGCGGCCCGCACTTTGGACTCCGCGCGCCGCGCGGGTGCGACGGCGCTGACGCGCACCCCCGTGGACGCGCTTCTGCGCGAGAACGGCCGCGTGGTCGGCGTGCGCGCCGGCGGCCGCGACCTGCGCGCGAAGATGGTCGTCAACGCGGCCGGACCCTGGGTGGACCGCGTGGCCGGCCTGGCAGGCGCGCGCCTGCCCCTGCGCCTGATGAAAGGCACGCATCTGATCTGGAAGGACCCCAAGATCGTGCCCGTCGGCCTGCTGGTCGAGGCCGTGGACCGCGGCCGCTACGTGTTCGTGGTGCCCTCGCCTTTGGGCACCTGGGTGGGCCCCACCGACATTCCCGGACCCGAAGATCCCGACGCGACGCGCACCACCCCCGACGAGATCGACTATCTCCTGCGCTCGGTGAAGCTCTACTTCAAGGACTGGCCCGCGGCCCCCGACGCGACCATCGTCGGCTCGCGGCCGATCTTGGGCCAGCCCGGCGCCGAAAAGCTCCTCTCGCGGGACTTCGAGGTGTTCGACCACGAAGCCCGCGACGGCGTGCCCGGCCTGCTCACCATCGGCGGCGGCAAGATGTCGGACTACCGCGTGATGGCGGAAGCCGCCGTCGACGCCGCGTGCGCGAAACTGGGCGTGTCCGCGCGCGCGACCACGCAGGACTTCACGCTGGACGGCAAGCCCGTCGGCGCGATCCCAGACTACCCCCGCCCGTCGCGCGCGCTCAAGCATTTCCTGCGCCGCCACCCGCGCCTGCGCGAGGCGCACGCGCTGGCCTACCTGGGCGCCGCCTTCGGCGCGCACCTGGCGCGCCGCGCCGCCGGCCTGCGGCCGCTCGCCGACGAAGACGAATTCCGCCGCCGGTATGCTTGACGCAAGGATGAACGCGCGCCGTTCTTCACGCGCCGGAGCGCTCGCCGTCCTGGTCGCGCTGAAAGCCCAGGCCGCGCCTTTGCGCGCGATGCCCCCCTCGCGCTTGGCCGACGTCGTCTCTCGGACGGTCGCCGCCGCGCGGGGCAAGAAGGTGATCCTGATCGGCGAGGGCCACGGCACCGTGGAAATTCCCGAATTCACGGCGGAGCTCGTCGCGGCGCTGAAAAAATCCCGGCGCGTCGCGCTCGCCCTGGAGATTCCCGTCGAAAATCAGGCCGACGTGGACCGCTTCGCGGCGGGGAAGGACGGTGCTCTCTCGGATTCGAAATTTTTTAAGGAAGATCGCGACGGCCGCTCCAGTCAAGCCGAGGCGGCCCTGATCCGGCGCGCCGGCCCTCCCGTCGCCTGCGTCGAGCCGAATTCCGCCTTGGACGCGCAGGAGCGCGACGACGCCATGGCGAAGAACGTTCTGCGCCTCGTGCGAAGCCACCCCGGCACGATCGTCGTCATGCTGACCGGCAACGTCCACTCGGCGTTGACCGTCGGCATGCCCTGGGACCCCGCTTTTCGTCCCATGGCCGCGAGCCTTCTCAAGCCCGGCACGGGATTGTCCCGCGCCGACGTGCTTTCGATCAACCTCAACGAGTCCGGAGGAGAGACGTGGGACTGCGATGAACGCACGTGCGGCGTTCACTCCCGCAGCTTCAATGGCCCCGCCGAAGCCGCGCCGTCCTACGACGCTTCCCTTTCCGGCTCCACGCAGCGCTATGACGCCGTGATCAAGTTAGGACCGACGCACGCCTCCGTGCCGTTCCTGGACCCGAAGGCCGGCTCGACTCCCGCCGCGCCGCAAGACCCGACCTTGCGTCCCGCCAGCTGACCCGGGCCCGACCCTGGCGCGGAGGCCGCTCTCGACCTATACTACGGCCGTGCCCCTCCGTATTCTGCTGGCCGTCCTCGCGGTGTTTGCGTGCGCCCAGGGAGCGCGCGCCGACGACGGCTTCGGGGCGATCGCCATGGGACGCTGCGTCGGCGACACGCCGCCTCCGGCTCTGCCGGAGCAGGCCCCGCTCGATTTTCGAAGCCGTCCCGACGGCGTCGCCGAATTGAAGGCGCTCGCCTTCCTCGGCTATAAAACGTCGACGCAGACCGGCGTCGCCCTCGACCCGCAAGGCCGCCCCGTCACCGCCGCCGAGGTCTCCCGTCTGCTTGCCCCCGCTGATTTTTCAACGCTACGCGCTCCACAATCGCTTTGGTCGGCCCTGCAGTCGTCGGGCTACCGGCTGGATGAAAAAACGTGCTTTTTATCCCAGCCCGGCGGCAAGCCTCTGACATATTTCGACTACCTTTCCGCGCAGCGCGGCAACGCGGCCCAGGACGAACGTCAGGCCTTGGAAGTGCTTCAGGCGTCCTTGGCCGGACTTCCGCCGGAAGCCCCCGTCCCCAAAGACGTTCTCGCGCGCATGAAGCGGTTGGAGCAGGCCGGCGAACAGCTTCCGCCCCGATTGGCCCGGGAGTTGAACGCCGCGGGCGCGACGGCCGGGGGCGTCTCACGGGACGCCCGCAGGCTCTACGTCGACCAGACCAAAATGTTCGACGGCCAGGCGGCGCTGAAGCCCCTGGCCGAGCAGGCGATTCCCGATTTCTCCGCGACGCCGGGCCCGGCGGGAACGCCGGCCTACGTCACGTCGTCCGAACAGCGTTTGGGCGGCTTCCTGGCGTCCGACGTGGTCGCGCAACTGTCCAAGACGCCCAGCGGGCGCAGGTTGCTGGCTCAGTTCGCGGCGAAAAACGGCGTCGAACGTCTGCCGACCTTCCTGGTGCTCAAGACGAACCAGCGTCCCGATACGCCCGGCCAATACGGCGCCTACTTCGATTTTACCCACGACACGATGGTGCTCAATCATTGGCAGGCGGAATCCTCTCTGATGGCCGCGCTTTCGCCGGCGCAGCGCAAAGCCGTCGGAACCTCCCTGTCCGATCCGCGCGCGCTGCGGCAATTTCTGGAACAACATCCCAAAGAACGCGCCCATGTCATCGGCGACATCGACGAGATTTTCTACCACGAGCTCGTGCACGCTTGGCAGGACCGGCGCAGCCGCCTGGACGTCGCGCTGATGCGCGGCATTCTGCCGGGCTACGACCCGCTGGAAAAAGAGTACGAAGCCTACCGCGACCAAATCCGCTTCGACTTCGAGAAGGCGCGCCCCCGGCCGGATGTCGCGGCCGAATCCGGCTTCATGCCCATGGTCGGCTACCCGCTCCTGCAGAGCTATCCGAAATTCACCACGACGATCGAGCGGATGTATATGAGCTCCTTCGTGGGCATGCTGCCGCTCAAGGACATCGCGCTGGTGCAGAAGGAGCGGGAGTCGACGGCGCGGACGCTGATCGGCGACGATCTCTACCGCGACGCGGTCGAAGGCTTGAAGCTGGTCGGCCTATGGCAAGGCGACGCGGCCTTGTCCGAGGCCATCACCGACGCGAAGTCCCGCGAGCAGGCCTATCGCCGCGGCGACCTGCCCGCGCTGCGCGCGCAGGCCGTCGGTCCGCTGGCCGAACGCTACGAAGCCGAAGGCCATTTCGACTGGGCGATCGCCTTTCTGTCCGCGGTCGCGCCGCAGACGCCGGGACTGAAGGCCGCGCTTTCGCGCTGGGCCGCGGCGGCCGTGCCCACGTGGGCGCGAGCGCCGAAAGACGCGGCCCTCGACTCTCAGCTGAAGGCCATCAGCGGCTACATGGTTCTCCAATACGCCGGCGCTTTACCAGACAACCGAAACGTTGATGCGGAGTATGCGCGCGACGCGCGCCTGCTCGTCGCCCGCGAGTTGACCCTCGCCAAAACAGCCGACCCCGCCTCCGCCAAGACCCTGCGCCAAACGGCCGCGTCTTGGAGCGACCTCCTGCCCAAGGACGACCCGTTGCGCGCGCAGGCCCAGGCGGCGGGTGCGAAGCCATGAAAAAGATTCTAAGCGCGGTCCTTCTTCTTTCCGCGTGCGGCCGATCCGGCCCGGCCCGAGACGGCTCGGTCGCCTACCGCTCTCCGGACGGACGCTTCAGCGCGCGCCTGCCCGGCGACTGGCGCGCCGACGAAGGCAAAGACCCGGTGCGCCTCGCCGCTTTCTTCGGACCGCCCGGAGGCCCCAAGCCCTATTCGCAGTCGATCGCGGTCTATTTCCATCCCGCCGCCGACCCTGATTTCGCCGCGCGCCTCTACCTGGCCTCGAACGCCGGGAGCCCGGACGCCGGTCCGGCCCGGCCGCCGCGCCAGATCGCCGTCGGCGCATTGACGGGGCTGGAACTGGACGGCCGGCAAAAAAATCCGGGACTCGAAACCGCCCCGGAGGACACCATCATGCGCACCGTCGTCGCCGCGGTGCCGGGAGGCTTCTACGCGCTGGAGCAATCGCGCCCGGCCGGCGCTCCGGAGACCTCCGCCTTCGATGAGATGCTGAAGACCTTCGCGCCCACGCCGCCGTCCAAGTGAGTCCGCGCGCGCGTCAGTAGATGCCGCGGACCTGATACCAGGGCGTGCCGTTGCCCGACGGCTTGAGGCAGTCGACGAAGACCACGACGCGCCGGCTGTCGTGCACGTATCCCCACAGGCCGGTGCCCTTGATCCGCGCGCCGTCCACGCGGCCGCCGTTGAGGATGGTCGCGGGATATTTCTGCACGCCCTGCGTGCGCCGTCCGCAGGCGGTGATGTCGAGCGGCGGGATGTCGGCCAGGTATTTCGGCACCAAGGCGTCCAGGTCGTCGGGAATCGCCTGCTCGCTCTTCACGTATTCGGCCAACGCGTTCTCGATGCTGCCCAGGCTGGTGCGCGCGTCGCTCTCCTGGGTGTCGGAATCGACGCTCTTCTCCTGGGCTTCGATGTCGGTGCGCACGTCGTTGGCGCCCGTCATCCGCGCGCAGCCCGCCGCGAACGCCGCCGCGGCCAACGCCGCCGCAAGATAAATCTTCATGGCTCCAAGCCTCCCGAGACGATGGTTCCGCCGCCCAGCACCGCGTCGCCGTCGTAAAACACCGCCGCCTGTCCCGGGGCGACAGCGCGTTGAGGGACGTCGAAACGCGCCGTCACCGCGCCGTCCGGCCGCACGCAGATTTCCGCGGGCGCCGGCGCGTGACGATGACGGACGCGGACCTCGGCGCGGCGCGGCCCCGCGGGCGCGGACCCGGTCCAGCTCACCGCCGCCGCGGTCAGGCCGGCGGAGTACTCCTCTCCGGCGCCGCCCACGACGACCACGTTCTCGCGCGCGTCCAGGCTCACCACGTAGAGCGGCTCCGCCGACGAAAGACCCAGTCCCTTGCGCTGTCCCACCGTGTAGGACGCCACGCCTGGGTGCGCGCCCAAGCGGCGGCCGGACACGTCGCGGATCTCGCCGGGCGTCAGCGCCGCGGCACCCGCCGCCTCCGGCCGCGCGGCGACGAAGCCGCGCACGTCGCGCGCCGGCACGAAGCAGGTCTCCATGCTCTCGGGCTTGTCGGCGGTCTTAAGTCCCAGCGCGCGCGCCTTGGCGCGCACCGCGTCCTTGGCCAGGCCGCCGACCGGGAATTCCACGCGAGAAAGCTCCCGCGCGGTCAGAGCGTA
>JAJXVH010000024.1 GCA_021782205.1 bacterium | reverse complement strand
GCCGGCGCGCGCGCACGCTTCGTCGCGGCGCGCCCGCACTTGCTCGCGGCGCTGGCGGCGGCGGCGGCGGCGGCCATCTTCATTCCCAGTCTGCATTTCGGCTTCCTGGCCTTCGACGACCCCATGTTTTTGGCCTCGAACACGCATTGGTGCGGGTTAGGGGGCGAAGCCTGGCGTTGGGCGTGGTTTTCTCACACTGGCGGGGTATATCAGCCGCTGGCGTGGCTGAGCTGGAGCCTCGATTATGCGCTTTGGGGATTTGACGCGCGCGGCTATCATCTGCAGAACGTCCTCTGGCATGCTTTGACGGCCGGGCTCGCGCTCTATCTTGCCCGGCGTCTTTTGTCTTTAGCCCAGTCGTCGCGGGCGCGGGACCCGGGCTGGATGACCGAAGCGGCGGCTTTCTTCTCCGCGCTCGTCTTCGCCGTTCATCCGTTGCGGGTGGAATCGGTCACCTGGGTCGCCGAGCGTCGCGACACGATGTGTGGGGCGTTTTCTCTGGCGGCGCTGCTGTTATATTTGAACGCGCGTCGGCCGGGACGCCCGCCGGGACCACTCACGCCGACCGCGGCGTTTCTTCTGCTGGCCCTGACGGCCAAGGCAATGGCGGTGACTCTACCGATCGTCATGATCATCCTCGACGTTTATCCGTTGGCTCGGATCGGGCCGCGCCTGGAAGGTCTGGATGTCGCTGTACGTGAAAAATGGCCGCTGTTCCTCGAGGCGGGAATTTTCGCGCTCATTGGAATGTCCGTTCAGGACCGGCTGCATTTGGGCTGGGATCAGCACGGGGCTGTCGCGCGCATGGCGCAGTCTGCGTATGCGCTGGTCTTCTACGTGCGCAAGAGCGTCTGGCCGTCCGGGCTCGCGCCTTTGTATGAGCTGCGCCCGCCGTTGCACTGGATGCAAGGACGTTTTTTGGCATCCGCCGTGGCCGCCGCGGCCGGAGCGTGGGCCTGCGCACGCTGGCGACGCGCGCGGCCGTGGCTATCGGCCGCCGCTGCGGCCTATGCCGTGCAACTGTTGCCGGTGAGCGGGCTGTTTCAATTCGGGCCACAGTTGGTCGCGGACCGCTACTCCTACCTTCCCTGTCTGCCTCTGGCGTTTTTAGCGGGGGCCGCGTTTCGCGCGGGTCTGCGGCGGCATCGCTTGGTTTCGATCGCGGCGGCGGTGGCGATCGCCGCCGCGCTGGCTGCGGGGACCGTCGTCCAGCAGTCTTACTGGCGCACCAGCGCGGCGCTTTGGAGCCGAGTGCTGGAAGTGGACCCAGGCTCGTCGATGGGTCAGTTGGGGCTTGGCACCGCGCTCCTCTCGTCTTCGCGCGTGAGCGAGGCGCAGGTACATTTCCGGGCGGCTCTGGCGGCTTATCCGGATTGCGTGTCCGATCAGGACCGGCTCGCCGAGCGTTTTGCTGCGGGCGATCGCAGTTCGGCGGAGTCAGTGCGCCTGAGCCACGACGTCGAGACGCATCCGGTGTGCCGTCTGGCGCGGGCGAACCTCGGCGCCGCGCTGGCGATGGGTGGGGAGATGAGGGAGGCGCAGAAGGTCCTGCGCATCGTCGCCGCCGTTTCACCTGACGATGAAAAATCTCGAATCAATCTCGCGCGGATCGAAGCCGCGCTTCGGGGCTCGCGCTGATGCCCTTTGCCGTAGAAGCCTTCGTTGAGCGGGCCATGCGTTCAGACCCCAATCGCAAGCCGTTAACAGCCTGTCGCTTGCCTCGGCCATAGCCCGATGCTCCATTTCTATTTGACGATCGCGGTTTGTTCTCTTTTCTGTCTTTCACTCCACGGGTGGGGGGAGTTTGTCCTGCGACGGCTGCTTCGAACCGGCGAAACGGCGTCCTGCGGCGCCGACATCGTGATCGGGCTGTCGTTCTGGGTCGTGCTGGGCGGCGTGCTTAACTGCTTGGGGCTCGCCCGCCCATTTGTTCTGGATGCGCTTGCGCTCGTCGGCGCCCTGCTTGCGACCGCTCGCATCGCGCGCGGGCCCGCGGTCGATCGTTCCTATTTTCGCCGCAACGCCCTCGCGTTGTCCCTCCTGGCGTGTTATGTGGGATTCCTGGCGCTTTACCTGTCGCCGCCGCGCGCGCTGAATATTCATGACGACCTGCAGAAGTACATCCTTCATCCCTTGCGGATGCTGAACGCCGGGACACTCGCCGGGAATCCGTTTTCCGCTCTCGGCTCAGAGACTTTGGGAGGGCAGGCATTTCTTCTTGGTTTCATCGCCGGCCATGCGCCAATTCCCTATCTCGCGGCCTTTGAAAGCGTGTTTTGCGTCGGACTCTGCGGTCTTCTCTTGATTGAGGCTGCGGATCGCCTGGGCTGGCCGCGCTCCGGTGGAGTCGGGGCGCTACTGCTTCTGCTCGTCATCAATCCGCAACTGGTGAATATCTCCTCTCTGTATTCGGGAGTCCTCCTGATCAGTTTCCTGGCCGGGGCATCGGTCCTTCTGGGCGGCGGTCAGTCCGCTGCGCGATCTCAGCCGTCGGTCGCGGTGACCGCGCTGATCTACGCGGCCTTGCTGGCGTTCAAGACGACGTACGCGGTCTTTGTCCTTGCGCACATTAGCTGTTTGTTCTTCAGTTCGATCCGCAGCGGCGATCGCAACGAACGGACCGCTCCGGCTCAAATCGCCGGGCTGACCGCCCTTTTTTTGCTGCCGTGGCTGCTCCTGCACGCGAAGCTCTACATGGCGGGCCTGCGGATGCCGTTTCTGGCGCGGGCGGATTCGTCGGCGGCGTCACGCGCCGACGTTCATCCGTTCTCCTTTTCCGAGAGCTTCTATGGCGGCGCGCCGATCGCCTACACTTACTGCGCGGTCGAAACGCTGCTCATTGGGGTCGTGCTTTCGAGACGACTTGCCGTCAATAGGGGGGCTCGCGCGCCGCTGGTCGCCGGCTTTGCCGGTGTTTTGAGCTTTTTTATCGGCATCTATGTCCTGGGCCCGCGCTCGTACGGATTTGTCCCCGCGCTGCGCTACGTATGCCCGATCCTGCTGGGCGTACTGCCGATGTCCGGACTTTTTTTGTTCCAGGCCGCGGCCTCCGGTGCGGGGCAATCTCGGCCGGGGCTTTTCCTCAGTCGGGCCGTGGGCGCGTGTCTTTTGCCGATTCCATTGTTTTTCGCGGGCTCGGCCGTGGAACGCTTCCGTCAGATCCGTGAATTCGGCTCCGACCTGTCGTTTCACGATGCGGCGCAGAATCCGGGTTATCTCAAATACAACCGCTACGTCTGGAGTGACGACGCCCGGCAGACGGCTCTGCGGCTTCAGAGCCGGGTGCCGCCGGGAGAGAAAATTCTCGTCTGGTCGACAGTGCCATTCCTTTTTGATCGTGCGCGCAACCCTTTGTTCGAAGTCGAGTTCCCGCTTGGAGTGCAGTCGTGGCTGGGCGCGGCTCTCAACGGCGGCGAGCGGGAGTTCGAGACTTTTTTGCTGTCTTTAGGAATCCGCTATGTCGTATTCCAGTACTCAGACGCCGCGGGAGAAAGAAGCCGCTACGAGGAGTATTCCCGTGCGCCTTTCGCGCTCTACCGCTTGAGCGGGAGGACGTTCCTTCTTTTTTCCGACCACTTGCGCCGCCTTTCCGCTCACGGAAAGAGGCTTGTTGACGATGGGCGTACGGCTATCGTCCAAATCGGCGGACCGGCGCCTGGAGGCGGGTTGACGGACGTTCAGCCGCGGTAGGAGCCCTTGAAGCTCTTTTCCGCGTCGCGGCGCACGGCCTTGGCCTTCAGGTCGTCGCGGCGGTCCGCCCCGGTCTTGCCGCGCGCCAGGCCCAGCGCGACCTTGGCCCAGCCGCGGCGGAAATAAACTTCCAGGGGAATCAACGTTAGTCCCTTCGTGGAAAGCTTGTTCTGGATCTTGGCGATCTCGGCGGAGTGCAGCAGGAGCTTGCGCCGTCGGCGCGGATCGAGGGGTGCGACGTTCGTCGCGAACGAATAGGGGGGGACGTAGAAGTTCTCCAGCCACAGCGCCTCGCCGTCCGCGCGGCCGAAGCAGCCGTCCAGGCTGGCCCGGCCTTGGCGCAGGGACTTCACCTCCGGGCCGAAGAGCTGGAGTCCGGCCTCGAAGGTTTCCAGGATTTCATAGAACTGGCGCGCCTTGCGATGCGTGGCGACCGTCTTCTTCTCATCCTTCTTCTTGTCTTCGGGCGGCATATGTCGTAGAATTGCGATCGTAGCATTTCGTCCCGAGCGGTGGGCAGGTGGCGGAACTGGCAGACGCGCACGGCTCAGGACCGTGTGGCCGAAAGGCCTTGGGGGTTCAAGTCCCCCCTTGCCCACCGGTCGGGACGAAGTTTGGCGTTCGTTCGCTTGACAGAGCGTGGTTCGGGAGCTATACTGACGGCGTGGACGGGCCTTAATGCGCCGCATAAAGCCTGGTTTACCCTGTCATCCATACATAACGGCGCAGAGGGGGTCTCGCAAATGACGAAGTTGAAGAAGTTGGGAGCCGAAGGCTTCACGCTCATCGAGCTGATGATCGTCGTGGCCATCATCGGAATTCTGGCGGCGATCGCGATCCCGAAGTTCGCGGCGCTGATCCGCAAGTCGAGCGAGGGCGCCTCCAAGGGCAATCTCGGTTCGATCCGGTCGTCGCTGAGCATCTACTACGGCGACCTTGAGGGGCAGTATCCCGC
Source organism: bacterium (assembly GCA_021782205.1). GTDB lineage: Bacteria > Elusimicrobiota > Elusimicrobia > UBA1565 > UBA9628 > GWA2-66-18. Next base: position 22,831 of record JAJXVH010000024.1, on the reverse strand, counting down.
CCAGTTGGCGGCGCTGACCGTTCAGTCTAAGTACCTCGGGAGCGTTCCAAACGCGAAGATGCCGAACTACCATGCCGACTCGGCGACGGAAGCGGACTGGGGCGGCACGGGGGCTTTCCCGGCCGACAACGTCGGCGGCTGGGCGTATAACAACGTCTCGACGGATCCGAACGTGGGCCAGTTGAACGTCGACTGCACGCACACGGACACGAAGGGCAGCATCTGGACGACTTACTAAGCCGCAAGCATTAGAGGACGCCCCCGGGAGCTGAAAAGTTCCCGGGGGCTCTTTTATGTTGGAACCCGATCTCGTCGCCGTCGCGGCCTTCGTCTACGGTGCCGTCTACGGCAGCTTTCTCAACGTCGTCGTCCATCGCCTGCCGCGTGGCCTGTCGCTGGTGCGGCCGCGCTCGCGCTGTCCGCATTGCGCGGCGCCGATCGCGTGGCACGACAATATTCCGATCCTGTCCTGGCTTTGGCTGCGCGGTCGCTGCCGTTCCTGCCGCGCGCGCATCTCGCCGCGCTATCCGCTGGTCGAGGCCGCGACGGCGCTGCTCGCGGCCGGCCTGGCGCGGCGCTGGGCCGGCGCGCCGGCCTGGATCGCCGCCGCGGCGCTGGCGTGCGGCGTCCTGCTGGCGGTCGCGTTGATCGATTGGGACACGTTCCTGATTCCCGACGAGTTGTCTCTGGGCCTAGCCGTCGCGGGCGTGCTCGCCGCGCCGCTGAGTCCCTACTTCGCGTGCGGCGATTGGCGTCTGTCGGTCTGGTGGAGCCTGCGCGGCGCGTTGGGCGGCATGGCGCTCGGCTGGGCGCTGGCTTGGGGCGGGGAGGCCTTGTTCAAAAAAGAGGCTCTCGGCGGCGGCGACGTGAAGCTCTTGGCCGGGGTCGGGGCGTGGAGCGGGGCGGTCGGCGCGTTCGACTGCCTGATGATCGGCTCGCTGCTGGGGACGATTTACGCCGTGCGGCTGCTCCTGTCCGGCCGGGCGCGGCGCGGCGATCCGATTCCTTTCGGGCCGTTCCTGGCGGCGGGCGCCGCCTTCAATTTTTTCCGGCTGTTGCCTTTGGGCTGGCCGCTCGTCTGACGCGGAAGAGTCCCGCGGCGCGGGGCTCCAGGCCGTAGCGCACGAACTCGCCGCGCCTTCCGGATTCGTCGAGCGCGCGCTCCGTCACATATACGTTTTGACCGAGCGCGGCCAAGACGTCGAGCCGGGCGTCGAGCGCGGCCTCATCAGGAAGGTAGCGCAGGTTCAGCGGGCGGCGGCGCGCGAAGTAGGGGACATAAACCTGGTCGCGGCCGATGACGACGATCCACGCGTCTTCCGGAGTGCCTTCGGCCGCGCGCAGCGCCGAGACGTAGTCGGCGTTGCCGGCGGGGTCGGCGTTGGGGCGTATCTGCGTGACCCAATTGTAGGGCGCGGCGACCGCAACCCAAGCCGCGAGCGCCGCGACTCGCGTCGCGGGCGGCAGAGCCTCCAGGCCCATCGTGGCCAGAGCCCACAGGCCCAGCAGATCGCTGACGCGGTAGACCACGGTGAACGGCTCCCAGGTCAGATAGAGCGCGGCGTAGCCGGCCAGCCAAATAAGCCAAAATCGCGCGGCGCGGTCGCCGCGCCGAGCGGCCCGCGCGGCGGCCGCCAGCGGCAGGAGCGCGAGCAGGACGCCCGCGGCCTTGAGCGCGCCGGAGGCGGCGTCGAAGTCGCAGAAGACGCGCAAAGTCATGCGCGACCAGGCCGCGAGAGCGTCCAGAGGGGCCGCCGCGTGCCAGGAGAAGGAGCGCGCGACGTTCAGCGCCGCGCTGCCCAGAAGCCACAAGCGGACGTCGTTGAAGTTCTGCGGGCGCACGGCGCAGACGCCGGCGGCAAGGTAGGCCGCGATCAAGACTCCGGAGTACGTCGTCAAAAAAGCTTTGGCCGCGCCGCGGCGGCGGGGGAGAATCCATAGGAGCGCGGGAACCGCCATGACGTGGCCGACGTGGCCGAGCGCGGCGCCGGCCGCCCAAACGCCGACGACGACGGGGCGCGGATTTTCGGCCAGCGCCTCGCGCGCGGCCAGCGCCGTAAACAACGCGCCGAGCATGTAGACCTGCGCCTCCAGGCTCCAGAACCACCACGCCTGGGAGACCGCCAGAGCCGCGGCGGCCAGCGCCGCCTCGCGCGCGCCGCGCCCGGAGCGCTTAAGAATGGACGCGAATACGGCCGCGCCCGCCGCGCCCAGGAGCGCGTCGAGGACCTGCAAGGTCCAGAGCGTTTCGCCGCGGTAGCCGAGCAGGCGCCAGGCGCGGTCGAACGCCCAGGCCAGCATCCCGTAGGCCAGATGGTTGCCGTGCACCAGATGGCGGAAGTCGGGAAGTTCCACCGCGATCGCGCAGGCCACGCCGTCGAAGTTGAAGAAGTACGAACGCCAGCAAAGGTCCAGCAGGAGCGCGGCCGCGAAGACGGTGAAGAGGAGTGCGCGTTCCTCTCGCTTCATCGCGCGCTCCCGGCGCTTTCCAGCGCCGCCAGCCAGGCGCGCAACTGCGTCCGCGCGTCGGAGTTCTGTCCGGCGCGCGTCAGCGCTCCGGCCGCGACGCGGCGCGGCCCCGGCTTAGCGGGCGCGCCGAGCAGTCGCCACGCGCCCAACGCCGAGAGCGCCGCACCCGCCGTGGCGGCGCGGACGGGAAAGCGAGCGCGCAGGCACTCGAAGACCAGCACGGCGACCGCGGCGTGCTGGATCATGTTGACCGCGTGCAGGGGCAGCGGCGCGAAGCCGGTGGTCAGGCGTTGAAGCAGAAAGCTCAGGCTCAGCACGGGCCGCCATTCTTGAATGGGCGTCGACGCGCCCACGAGCGGCTGCACGTAGCCGCTCGTCAAAAGTTCTCGCGCTCCCGGCAGGCCCGCGCGTAGGAGGGGGTGTTCTAAAATGAGCCAGCGGTCGTCGCGCGGCCAACCGCAGGCGAGAAGCACGTCCGCGTAAGCGGCCAGCGCGGCGCACGCAACGAACGCGCGCCCGCGCGCGAGCTCAGAGAGGCGCATAGATCTCCGCGCGCTCGGCGGGCTCCTCGTGCACCTTGCGAAACAGCCGCGTGTCATCGAGAGAACCGTACGCGCGCTCAAGCCCGCGGCGCAGGGACGACCAGGGATCGGCGTTCAGGCCCACGTCCAGCGCGTCCTGGCGCAGCACATAAGACACGCGCTCTCTCTTGAGTTGCGCGGCGAAGGCCTCCGCGTCCGGCGCGTCGGGCAGCGCGACGTTCGGCAGTCCCGCATACCAGCCGTCGCGTACGTTCTCGGCGCTGGCCAGGAGCGCCGGGCGCGGGCGCTGCGCAAGCCAGGCGTAGGTGCGCTCCAGTTCCGGACGCGCGTAGGGGCTGGGCCGTCCCAGCCGAGGCAAGGTCTGCGCGCACAGCTGGAGCGCCAGCAACGTCGCGAGCGCGGGCTTGGCCGCGCGGCCCAGGCCCTCGGCCAACGCCCAAATCAGCATAGGAATCAGCGGCAGGAGGTAGCGTTCGTATTGCCAGCCCCACAGCGCGTGGAGGGCGACGAAGCCGAGCAAGGCCCAGGCGGCGGGGTCGTCGCGTCGGCGGCGTAGAGCGCGGATCAGGCCCGCGGCGGCCAGCGCGGCCAAAGCGGCGCCGATTGAGAACGCGAGCGCTCCGTCGGCCAGGCGCGCGGGCAGAAAGCACGCGCCCCACGTCGCCGCGTAATAGCGAGCGTTGACGGCCGCCACGGCCGCGGCCTTAACGAGGGTTCCGCCGCGGTAGGTCGTGGTCAGCAAAGTGATCTTATCGACGCCGCGCGTGTGCGACCAAGACCAGGCCGACCAAAGCCCGTAGGCGGCCAGAGGGGGCAGCGCGGCCGCCGCGGCTTTGCTCGGACGCCGTGTGATTAAAAAGGGAACGACCGCGGCGGGCAAAGCGGCCGCGCCCGCCGTGCGCAGAAGGATCAGAGCCGCGCCTAAAGCTCCAGCCGCCGCCGCGCGCCCGGACTGTGCCGCCGCGACCAGTGCGATCAGCACGAGCAGGAACGGGGCCTCGGACATGGGCACTCCCGCCTGGCCGAGCAGCAGCGGGCTCGAGGCCGTCAGCGTGGCGCCGAGCAGGGCCGTCGTCTCGTCGAAACGGCTTCTCAGCCAAGCCCACGTCGCCAGCGGGGCCAACGCCAAGACAAGAGCCGCGAAGGCCTGGTAGGCGGCGGGTCGGTCCGTAAACCAGGCGAGCGGCGCCAGCATCAGCGGCCAGCCGGGATTGATCATCGCCAGCGGCGGACAGCCCGGCGACGTTTCCAGGCAGTAGCGCCCGGAGGCCAGCGCGCGCGCGCCTAGGTAATAGAGCAAGTCGTCCTGCTGGCGCCCGAAATACTGCGCCGGAGCGAAGGCCAAGACGAGAAGCGCGCACGCGGCCAAGACCAGCCCGGAGCGCGCCGGCACCGCGGAACGTGGCGTGGAGATCAAAAAGCGGCGGAAGGGCAGGGATTCGAACCCTGGAGGGCTGTTAACCCTACACGATTTCCAGTCGTGCGCCTTCGACCGCTCGGCCACCCTTCCAACGCCGTGATTATAACGTATTTGTCGCGCCGATATTCTTGCGAGTGCGAAAATGACGGACCGACATTTGATAAAAACTCGTTTATCGAAACGCAGAATGATCGCCCCGAAGCGTCTGGTCCCGCCGTGCGGCTCAAGGGCCTGGCCGTTGCCGCGTTGCTCGCGCTGGCGCTGTGCGCGCTGGCGGCGCGCTCCATTCAGTTCTCCCGCGGCCACCCGTTTCCGTTCTACGATGAGACGGCCAATCTGAATTTCGCGCGCGTCTTCCGGCAGGAGGGCGGCGTCGGCGCTTCGATTTGGAATTACGCGACGGGGCGCTGTCTTGAGGACTACCGCCACCCGTTCTACCTGATGGTCTTGACGCCGTTCATGCGCGATGAGCCCACCGATTTCGCGCGGGCCAAGATCGCGGGGTTGGTCGTCGCTCTTTTCCTCGTGATCGCGATGTACCGGCTGTGTCGGCGCCTTTGGGGGGAGAACGTCGCCCTGGCCGCGGCGGCCGCGGCGGCTCTGGCGCCCATGACGGCGGGCCTGTCCCAAAACGTGACGGAGGACGTTCTGTTCGCGGCGCTGTACGGGGCGGCGATTCTGGTTCTGGGCGGCTTCGGCGACGAGCCGGCCGCGTGGACCGCGTTCGGCTTTTTGGCGGGCTTGTCTTATCTGGCCAAAGGCGACGGTCACTTCCTCCTGCTGGCGGCCCTCGCCGTCGGGCTGCGGCGACACGGTCTGCGCTTTCTGCGCGGGAGGCCGCTGCTGCTGGCGTTGGGCGGGTTCGCGGCGGGAGGGTCTTTCCTTTTGCTGAGGAACGTGCTGGTGTGGGGAAATCCCTTCCACAACGCCAACACGCGCGTCGTTTGGCTGGACGATTGGACCCAGGTCTGGCGGCTGTCGGGCACCGCGCAGTGGTCGCGCGTGGGCGCGGCGTGGTATTTTCGACGTCACGGCGCGGCGCAGGCGTTCGCGCGGTTTTTCGCCGGACTCCGGCCGTGCGCGTCGGACCTGCTCGCCTGCCTGGCCGTCGGGCCGCGCGCTCCGGCGGCGCAGGCGGCGTCGAGCGGGAGCATGGCGGTCCTGGCGGTGCTGGGACTTCGGGGCTGCTGGCGGCGCGGGCAGCGCGATTACGTCCTGGCCGTCGCGGTTCCGGGCTCGGCGCTTTTCGTCGCGTTCATCTGGTTTGCGCAGGTCTCCGCCAACCCCCGCCACCTGTATCCGGTCGCCCTCTCGCTCTATCCGGCCGCGGCGCTGGGCGCGCGGGCGCTGCATCGGCGCTGGAAAAATTCGCTGGCGAGCGTGCCCGGCGTCGCGCGCGCGGCGCTCGCCGTCTACTGCCTGGCGCTCGTCGCCGGCGCGGCCCGCGGCCCTCTGGACCCGCGAGTCCTGTGGGGCGTTCCGCCGGGCTGGGGCGAGACGTCGCGCTGGATCGCGCGGCATGTCGACGCGCACGGCTACGTCATCGACGACTGGAGCCTCTATTCCAATTGGGACGCCGGACGCTACACGGCCCGGCCGTACCCGATGAGCGCGGCACCGGCCGAGGTGCGCGCCTTCGTCGACCGCGAGGGTATTTCGGCCGCGGTCGTCGACATGCACCTCTGGACGGCGCGCGCGCACGATGAAAAATACGGGCCGCTCGACGCTCACGGCCCGACGTCCTTCCTGGGCTGGCCGCGCTGCGGCTACGCGCCGGAAATGCCGAGCGCCTTCCTGACTTTCGCCAAGGACTGTTCCGCGCTCGTCGGTGACGGAGCGGCCCGTCCCTGATCCGGCCGCACGCCGGCTTTATTTTGTGCTATTTTGCGGCGTGGACCGCGACTGGGGCCCGCGGAATGGGAGGAAGACGATGATGATTCTGAAGCGGGCCGGTTTCTTTGCCGCGGCGGCGTTCGCGTGCGCCGCGTGCGCCTCGTCTCCGGACGCCGCGCCCGCCGGGCCGGATCCGGCGCTGGCGACGGCGCCGGCCAACGCGTTCGAGGCGGCGTTTGCCGCCCGGCCGGACGTGCGGCCCATCCGCTGGGGCGGCTGGATCGAGACCGAGGTCCCGGGGACCGGCGCCGTGCCGACCGAGGACGACAAGGTCAAGGTCAACTACCGCGGAACCTTGACCGACGGCACCGAGTTCGACAGCTCGTATAAGCGCGGCGAGCCGGCGGAGTTCCCGTTGACCGGAGTGATCCGCTGCTGGACCAACGGCTTGATGATGATGAAGGTCGGCGAGAAGGCCAAGCTCGTCTGCCCGTCGGCGTCCGCCTACGGCGACGCGGGCTCGCCGCCGGCGATTCCCGGCGGCGCGACCTTGGCCTTCGAGATCGAACTGCTGGGCATCGTCCGCTAAAGCCGCGCGGCGTCTTAGGCGGCTTCGGCGTACGCGGCGGCGACGGACTGCGCGACGCGGCGGGTCAGCGCGTGGTAGGTCGGCCCCGCCTCGGCCAGCACCTCGCGCGCCAGCGCGCGGCCCGCGGGCGTGCGGCCGAGGGCCTGGTAGAGCGGGCGCACGTATTTCATGCGGCCGACGGTCGACAGGAAGCGGCGCACGCGCGGGAAGGCCGGCGCGTAGCCGCTGGCGGCGGCGATGCTCAGCCATTGCACCAAGATCTCGCGGCTGCCGTTTTCGCCGAGCGCCAGCAGTCCGTCCAGGCGCGCGCAGTCTGTCGCGCTCATCGCGGGCGGCAGGCGCTGGAGATAGATCAAAACCTCGTCGGGCGTCCAACGGGCCAGCTCTTCTTTGGACGGCGCGCGCGCGGGCCAGTCGGCGGCCAGCGCCTGGAGCTCGTCCAGGCGGGAGGACGCGAAGCGCGGAGCGTCCGCGGGCAGGCCGGGGCGGTCCAGCCACGCAGGGGCGTTCACGCGGGCCAGGAGCCCGGGCAAGCGCTCCTCGACGAAGTCGGTGAAGCGCTCGGTCGTCAGGCTTTGGAAGCGGAAGCGCTTCATGTAGTCTTTGACAAAAGCGTCGAAGGCGGCGGGCCCCGCGGCGCGCTCCAGCGCGGTGACGAAGCGCGCGCCTTTTTCGTAGGGCACGACGCTGAACGCGTCGTCGGGGTCGACGCCGCTCAAATGCGTGCGCAACAGCGTTAATTCCGGTCTATCCGCAAAGCGCGCCAGCGCCTCCTCCAATTCCTTTTCGCCCACGGCCCAGGCCAGCGCGGCCGCCTGCGGCCCTTTGAGCGCCGCGAGTATGCGGCGCTCCGCCCAGACCGTGAAGCCCTCGTTGAGCCAGAAGTGTTCGGCGGTGGCGTTGGTGACCAGGTTGCCGGTCCAGCTGTGGGCCAGTTCGTGGGCGACCACGTCCACCTGGCTGCGGTCGCCGGCCAGCAGGGTGGGCGTGAGAAACGTCATGCGCGGATTTTCCATGCCGCCGTACGGAAAAGACGGCGGCAGGACCAGCATGTCGAAGCGCTCCCAATCGTAAGGCCCGAACAAGGACTCGGCGGCGAGGATCATCTCCTCCACGCCGGAGAATTCCGCAGCAGCCTTTTCGACGGTTGCGGGTTCGGCCCACACGCGCGAGCGCGGCGACAGTTCCCGGCTTTCCAGTTCGCCGACGGCGATGGCCAGCAGGTAGCTGGGAATGGCCTGAGGCATCTTGAAATGGAACGTTCGGCGGCCGGGAGCCGCGGATGCGTCTCCGGCGGGTCCGGCGCTCATGACCGCGGTCAGGCCTTCGGGCACGTCGAGACGGGCCTCGTAGGTCACGCGCGCGGCCGCGCTGTCCTGGCAGGGAACCACGCTGCGCGCGTGGATGGCCTGGCACTGGCTGAACAGAAACGGCTTCTTGCCGCCCGCGGTCTGCTCCGGCGCCAGCCACTGCAGTCCGGCGGCGGCCGGAGAGGTGCGGTAGGCGATCGTCACGGCGCGCGCGCCCGCGGGCAAGGTCAGCCGCAGGCGTCGTCCCAGAATCGGCTCTTCCAGACCCAATTCGAAAGGAATGTCGCGGCCTTCGACCGAGGCGCGGCGGATGTCCAAGCCCTTGGTGTCCAGGTCGAGCGCGCCGCCGTCCGTTCGATCAAGAGCCAATTCGATTTCACCGGAAAGCGTCTTGGCGTCGAAATCCGCGCGCAGGTCCAGCCGCCACGAGCGCGCGCGGGGCTGAGCATCGTCGAAATAAGAATGCGGGTCGCTTCGTGCCATGACGATTATCCTTGCGCGCTACGCGCGCGACGCGGCGTGCGCCGAACTGCGCTTCTGCAGCCACAGCATCAACGCGTAGGCGGCGGCCAGCGCCAGTATGCCGAGCACGATCAGGTGCGTCTTCTCGCGCAGGACCAGAGCCAACTGCTCCGGCGAGTCCAGCAGGTGCGGCTGGTCGCCGATGACCTGGCGGCCGAACCAGGCCAGGATCAAGTCCCAGAGGAAGGCGCCGGCCGTCGTCGCGACGCAGAACGCCGCCACGGGCATGCGCAGGATGCCGGCGGGAACCGAGATCAGGTGGCGCACGACGGGCAGGAGGCGCGAAAAGAAAATTCCGCTCACGCCGTATTCGCGCACCCAGTTCTCGGCCGCTTCCACCTTTTGCGGCGGCATCAGCACGTAGCGGCCCCAGCGCAGGATCGCGGGCGCGCCGGCCGCGCGCGCGACGCCGTAGCAGACCAGCGAGCCGAAGAGCCCGCCCGCCGCGCCCGCGGCCACGACCAGCCAGAAATCCATGCGCCCCTGCGCGGCCCAATACGCGGCCGGCGGCATGATGATCTCGCTGGGGATGGGCACGATGGAGCTTTCCAGCGCCATCAGCAAAAACACGCCGAGATAGCCCTGCGTCTCGACGAAGTGAAACCAAAAGGTCAGCAGAGCGTGGAATTGAGCTTGCATGGGAGGATGCCTAGTTTATCAAACATTGGTCGATAGACGCGGAGGGCTCTCTTGCCGGGGGTCTAATTCCGTCAGAAAAGCGGTATAATTCACCGATATTAAAACGCGCGCTCACGAGCACGATTTGACCTCCAGCCCCGCCTCATTGGACGTCCCGGCCGACGCCGCCGAACTGCGCGCGGCCTTGATGGACCTCAATCGTCCGGCGCGCGCGGGCGCGGCCGTCGCGCCGCCCCTGCCGCTCGAAAATTTGGGCGATCCGGAGGTTCGGCGCGAGCATGGCGTGCGCTACGCCTACGCGACCGGAGCGATGGCCAACGGCATCGCGTCGGTCGAGCTGGTGGAGGCGGGCGCCAAGGCGGGATTGCTTTCATTCTTCGGCGCGGCGGGACTTTCCCTCGACCGCGTGGAAAATGCGATCGACCGCTTGCGGGACGCCCTGGGTGCGGCCCCGCACGGCTTCAATCTCATCCATAGCCCCAACGAACCGGCGCTGGAGGCGGCGCTGGCCGAACTATACCTGCGCCGCGGCGTGAAGCTCGTCGAGGCGTCGGCCTTCATGGGACTGACGCCGGCGATCGTGCGCTACCGCTTGAGCGGCCTGAGGCGCGGCACGGACGGCCGCGTCGAAGCGCCGAACAAGGTCGTGGCCAAGGTTTCCCGCGCCGAGGTGGCCGAAAAATTCCTGTCGCCCGCGCCGGAGGCCCTGCGCCGCGAGCTGGCCTCGTCGGGCCTGATCAGCGATGAGGAAGCCGCGCTGGGCGCGGAGATCCCGATGGCGCAGGACGTCACCGTGGAGGCCGACAGCGGCGGCCACACCGACAACCGCCCGCTCGTCTCGCTGCTGCCCGCGATCATCGACCTGCGCGACCGTCTGCAGGCGAAGTTCCGCTTCGCCGCCGCGCCGCGCGTGGGGGCCGCGGGCGGCATCGCCACGCCCGCGTCGGCCGCCGCCGCGTACATGATGGGCGCGGCCTACGTGCTCACCGGCTCGGTCAATCAGGCCTGCGTCGAATCCGGTTCCTCCGACGCGGTGCGGCGCCTGCTCGCCGCGGCCGGTCAGGCCGACGTGGCCATGGCGCCCGCCGCCGACATGTTCGAGCTGGGCGTGAAGGTCCAGATCCTCAAGCGCGGCACGATGTTCGCCATGCGCGCGGCCAAGCTCTACGAGGTCTACCGCGCCTACGATTCGATCGAGGCCCTGCCCGCGGCCGTGCGCCAGGCGTTGGAGCGCGACCTGTTCCGCGAGAGCTTGGACGTTTCATGGGAAAAGACGCGCGCGTTTTTTCTCGCGCGCGACCCCGCCCAAATCGAGCGCGCCGAGAAGGACCCTAAGCACAAGTTGGCGCTGGTGTTCCGCTCTTATTTGGGCCAGGCCTCGCGCTGGGCCAACGCGGGCGTGGCCGACCGCACGCTCGACTATCAGATCTGGTGCGGCCCCGCCATGGGCGCGTTCAACGAGTGGGCGCAGGGTTCTTTCCTGGCCGCGCCAGAAAATCGCCGCGTGGCGCTGGTCGCCAAGAACATTCTCTACGGCGCGGCCGTGCTGACGCGCGCTTATTTCCTGCGCGCGCAGGGCGTCGTCGTGCCGTCCGAAGCCGTCCGCGTCGAGCCGCTGCCGTCGGAAGCGCTCGACCTTCAACTGAACTGAGCATCGAGAGGCCATGAGCCAAGACACGAAAGCCGTCCCGCTGGCCGTCGTCGGAATCGGCTGCGTTTTCCCGAAGGCCAAGACCTTGCGCGAGTATTGGGCCAACGTCAAGAACAAGGTCGACGCGATCCGCGACGTGCCCGAAAGCCACTGGAACCGGGACGACTATTTCGACCAGGACCCCAAGAAGCCCGACCACGTCTACGCCTACAAGGGCGGCTTTCTCGACGCCTACGATTTCGATCCGTCGGAGTTCGGTCTGGCGCCCAACACCTTGGAAGCCACGGACCCCGCCCAGCTTTTCGGCCTGGTCGCCGCGAAGATGGCGCTGGCCGACGCGGGCTGCGGCGTGGACAAGGACCATTGGGACCGCTCGCGCGTGTCCGTGATCTTGGGCGTGACCGGGGCTCTTGAATTGGTGGTGCCGCTGGGCGCGCGCCTGGGCCATCCGCGCTGGCGCAAGGCGCTGGCGGAGGCCGGCGTGCCCGCCGACGTGGCCGAGGACGTGTGCGCGCGCATCGCCGACTCCTACGTGCCGTGGCAGGAGAACTCCTTTCCCGGCCTGCTCGGCAACGTGGTGGCGGGCCGCATCGCCAACCGCTTCAACCTGGGCGGCACGAACTGCGCCGTCGACGCCGCCTGCGGGTCCTCGCTGTCGGCCGCGCACATGGCCTGCCTGGAACTCCAGGCCGGCCGCTGCGACATGGCGATCACGGGCGGCGTGGACACGTTCAACGATATTTTCATGTACACGTGCTTCACGAAGACGCCCGCGCTGTCCGCCTCCGGCCACTCGCGCCCGTTCGATGCGAAGGCCGACGGCACGACCTTGGGCGAGGGCGTGGGCATGGTCGTCTTGAAGCGTTTGACGGACGCGGAGAAGGCGGGAGACCGGATCTACGCCGTGATCCGCGGCATCGGCACCTCGTCCGACGGTCGCGGCAAGTCCATCTACGCGCCCAGCGCCGACGGCCAGACGCGCGCGCTGAAAGAAGCTTACCGCGTGTCCGGCGTGACTCCCGACACCGTCGAGCTGGTCGAGGCGCACGGCACCGGCACCGCCGTCGGCGACGGTATCGAGGTCGAAGCTCTCTCCCAGGTTTATAAAGGCGCCAAACGCGAAGGCGTTTGGTGCGCGTTGGGTTCCGTGAAATCCCAGATCGGCCACACCAAGGCCGCCGCCGGTTCCGCCGCGCTGGTGAAGGCCGCGCTGGCTCTGCACCACAAGGTTTTTCCGCCGACCATCAAGGTCGAGGAGCCCCTGCCGATTTTGGCGAAGGGCGATTCTCCGTTTTACTTGAGTCTTGAGAAGCGCCCGTGGCTTTCGCCGGCGGGCCATCCGCGCCGCGCCGCGTGCTCGGCGCTGGGCTTCGGCGGCACGAACTTCCACGCGGTTCTAGAGGAGCACGATGCCCGGAAGGCGAGCGTCGATTGGGACCCGGACGTGGAATTGTTTGCGGTCTCCGGCAAAGACGCCGGCGAATTGACCGGGAAGCTGAATTCCTTCGCCGTCCTGAAGTCGTGGGACGAGCTTCGTCCTGCCGCGGTGAAGAGCCGCGCCGATTTTGACGCCCAATCTTCGTGCCGTCTGGTGATCGTGACGGAAAAGTCGGCGGACTTCGGCGCGTTGATCGCCAAGGCCGTTTTGCTGTTGGCGCAGAACGCCGGCAAGCCGTCCTGGTCGTCGCCCGAGGGCATTTACTTCGGCTCCGGGCGCTCGGGCAAGCTGGGCGTTTTGTTTCCCGGCCAAGGCGCGCAGTATGTGGGCATGGGCCGCGATTTGTTCTGCCAGTTCCCGGAGGCTTTCACCACGCTTGAGAACGCCGACGCCGCGTTCGCGGGCGCGGGCCGTCTGTCCGACGCCCTTTTCCCGCAGCCCGCCTGGAAACCGGAACAGAAGGACGCGCAGGAATTGGCGTTGCGCTCCACCGACGTGGCCCAGCCCGTGCTCGGCGCGGCCGCCGTCGGCGCGCTGAAGGTGCTGGCGCGCTTCGGCGTGAAGGCCGACGCGTACGCGGGGCATTCCTACGGCGAACTCGTGGCCCTGCACGCCGCGGGCCGCTACGATGAGAAAACTCTGCACGAGCTCTCCGGCCTGCGCGGCCGGCTGATGGCGGCGGGCAAGGGTGATCTAGGTTCGATGCTGGCCGTCCAGTCCGCGCTGGCGGAGATCGAGAAAATCGTCGCCGAAGAAAGACTTGAACTCGTGATCGCCAACCGCAACGCCCCGGCGCAAAACGTCCTCTCCGGCGCGACGGCGGAGATCGCGCGGGCCGAGAAAATATTCGCCGCGCGCGGCCATAAGTGCGTGCGCCTGCCCGTGGCCGCGGCGTTCCACAGCCCGCTCGTCGCGCCCGCGCTCGCGGGCTTGGCCGCGGCGCTCAAGGACGTCGCGTTCTCCGCGCCGACCGCGCCCGTCTACGCCAACACCACGGCCGAGCCCTACCCCGCCGACGCCGCGGCGTCGCGCGACCTGCTCGCCGGTCAGTTGGCCAAGCCCGTGGAGTTCGTCAAGCTGATCGAAGCCATGCACCGCGACGGCGTGAGGACGTTCTTGGAAGTCGGCGCCGGCGCGCGCCTGACCGGTCTCGTCGGTCTGACGTTGAAGGGCCGGGACTTCCGCGCCGCCGCCGTGGACGCGTCGAACGGCCGCAAGTCCGGCGCGGCGGACCTGGCGCGCGCGCTGGCCCAGCTTGCCGCGTCGGGCCACGCCGTGGACCTGACGCCGTGGCAGGACGGCGCCGCGGGACTCAAGGACGCGCGCCCCAAGCCCAAGATGGCGGTGACGCTCACCGGCGCGCCGTATCGATCTTCAAAGCCCGCGCCGCGTCCCGTCCGCGCGCCGTTGACGGCGGCGGCCCCGGCCGCCGTCTCCTCGGCCCCGCTTCCGGTCTCCGTCTCCGCGAACTCCGCGCTTCCCCTGGCGTTGGCCGCCGCGCAGGCCGGCATCGACGCGCTGACGCGCCTGCAGGAGCAGGCCGCCCAGCTTCATCTTCAGTTCCTGCAGGGTCAGGAAACGGCCCAACGGTCCGTGCAAGCCTTGATCGAACAGCAGCAGGCGCTGAGCGCCCAGTTCTCCGGCGCTCCGGCCGCGGTCACGTCGTCCGCGTTCGTCGCGCCGGCTCCCGTCGTCACGGCGCCGCTGACCGCACCCGCACCCGCGCCCGTCGCGCGGGCCGCGGCCCTGGCCGCCCCGGCGACGAATATCGCGACCGTGTTGGTCGCGATCGTTTCGGAGAAGACCGGTTATCCGGCGGAGACGATCAACCCGGACATGGACCTGGAAGGCGACCTCGGCATCGACTCGATCAAGCGCGTGGAGATTTTTTCGGCCGTGCAGGAAAAGCTGCCCGGCGCGCCGAAGGTGAAGCCCGAGCATTTGGGAACCTTGCGCACGCTCAAATCCATCGCCGACTATCTGGCGCAAGGCATGGCCGCCGCTCCCACGCCCGCTGCCGTCGCCGCTCCGGTCGCCGCCGTCGCGTCCGCGTCTTCTGCCGCGCCGATACTGCCGACCCTGATCTCGATCGTTTCGGAAAAGACCGGCTATCCGGCGGAGACCATCAACCCGGACATGGACCTGGAAGGCGATCTGGGCATCGACTCGATCAAGCTCGTGGAGATCCTGTCGGCCGTGCAGGAAAAGCTGCCCGGCGCGCCGAAGGTGAAGCCCGAGCATTTGGGCACCTTGCGCACGCTCAAATCCATCGCCGATTATCTGGCGCAAGGCATGGCCGCCGCTCCCGCGCCCGTTGCCGTCGCCGCTTCTGTCGCCGCCGTCGCGTCCGCGTCTTCTGCCGCGCCGATACTGCCGACCCTGATCTCGATCGTTTCGGAAAAGACCGGCTATCCGGCGGAGACCATCAACACGGACATGGACCTGGAAGGCGATCTGGGCATCGACTCGATCAAGCGCGTGGAGATCCTGTCGGCCGTGCAGGAAAAGCTGCCCGGCGCGCCGAAGGTCAAGCCCGAGCATCTGGGAACGTTGCGCACGCTGAAGTCCATCGCCGATTATTTGGCGCAGGGCATGGCCGTGGCCCCCGCGCCGGCCGCCGTTTCGACGCCCGCCCCCGCGCCGGCGGCGATCCTGAAGGAGCTTCAGCGGCTGATGCCGGAATTGGCGCCGGTCGGTCCGCGCGACCTGCTGGCTCTCGACAAATCCTGCGTCGTCGCGATCTCGCGCGATTCCGGCCTGGACGAGGCGCTGGCGCGCGAATGGCGCGCCAAGGGCTTCCAAACGCAGATCGTTTCAATAGATGAGCCGCAGGCCTTGCCGGTCGATTTGGGCGCGCTGGTGCTGGTCGCGCCGACGCGGCCCGCCGGGCTCGGCTGTCCGTGGACGGCGCCGTCGGAGGCGTGGCTGAAGAAAGCCTTTCAACTGGCGCAGGCGGCGGGGCGCCGCTTCGACGCGCGCGACGGGCGCGGCCTCCTGGCCGCGGTCACGCGCCTGGACGGCGCGCTGGGTTTCGAGGGGCGGGACTTCGACCCCGCGTTCGGCGGGATCGCGGGGCTGGTGAAGACCGCGGCGCGCGAGTGGCCGCGCGTCACGGCGCGGGCCGTCGATGTGGACCCGGCGTTGCCGCTGGACGCGGCCGCGGCCCTGCTGGCCAAGGAACTTTTGTTCGACGGTCCCGTGGAGACGGCGCTCAACGCGTCCGGCGCGCGCGGCGTGGCGCTCGTGGAACGCGCCGTTCCGGCCCCGACGCGGCGGCCGCTCCAGCCCGGCGACGCGGTGATCGTGACCGGGGGCGCTCGCGGCGTGACCGCGGCGTGCGCCTTGGCGCTGGCGCGCGAGTTTCAGCCGCGCCTGGTCCTGGTCGGCCGCAGTCCCGCGCCGGGCGCCGAGCCCGCGGGTTTGGACTCCGCGCGCACGGAGGCGGAACTGCGCGCGGCGCTGGCGGCGCGCGAGAAGGGCTTGAGCCCGAAGGTGATCGGCGAGAAGGCCAAGCGCGTTCTGGCCGAGCGGGAGATCCGCGCGACGCTGAGCGCGCTGGCGGCGTTGGGCGTTGAGGCGCGCTACCGCGCCTGCGACGCGCGCGACGCGGACGCGGTGAGGGCGCTCGTCGCCGAGACCGCGCGCGACTTCGGCCCGGTGCGCGGGCTGATCCACGGCGCGGGCGTGCTCGCCGACAAGCGCATCGCCGAGAAGACGCCGCAGGCCGTCGACGCGGTGCTGGACACGAAGCTTGCGGGACTGCGCCATTTCCTGGACGCGCTGGACCCCGAGGCCCTGCGCCTGATCGCGCTGTTCTCCTCTTCGACGGCTCACTACGGCCGCGTCGGCCAGTCCGACTACGCGATCGCCAACGAGGCGTTGAACAAGGCCGCGCAGGTGCTGGCGCGCCGCTCCAAGGCCCGCGTCGTCGCGCCGGGCTGGGGACCGTGGGACGGGGGCATGGTGGACGCCTCCCTGCGCGCGCTGTTCGCGTCCGAGGGCGTGGGCGTGATCGACCTGGAGGCGGGTGCCGCGCATCTGGTCGCCGAATCTCTGGCCGACGGACCCGCGCAAAGCGTGGTGCTGGCGCGCCGCGGCGGGGCCGCGCCCGCCCTGCCCTTGGCCTTCGAGCGCGACCTGACGCTCGAATCCTTGACCATCCTGTCCGCGCACGCCCTCAACGGCCGCGCGGTCCTGCCGCTGGCGCTGTCGGCGGAGTGGCTGGCGCACGCGGCACAGCTGTCGCACCCGGGGCTGGCCTTCGCCGGCTTCGAGGATCTGCGCGCGCTCAAGGGCGTCTTCGTGCGGCCCGGTGCCGCGACGCCGCTGAAGGCTTACGCGGGCGCGCTCGAAAAGCGCGACGGCGGCTTTGCCGTCGCCGCGGAACTGCGCGGGGAGGGCGGCGTACTGCATGCCGCGGCGAAAATCATTCTTGCGCCGCGCCTGGCCGCCGCGCCGGCGCCGGCCTTGAGCGTCGCCGGCCCGGCGTACGCGCGCGGCCTGGACGCGGCCTACCGCGACGTCTTGTTCCACGGCGCAGAGATGCGCTTCATCACCGGCGTCTCGGCCTGCGGCGAAGACGGCATCGTCGTCGATGCCAGGACGGCCCCGCCGCCGTCGGCGTGGTCGCCGCAGCCCCTGCGCGAGCGTTGGAGCGCGGACCCGGCCGCGCTGGACGCGGCGTTCCAGGCGATGATCCTCTGGTCGGTCGAGCGCCTGGGCGCGCCGTGCTTGCCCAGCCGCATGGGGCGCTACCGTCAGTTTGCCGCGCGATTCCCGCAGGGAATCGTGCGCGTGGTCGTCCGGACCGCGCGGCGCGCCGACGGCCTGGCCGCCGCCGACGTGGAATTCGTCGATGAGCGCGGGGCGCTCATCGCGCGCCTGGACGGCGGCGAGTTCACCGTGGACGCGTCCCTGGCCGGCGCTTTTCGCCGCAACGCCGTGGAGTCCGCCGCCTGACGCGGCGATAAAAGGAGAATGCCATGAAGAAGTCGCTTCTCGTCGTACTCGCCCTGGCCGCGCTCGTGGCCGCCTGCCACGACCCCAAGTTGGGCGCGCCGAACTACGGCGCGACGGTGCAGGACGCCAACAAGGCGCAGAACACGCTCGACAACTCGAACGGGAACTGACATGAACCGACGACTCGCGCCGGTGCTGGCCGCGGCGTTGGCCGCGGCCTGCGGCGGACGTGCCGCGACGCGGCCCGGGTCCGGCGACGTCTCCGCGGTGAAGGCCCGGGCCGCGGCCGCGCAGACGGCCTTGGACCGCGCGGCGGGCGTCGCCCCGGTCGCACCCGCGTCCGGCGGCGGCGCGGCGCTGCCCCAAAGCGTGGGTTCCAACGACGCGCGCGCGCCGCGCGCGGCCATGCAAGACCGTTCCGGGCGCGTGCTGGGTCCCGGCGACGGCTGCACCTGGGTGATCGGCGAATCCACCGTGGCGGCTGGAGCGCAGGACACGCGCGAGCAGGTCCGGGCCTCGGCCATCGCCCAGGCGCGCGCGGCGGCGGTGCAGAACTTCCTGGGCGTGGATATTCACTCGCGTCTGCTGGATTTCGAGCAAGAGGGCCTGCGCAGCCAGGCGCGGCTGACCGAGAGCCTCCTTCTAACCACGCGCAACGGGCGCGTGCTCGACGAGCGCGTGCTGGGCGAGGGCTACCGCGACGATCCGGACTGCCCCAGCTGCTCCTACTACGTCGCGCTGAAGGACTGCGTGGCACCCCTGCCCGCCGACGCGGACAAGGACTTCCGCGTGGAGCTGGGGCTGTCGCGCACGCGCTTCGTCCAGGGCGACGCCGCGCAGATCACGGTGACGCCCACGCGCGACTGCACGGTCTACCTTTACGATCTTTACAACCTGGGCGCAGTGCCCAAGACCGCGCTGGTCGTGCCCAACGAGGCGGTGACGCAGAAGTCCCTGAAGGCGGGCGAGACCTGGACCTACCCGGACGCCGACGCGCAGAAGGCCGGTATCGCGCTGACGGCGCAACTGCCGGACTCCACCGACGACGTGTCCGCGGAGGTGATCCGGGTGGTGGCCAGCAAGGTGCCTCTGCCGCCGTCGGTGTATGACCCCGCCGTCGGCGGCTGGTTCGGCGTGATGCGACGGCTGAGCGCGCAGACCATTTCCTGGACCGACGACGCGGCCGCTTTCACCATCTACCGAAAGTGAGCGCCAAGCCGGAGCCGATCGCGGTCGTGGGCGCGGGGGGCATTTTCCCCGACGCGCCGACGCCGGATCGTTTCTGGGAGAACATCGCCGCGCGGCGGTGCGCGGCGCGCGAGGTTCCCGCGGGCCGCTGGCCCGTCGACCCGCGTTCGGCGTTCGACCCGGCCAAGGGCGCGCTCGACAAGACCTACTCGCTCAAGGCTTGCTTCGTCGAGGATTTCCGCTTCGATCCCGCCGGCCTGGCGTTGGACCGGGGCTGGCTGGAATCTTTGGACCCGGCGTTCCATTTCGCACTGCACGCGGCGCGCGCGGCTTTGGAGGAGGCGCGCCTGCCCGCCGAGCGCGAGCGCGTGGGCGTGGTCCTGGGCCAGCTGGCCTTGCCCACGGACGCGGCCTCCGCGTGGGCGCGGGAGTTGTTGAGACCCGGTTTCGAGCGCGAGGCGCTGGGCCTGGAGCCGCGCCGCGCCGGCGGCGCGCGCGTCGGCGCGGCCAACCGCCGCGTGGCGGGTCTGCCCGGCGGCGTGCTGGCCAAGGCCTTCGGCCTGGGCGGCGGGACGTGGACGCTCGACGCGGCGTGCGCGTCCTCCCTCTACGCGCTCAAGTTCGCGATGGAGGAACTGCGCGCCGGCCGAGCCGACGCCATGCTGGCGGGCGGCGTCTCGCGTCCGGAGAGCCTCTACACGCAGATGGGTTTCGCCCAACTGCGCGCGCTGTCGGCCTCGGGCCGCCCGGCCCCGTTCGACGCGGGCGCCGACGGCCTGGTCGTCGGCGAGGGCGCGGGAGTGTTCGTGCTCAAGCGCCTGTCCGACGCCCGGCGCGACGGCGACCGCGTGCGCGCCGTGCTGGCGGGCGGAGGGCTGTCCAACGACGTGGGCGGTTCCCTGCTGGCGCCGAACACGGTGGGCCAGCTGCGCGCCATGCGCGCGGCCTATCAGGAGTCCGGGCTGTCGCCCTCGCAGATCGACTTCGTGGAGTGCCACGCGACAGGCACGCCGACCGGCGACCCCGTCGAGGTCCAGAGCCTCAAGGCGCTGTGGGGCGAGCGCGGCTGGACGCCGGGACAGTGCGCGCTGGGCTCGGTCAAGTCCAACGTCGGCCACCTGCTGACGGCGGCGGGCGCGGCGGGGCTGATGAAAATCATCCTGGCGCTCGAGCGCCGCGTCCTGCCGCCCAACGCCAATTTCTCGCGCGCCAACCCGGCGGCGGGGCTGGACGGCTCGCCGTTTCGCGTGGCGGCCGAGGCCGCGCCTTGGGAGCGCCGCGACGGCCGCGCGCCGCGCCGCGCGGCGCTGTCCGCGTTCGGCTTCGGGGGCATCAACGCGCACATCCTCGTGGAGGAAGCTCCCGAACCCAGCGCCGCGCCGTCGCGCACGGCCGCGCGCCGCGCGCCGCCCGCGCGCGCCGCGGTGGCGATCGTGGGCATGGACGCGCGCTTCGGCGAACTGGTCGGCCTGCGCGCCTATCAAGAGGCGGCGCTCAACGGCCGCGCTCCGGACCCGTCGGCCGACGCGGAGCGCTGGTGGGGCGTGGAGGCCTCGGCGGGCTTTGCCGGGCGCTTCCTGCGCGAACTGACGTGCGACGCGTCGGCCTTCCGCATTCCGCCCAAGGAGATCGAGGAGATGCTGCCCCAGCAGGTCCTCGCCCTGCAGAGCGCGTCCGCCGCGATCGCGGACGCCAAGCTGTCCGAAGAGGGCCGCGACCGGACCGGCGTCTTCCTGGGGCTTTCCTTCGACATGGGCGTCACGCACTACGATTTCTGCTGGACCTTGGCCGCGCGCGCGGAGGAGTGGGCGCGCGAGAAGGGCTGGACGCTGACGGAGGCGGAGCGCGCGCAGTGGCTTTCAAGCCTGCGCGACGCCGCGGGCCCGGCGCTGAACGCCAACCGCGTGATGGGGGGGCTCGCCTCGATCGCGGCCAGCCGCATCGCGCGCGAGTTCCGCCTGGGCGGACCCAGCTTCGCGCTGTCGGCCGAGGAGAACTCCGGGCTCAAGGCCGTCGAGGCCGCGGTGCGCGCGCTGCAGCGCGGGGAGATCGACGCGGCCGTCGCGGGCGCGGCGGACGCGGCGGGCGACGTGCGGGCGCTGGCGGCGGCGCACGCGCAGCGACCCTATTCGGCTCTGAAGCGCCCTCGTATTTTTGACGCGGGGGCCGACGGGACCGTGCCGGGAGAGGGCGCGGCGACGGTGGTGCTCAAGCGCCTGGACGACGCGGTGCGCGACGGCGACCGAGTCTACGCGGTGATCGCGGGAGTGGGTTCGTCGTCCGGCGGCGGCTGCGACGCCGAAGCACCCACGGCGGCGGCCTGCGCCGAGGCCCTGCGCCGCGCCTACGAGGACGCGCGCGTCGACCCCAGCCGCGTGGGCTTGGTCGAGTGCCACGGCTCGGGGACGCGCGAGGAGGATCAGTCCGAGGCCACCGCTCTGCTGGAGGTCTTCGGCCAGGCGGAGGCCGAGTTGCCGCTGTCGTTGTCGTCGTCCAAAGCGGTGATCGGCCACGCGGGCGCCGCCGCCGGTCTGGCGGGGCTGGTCAAGGCGGCGTTGTGCCTCTATCAGGAGATTCTGCCGGCCGGTCCCGAGATCGATTCGCCGATCGCGCCCTTGGCGAAGGCCCGCGGGCGCTTCCACAGCCCGCGCCGCGCGCAGTATTGGCTGCGCAACCGCGCGCAGGGGCCGCGCCGCGCGGGAGTGACCTCCTTGGGCGCCGACGGCGGCGCGGTGCACGCGGTGCTGGAGCAGTGCGAACGCGAAGGCGACGACACGCGTCTGATCGAGGAGCGCCGCCAGCCGCTGGGCGCGCGCGCGGAGGGCTTGTTTTCGGTGGAGGCCGACGCGGCGGCGGGCCTGCGCGCGGGCCTGGCCGAGCTCGCGGCCTGGGCCGCGGGCCAGGCCGCGGAAGACAACATCGAGGCGCTGGCGCGGCGCTGGTGGCTCAAGCGCGGGTCCGCGCCCGAGCGGCGGCTGGCGGTCGCGCTGGTGGCGCGCGGCGCGGCGGAACTTCTGGCGCTGGCGCGCCAGGCCGACGAGTCCCTGCGCGAGAACCCGGAGCGGCCGCTGCCTTCCGATCGGATCCACCTGACCACGCGCCCGCCGCTGGGAGGCGACCTGACCTTCGTCTTCCCGGGCTCGGGCAACCAATACGTGGGCATGACGGCGGATTTCGCCGCGCAGTGGCCGGAGATCCTGCGCCGTCAGGACGCGGAAAACGGCTTCCTGCGCGACCAGCTGGTGCCCGGCCGGATCGTGCCGTGGCGGCTGACCTGGCCGCAGGGCTGGGAGGCCGAGGCGGAGAGCGCGCTGAACGCGGACTACCACGCGTTGATCTTCGGCTCCGTCGCGCACGGTACGGTCACCAGCGACCTTCTGCGCGCGCTCGGCGTGGAGCCGCGCGCGGTGGTGGGCTACAGCCTGGGCGAGACGGCGGGGCTGTTTTCCACGCGCGCGTGGACGGCGCGCGACGAGATGCTGCGGCGCATGAAGTCGTCGAGCCTTTTTACCAGCGAGCTGGCCGGCCCGTGCGACGCGGCGCGGCAGTTCTGGCGCCTGCCCGCCGACGAGAAGGTGGACTGGGTGCTGGGCGTGGTGGACCGGCCCGCGGACGCGGTGCGCCGGGGCCTGAAGGGTGCGGAGCGCGCGGCCCTGCTCATCGTCAACGCGCCGGTGGAATGCGTGGTCGGCGGCTATCGCCAGGCCGTCGAGAAGCTGGTGGAGGGTCTGGGCTGCGTGTTCCTGCCCTTGCAGGGCGTGTCCACGGTGCACTTTCCCGCGGCGAAGCTGGTGGAAGGCAAATACCGCGAGCTGCATCTTTTTGCCACGCGCGCGCCCAAGGGCCTGCGCTACTACTCCGGCGCGTTCGGCAAGGCCTACGAGCCCACGCGCGAGAGCGCGGCCGACTCCATCACCACGCAGGCGATCCGCTCCGTGGACTTCGCCGCGCTGGTCAAGAAGGCCTACGAGGACGGCGCGCGCGTGTTCGTGGAGCTGGGCCCGCAGGGCTCCTGCACGCGCATGATCGGGAAAATTCTGGGTCCCCTGCCGCACGCGGCACGCGCCGTGGACGTCCGCGGCGGCGACGACGTCGCGGGCCTGCTCAAGCTGCTGGCCTTCCTGATCTCCGAGCGCGTGCCGGTGGACCTGAAGGCGTTGTACGGAGGACGGACGTACTGCGTGGGCCACGGAGCACCGCCGTCGCCGCCGACCCAGCCCGTGCGCGTGGCGCTGGGCGGCCGGCCGAGGAAGGCGGCGTGGTCGCCGGCG
>JAJXVH010000023.1 GCA_021782205.1 bacterium | reverse complement strand
GCCGCCGCCGGCCTGGGCGCGCGGCGCACGCGCGCGGGCCGGCGCGCGGTCGTCTTCGAGCCCTGGGTGGGCGCGGAGCTTCTGGAGCTGCTGGCCGATCCGCTGTCCGCCGAGGAGGCGCAGAGCGGGCGCTCGCTTTTGGCCTCGCGCCTGGGCGCGCGCGTGGCCTCGACGCTGGTGACCTTGCGCGACGACCCGCGCCTGCCCGGCGGACCCGCCAGCGCGAGCTTCGACGACGAGGGCGTGCCCACGCGCGACAAGACGCTGATCGAGCGCGGGATCCTGCGCGAGTTCCTTCACGACTCCGCGACCGCCGCGCGCGCCAAGACGACGTCCAACGGCTGCGGCTACCGCTCCGGCTGGAGCGACCGGCCGGGCCCCGGCCCGTCCAACCTGCGCCTGGAGCCTGGCGCGCGCACGCGGGAGGCCCTGCTATCGGACACGAAGGACGGCCTGCTCGTGCTGGAGGTGCTCGGCGCGCACATGGTCGACACCGTGTCCGGAGAATTCTCGATCGGCGTCTCCGGCTATGAACTGGAGCGCGGCGCCGTGGGCCGCGCCTTCAACGGCGCCATGCTCTCCGGCAACCTGCTGGACCTGCTCTCGCGCGTGGACGCCGTCGCCGACGACCCCGTCTTCTACGGCGGATTCGCGGCCCCCACCTTCCGCGTCGCCGCGCTCGACGTGGCGTAAGCCGCGCCCAACTTTCAGGCTATGAGTTCGATCTGCTGGCCGAGAGCGCCGCGCCTTCGCCGAAGGGGAGCGTCTCGTTAGCGCACGGCGGACGCACGGCCGCCTCGGCCCCGAGGGCGGCGCCGTAGCAGTAATAAGCCCTATTGGGCAATTTCCAGAGTGTCTTCCAGTCCTTCTGCATCATCTCCTCGTCATCGTAGAAATCGGGGAGCGTATAGGCCCGCTTGTAGTTCTTCACGCCGAAGTCGAGGGCCGACATGATCATGAATTTGCTGTAGTGCGCGAACTCCGGGTCGCAGACATGCGTGAACATCTCGTACTGGTGGGGCAGGGCGCCGCCGATGTAGACGCCGATGAGGCGGTCTTTGACGTAGAAGGAGAGCGGCATCGCCAGGGGGCTGGACGCGAAGAACGAACGGAAGCCGGCGGAGAAATCGATCAGCCAGCTGTCCTCGAAAGTATCGCGGCTCCAGCCGATGTATTCGTCCCAGCGCGACAGGTCGATGTGTCCCGGCCTCAGGGCCACTTCCAAGGCGCACTTCTCGTGGTAGGCGCGCAGAGGCTTGAAGCGCTTGGTCTTCAGCGCCTTGGAGAGATGGGAGAGCACGCTCTCCTCGAGCCAGTGATGGTAGGGAAGTCCTTTTTGGAGAGCGTGGCCGGGGACTTCCGTCTCGGCGCTGAAATCCGAGCCGGGGATGAGCTTGTCGAGGAAAGAAAGGTCTTGAGGAAGCCCGAACACCGAGTGAGACGGCGCCACCAGCCAACGCATCACCTCACGGTCGAAATAGGTGAGGAACTTGCCGTCCACGCAGTACATCGCCACGCTGTCGATGAAATGGCGGGCGAACTCGGGATGGAAAGCCATGGTGTGGCCGCTGAGTCCGCGGAGGTCGTCGACGGACTCGACGCGCTTATATTCCTTGGGGAGCGGGTCTTTATCCGTGGGGATCATCTCCGCATATTGTAGCAAGCGTCCGCCGGAACTGTGGTTCAAGCCGGGAGAGAAAGGTCCGCTTTCGTCTACGGAAGACCGACCGGCGCATCAGCCTTCCCGGCGTCAGCTCGACGAGGACGTGTAGCGCGCGACCGAGGCGCGCCAGTAGGCCAGCGACGCGGCCAGCGCCGCGGCGGAGAGCGCGAAGGCGTAGGCGATCCAGGCCGGCGAGAGCAGGCCCAGGAACGCCTTGGCCGGGAAGCTGGTCATCACCGCGATGGGCACGCCGAAGGTCAGAGCCCAGCGCACGGGCGCGGCGTAGACGTCCACGGGGAAGCGGCCCATGAACATCACGTCGCGGTAGATCCAGATCGCGTTCTCAAGCTCCTGGGTGCGCACGGTGAGCGCCGCGACGGCCACGTGGACGGCGAAGACCAGCGCGACCGCGTTGAGGGTCAGCGCCGCGTAGAGCACTCCGCGCGCGAAGCCCAGCGGCGGCAGGCGGTGCAGGACGACCGCGGTCATGGCCAGGACCGGGAACAGCGTGATCACGTCCAGCGCGTCGACGCTGGAGCAGACCATGCGCAGGAGAGGCGAGCAGGGCTGGATGAGGTAGAAGTCGAAGTCGCCCTCGTTGACCGTGCGCCGGGCGTTGTAGACGCCGCGAAAGAAGACCTGCGCGATCATGTCGACGATGTTGAAGGTCAGGAAGAACAGCGCGGTTTCAAGGAGGGTGTAGCCGGCCACGGTCTGGACGTGGTCGAACACGGCGGCGACGAAGGCGAAGAAGAAAACCAGGCGCACGACCTTGCCGATCAGGAAGCCGGCCGAGCCCAGGCGATAGGTCAACTGCGCCTGCATGGACATGGACGCGGTGCGCGCCCACAGGCGCGCGTAGCGCCGGATTTCCCCGCTCACCCGCCCTCCGCGGCGTAGGAGAGAAGCCCCCGGTTCCAGGCCGCCGCCGCGACGGCGGCAGCGGCGGCCAGCCACGCGGACTCGCCGGCAAGCATGCGGACGGCCTCCTGCGGCGGTATTTTTTGAAGAAGCACGCGCGCCGGAAAATAGACCATGTACGGAAAAGGGGTGGCGGAGAGCAGTCGGCGCAGGCCCTCGGGCAGGACGTCCAGAGGAAAGAACGCGCCGGCCGCGAACTGCAGGAACAGCTCGAAGCAGAACAGCGGGCCGCCGGACTCCGACGTCCAGAAGGCGAGCGTGCTCACCGCGAATTCCAGGAAGAAGAAGATCAGCGAGGCCATGGCCGCGGCGAGCGCGAACAGCGCCCACGCGGCGGGGTCGCGCGGCACGAAGACGCCGCCGCGGACGATCAGCACGAGCAGTCCGATCTCCAGGAAGGCCGAACCCACGTGGACGGTCTTCTGCGCCAGATCGAGCGCCAGCGCGTAGCCTTCATAGCGCAGGGGGCGCACCAGGTAGGAGGACACTCGCCCCGACGAAATTTCCCCGACCAGCAGCCAGCCGCGGCCGGTGAAGACGAACGAACGCAGGACGTTGATGATCAGGACGTAGGTCAGCATCTCGGGCCGCGTGTAGCCCAGGAACGTGGCCTTGTCCCCGAGCAGGACGTTCCAGAAGGAGTACAGGCTCAGCACGACCGCGAACCCACCGACGCGGTCCATCAGCAAGGTCCAGCGGCGCTGGAGGGTCTCCTGCAAGGCGATCGAGTAGGCGGTGAGATATTTTTTCACGCGCCCCCGAAGAG
Organism: bacterium; assembly: GCA_021782205.1. GTDB lineage: Bacteria > Elusimicrobiota > Elusimicrobia > UBA1565 > UBA9628 > GWA2-66-18. Next base: position 24,258 of record JAJXVH010000023.1, on the reverse strand, counting down.
ACGCCGCACGATGTCGTCGATGTCCACCTCCTCGACGTCCAGGTCGGCGACGGGAAAATCGCGCAGCAGGGCGGCCGCGCTGGCGGCCACGCGCTCGCGCGGCACCTGGAGCGCGGCGCGGCCCTCCTCCGCGCTCATCACGGTGCCCAGCGCCGCCAACCCCGCGGCGTCGAAGGGACCGGAGAAGCGGGCGCGCAGGATCTTGTGGTCGGCGTAGCGCGCGACCAAGGCGTCGAGCGCGCCGTCGTAGAGCAGGCGGCCGCGCTCGATGACGATCACGCGCCGGCACAGCTCCACGACGTCGGTCATGTTGTGGCTGGTCAGCAGGATTGCCGCACCGGTGCGTTTATTATAGCCGCGCACGAACTCGCGCACCTTCTTCTGCATGATCACGTCGAGGCCGATCGTGGGTTCGTCGAGCAGCAGCAGGCTCGGCCGGTGCAGGAGCGCGGCCGCCAGCTCCGCGCGCATGCGCTCGCCCAGCGACAGCTTCTTGACCGGCACCGACAGGTGCGCGCCCAGGTCCAGCATGTCGACCAACTCGTCGAGGCTGGCGCGGAACTCCTGCTCCGACAGGCCGTAGATGTCCTTATTGAGCCGGAACGTCTCGTAGGCGGGCAGTTCCCACCACAGCTGGGTACGCTGTCCCATCACCAAGGAGAGCCGGCGCTGGAACGCCGCCTCGCGCCGCCAGGGCACGTGGCCGAGCGCCCGCGCGGTTCCCGAGGTGGGCGTCAGCAGGCCCGCCAGCATCTTGAGCGTGGTCGTCTTGCCCGCGCCGTTGGCGCCGAGAAAGCCCACCAGCTCCCCTTCCTGGATCGAAAACGACACGGCGTCGACCGCGCGCGTGTCCTTGTAGCGGCGGTCGAAGAGGCCGCGCAGCCCACCCATAAGCCCTGGCTCCTTGATCGGCGAGCGGTAGTCCTTGGTCAGGGCGTCGGCGGTCAGCGCGGCGGTCACGAGACATTTTCTCATATGCGGAGCGGCCGCGTCAGTCCGGCGTGACCGAACGGGCCTGGCGCGAGCGGACGCGCGCCGTTATAATGCACCCGCCATGAAGCTTCGTCCTTGCCTGGGCCGCGACAAAGGCTTCACTCTCATCGAGCTGATGATCGTCGTCGCGATCATCGGGATATTGGCCGCGATCGCGATTCCGAAATTCGCGGCGCTGATCCGCAAATCGGGGGAAGGCGCCTCGAAGGGAAATTTAGGAGCGATCCGCTCCGCGCTCAGCATCTATTACGGCGACATGGAGGGGAGCTACCCCATGCGCCTGCAGGCGATGACCGTCAGCTCGAAATATCTATCGCAGATCCCGCTCGCCAAGGCTCCGGACTATCACCCCGACACCAGCGTGGAGGCGGTCTATACCGGCGCCTGCGTGGGCACGATCACCGATTGGACCGACTCCGGCGTGCCCGCGGGCTGGCAGTATTGCCCGACCAGCACTGAAGCCAACTACGGCCTTGTCCTAGTCAACTGCACCCACACGGACACGAAAGGAAGCGTCTGGTCGTCGTACTGAGTCTGGCCGCTGTGTTGCATTAATTAGGGGGGATGAACACCAAACACCACTCCCTTCGCGAAGCCATGGACGGAAACGAGGCGGCCGCGCGCGTCGCCTACGTCCTCAGCGAGGTGCTGGCGATCTACCCGATCACGCCCTCTTCGGCCATGGGCGAGTCCTGCGACGCCTGGGCCGCGGGCGGGCATGAAAATCTGTGGGGCCAGGTTCCGCGCATCGTCGAGATGCAGAGCGAAGCCGGCGCGGCCGGCGCGCTCCACGGCGCGGTCACGTCGGGCGCGCTCGGCGCGACGTTCACGTCGTCTCAGGGCCTCCTGCTGATGATCCCGATTCTCTACAAAGCGGCCGGAGAGTTGGTTCCGTGCGTGTTCCACGTCGCCGCGCGAACGCTTGCGACGCACGCGCTGTCGATCTTCGGCGATCATTCGGACGTGATGGCGGTGCGCCAGACGGGCTGCGCGCTGCTGTCGGCGGGCTCCGTTCAAGAAGCGCACGACCTGGCGCTGGCCGCCCATGCCGCGACGTTGGAGACGCGCGTGCCCTTCGTGCACTTTTTCGACGGCTTTCGTACCTCGCACGAGATCGCCGACGTCGCGGTCCTGACCCGAGAGGACATGCGCGCCGTGATCGACGAAAATGCTCTCGCCGCGCACCGCGCGCGCGGACTGACGCCCGACAAGCCGGTCCTGCGCGGCTCGGCGCAGAACCCGGACATTTTCTTTCAGTCGCGGGAAGCGTCCAACCCGTATCACCTGGCGATCCCCGACATTCTGGAGTCCGTTCTGAAGCGCCTGGCGGTACGCACCGGGCGTCGTTATCCTCTTTACGGCTATTACGGCCATCCGCAGGCGGAGCGCGTCGTCGTCGTCATGGGTTCCGCCGTCGGCGCGCTGCAGGAAGCCGTCGACGTTCTGACGGCACGCGGAGAGCGCGTGGGCGTTTTGCAGGTTCGGCTCTATCGTCCGTTCGACGCGACGCGCTTCGTGCGCGCTCTGCCGCAAGCCACGCGCGCGGTCGCCGTGCTCGACCGCACCAAGGAACCCGGCGCTCCCGCCGAGCCGCTTCTGCTGGACGTCATGGCCGCTCTTGAAGAGACGGCCGGCAGCGGCATTGGTCCGGCGCAACGCCCGGTTCTGATCGGCGGCCGCTACGGCCTTTCGTCGAAGGAATTCACGCCCGCGATGGCGGCGGCCGTCTTCGCCGAATTGGACCAGTCGAAGCCGCGGCGGCGCTTCACGCTGGGCATCCGCGACGACGTGACGCGGCTTTCTCTTGATCCGGTTGCGGGCTTCGACGGCGAGGATCCGCAGACGCGCCGCGCGTTGTTCTTCGGCCTGGGCGCCGACGGCACGGTCGGAGCCAACAAGCAGTCGATCAAGCTGATCGCCGAGAAGACCGGCCTGCACGCGCAGGGCTACTTCGTCTACGACTCTAAAAAATCAGGCTCCACGACGGTCTCGCATCTGCGTTTTGGTCCAAAACCCATCCGCTCGACCTACCTGATTAAGGATTCCGAGTTCGTCGCCTGCCACCAGGAGCGCCTGCTGTCGCGCCTGGACGTGATCGGCGCCTGCACCTCCGGCGGCACGCTTCTTCTCAACGCCGACCCCGAAGGACTCTGGCAGCGCCTGCCCGCGTCCGTCGTGCGCGCGGCGGCGGCCAAGAAACTGCGGGTCTTCGCCGTGGACGCCGGCGCCGTCGCCAGGGACGCGGGGCTGGGCCGCCGCATCAACACGGTCATGCAGACGTGCTTCTTCTCCATTACCGGCCTCCTGCCCGGCTTCCAGGACGAGATCAAATCCACGATCCGCAAGGCGTACGGCCGCAAGGGCGAGGACATCCTGGCCAAGAACTTCCTCGCCGTCGACCGCGCGCTTTCGGGACTGCGCGAAGTGCCCCTTCCGGCGGAACTGCCCGCCGAGGAGGAACGCGTTCCGCAGATTCCGGCTCAGGCTCCCGAATTCGTCCAGCGCGTGATCGGCGCGCTCATCGCGGGCCGCGGCGACGACCTGCCGGTCAGCGCCGTTCCCGCCGACGGCACGTTTCCCACCGGCACGGCCCGGTGGGAAAAGCGCGCGGTCGCCGACGCGGTCCCGGTCTGGGACGAAAGCCTGTGCATCCAGTGCAACAAGTGCGCGCTCGTCTGCCCGCACGCCGCCATCCGCGCGAAGGCTTTTCCGGAAGCATCTCTTACGGGCGCGCCGGAAGGCTTCCGCGCGGTCGCCTGGAAGGGCCGCGACTTGCCCGCCGGCACGCGCTACTCGATCGCGGTCTCGCCCGACGACTGCACCGGCTGCCGCCTCTGCGTGGAGGTCTGCCCGGCCAAGGACCGCAAGGACCCGTCGCGCAAATCGCTGAACATGGCGCCGGTCGAGGCGGTGCGGGATCGTGAGGCGCGCGATTACGGCTTCTTCGCGGGGCTTCCTCTTCCCGACCGCGCCGCGGTCGACGCGTCCTCGCCGAAAGGCAGCCAGCTCTTGGAGCCGCTTTTCGAGTTCTCCGGCGCGTGCGCGGGCTGCGGCGAGACGCCGTATCTCAAGCTGCTCAGCCAGGTGCTGGGAGACCGTTTGGTGATCGCCAACGCGACGGGCTGTTCGTCCATCTTCGGCGGCAATCTGCCCACCACGCCGTGGACGACGAACGCCGACGGCCGCGGCCCCGCCTGGTCGAACTCCCTTTTCGAGGACAACGCGGAGTTCGGCCTGGGCATGCGCCTGGCCTTCGACGCGCGCCGCGCGCACGCCCGCGCGCTGTTGGCGCGCCTGTCCGAGGACGTGGGCGCGCAGACCGCGCGTGAAATACTGGAGGCCGAAGGCCGCGACGAGGCCGGCCTGAAGACACTCCGCGCCCGGGTGGCCGCGCTCAAAACCAAGCTGGCCGGGCTGGACCGGCCCGAGGCCCGCGACCTTCTGGGGCTGGCCGACGACCTGACGCCGCGCAGCGTCTGGATCGTGGGGGGCGACGGCTGGGCCTACGACATCGGCTTCGGCGGCCTGGACCACGTGCTGCGCTCGGGCGAGAACGTGAAGTTGCTGGTGCTCGACACGGAGGTGTACTCGAACACCGGCGGCCAGGCGTCCAAGGCCACGCCGCGCGCCTCGGTCGCGAAATTCGCGACCGACGGCAAGAAGACCGCGCGCAAGGATCTGGCGCGGCTGGCCATGGACATGGACAACGTCTACGTCGCCCGCGTGGCCTTCGGCTCCAACGACGGGCAGGCGCTCAAGGCGCTGCGCGAGGCCGAGGCCTATCCGGGCCCCGCGATCGTGATCGCCTACTCGCACTGCATCGCCCACGGCTACGACATGTCCCAAGGCCTCGAGCATCAGAAGCTGGCCGTCGAGTCCGGCTACTGGCCGCTGCTGCGCTTCGACCCGAGCCGGACCGGGCGCGGCGAGCCGGCCCTGCGCCTCGACTCGCGGCCGCCGACCGGCACGGAGGCGTTCGAGAAGCTGGCCGCCGCCGAGGACCGCTTCCGGATGCTCGCGACTGCCAAGCCCGAGGAGGCCCGGCGCCTGCGCGCGCTGGCCGCCGAAGACATCACCCGCGCTTGGCAGGCTTTAGAGGAGCTCGCGCGCGAAACGGCGCCGAAGAACGGGAGCGCGTCCGGGGTCGAAAGCTAGGCCCGGCGGCCCATCTCGCTCATGTAGGCGAGCGTCTTGAGTCCGTCCATGCGGTCGAGGTAGACCAATCCGTTGAGGTGGTCGGTCTCGTGCTGGACGACGCGGGCCGGGAAGCCCTCGTAGACGCGCTTGAAGGCCTTGCCGTCCAGGCCCAGGCCGCTGAGCTCCAGCGCCAGGTGGCGGCGCACGCGCCCGCGCAGATCGGGCACCGACAGGCAGCCCTCCCAGTCCTCCTCCGTCTCGTCGCCCAGCGGCTTGATCACGGGGTTGAAGACGACGGTCAGTTCGATGCCGTCGGGGTGGCGCTTGGTGCCCTTGGGCAGGCCCATGACGAACGCGGCCAGATTCTCGCCGCACTGGTTGCCGGCGATGCCCACGCCGTCGTACTCCTCCATGGTGACGGCCATCTCGCGCACGAGCCGCTGCACGTCCGCGCTGCGGATTTCCTCGGCCTTCAGGCGGCGCGTGGTCGCGCGCAAAACCGGATGCCCCAGCTGGGTGACCTTGCGGACGGCGACGCGCACCAGCGGCGCGGCCTCCCGGCTCACGCGGCGTCCCAGCCCGGCTCGCGCGGCTTGGCCCGCGGCGAGGCGCGTTCGGTGCCCAGGCGCTTGTGCATGGCGCCGATGAACTGGGGCCAGTTGAACGGCTTGGTGAAGAATTCCACCACGTTGGACTCCTGGCGGATGACCGTCACCGTCGAGGAATCCAGCGAACGCGCGGTGGCGATGAAGACGGGGATGCTCCCGTGGCCCGCGGCTTGGACCTGGCGCAGGAACTCGTAGCCGCTCTGCGTGGGCATCATCAAATCCAGGATGATCAGGTCGGGCTCGCGCGCCTGGAGCTTCTCGAGCGCCTCTAAACCGTTGGCGGCACAGACGGTCTGGAAGCCCTCCTTCTTGATGTTGAACTCGACGAGCAGGCGCACGTCGGGCTCGTCGTCGACGATCATCACGAGACGGTCCGCGGGGTTGGCGGGGGGAGTGGCGTCCATGGGTCCAGTCTATTGATTCGGGCCCGGGGGAGTCAAGGACGCGAATATTTAAAACTTCGGTCGGAAACTGGCCAGCACGCGTTCGAACGCGGCGTGACGGCGGTCGAACAGGGAGACGGGGGCGTCGTAGATCAGGGCGTAGAAGCCGCGCGCGGCGGGCACGGCGACGTGCTCCTCGCGCGTGTCCACGCGCTTGGCGCGGAAGGAATTCGGCGGCACGAACCTGGCCGCGCCGTTGACCACGCGCTTGGCCGCGCGCCCGGCGACGACGGCGTCCCGCACGCGGCCGGCCGACCAGCCGGGCGGAGCGACGTCCGGGGCTTCGGTGATCCGGCGCATGTAGGCGGCCGGGGTGGCGTAGAGCTTGTCCCCCGGCGCCACGTGCCGGACGACGATGGTCGCGGCCACGCCGTTGGCGTCGCGCGGTCCCGAGAAGACCACGCCGTCGGCCAGGCGGCGCGCGCTCCAGCCGGAGGGCGCGGCGCACGTGAAGGAGCCGTCCCGCGGCGAGGCGGGCGCGGCCGGGGCGGGGGGAGCGGCGGCCGCGCAGACCGCGGTCAAGGCCGACGCCAGCAGCAGGCGGATCGTTTTCATGGTCGCTTCATGGTTGGGCGAGAATCGGCGCCGGCACCGCGTCCGGGGGTTGAATACCCAGCGCGGCGAGACGGCCGTCGGTGCGCGAGATGACGCCGCCAAGCCGGGCGGCGTAGGCGTCGTAGACCCGCGGCGTCTGCGCGTCGTCGCGGTGCAGGAATTTCAACTCGCCGGTCAAGGCGCTCGTCCCTATCTGCGGGACGGCCCGGATGTAGTCGGACACGGTTTGAACCTCAAAGCCGGGCGCGGCGGCCAGGCGCGCCTGTTCGCCCGCCGGCAGCCGCGCGCGGCGGGCGAGCTCCGCCTGGATCGCGGCTTCCGCTTGAGCGCGTATCGCCAGGCCGGTCGAAGCGCTGCTCGCGATGGAGGGGAAGCCGGGATAGGCGTCGGAGAAAAGGCTGGCGCCGTAATAGGCCGCGCCTTGCTTCTTCAGATATTCCGCCTGCCACAGATCGTTGGCGACCAGCGTCGAGGAGTTCTTGTTGGCCTCCAGGAAGCGGCGGTAGGCCGGATCGATCTTCTCTTTCTGAAGGACGAACAGCGCCTGTACGGTGAGCGCCTCTTGTTCCACGCCTTCGCCGTTCTGGAACGGCAGGCCCTGCGCCTTGGCCCAGGCGTCCTGCATCTCGTGGGTGGACTCGTGCACGAACTCCGGCGCGACCGTGCGGGTCAGGTCCCGGAGCAGGGTCGGATCGCGGGACAGGTCGTCGACGGTCTTGCCGCGCGCGCGCACGAACTCCGCGATGAATTTCTCGTTGAGCGAGAGCCGGTCGTTGTCGTATTCGGCCGCCGCGGTGACGTCCTGGCCCGCGAAAGGCCGCACCACCACGTCGAGCGGATGATCGGCGAAGAAAGCCGTCAAGTCGGCGCCCGCCCACGTGCCGTCCGTCTCGCGCATCAGCCCGGTGCTCAGCAGCGCGGCCGTGCGCCGGCTCGACGCGGCGTCGAAGCCCTGGCCGGGCGCGGAAGGCAGGGCGGCGCGGATCTGCGCGTCGGGCCGGCCCAGGGCGTCGAACAGGCGGTTGAGCGCGGCAAGCCGGGCTTCGGGGTCGGACGCGTTCTGCGCGTCGGCCAGCGCTTGGCGCAGGCCGGCGGCGGCCCCGGAGCCGACCAGCTTGTCGGCGGCGGCGAGCTTCTGCACGGCCGTCTCGGCTTTTTGGAGGCGCTCATTGAGCGGCGCGGCCTCGTCGCGTCCAAGGACGCCGTAGACGGCATAGGCGCGCGCGGACATGTCCTGAAGCTGCGGGACGGTCGCGGGATTGTCCGTCATCAGCGCGCTCATCTGATCGCGCGCCCAGCCGAGCAGACGCTCGTGCCGGGCCGTCAGCGAGAGCGCGCTCCAATCCGCGGCGGTCGTCCCGTAGGCCTGAAGATAGTCGAGCTGGGAGCTCGACAGCGTGTTCCAGTCGAAGAAGACCTCGGGCAGTTTCCGGGCCACGTCCGCGATGACGGCCTTGTCCCGCGCGGCCCAGGCTTCCAGGCGCGCGGGATCTTGGCAGAACGCGCAGTTGCCGCGGGAGAGCAAGGTCAGGCGTATGTTCATCGGGTCGACCGTGGAGGTCAGCAGGCGCTCGACGTCGCGCAGTTCGGCGGCGTGCTGAAAGACCGCGTCGAAGCGGTCGGGCTCGGCGGCCTTCACGGCGGCCTGCTCGTCGGGCGCGTCGAGCAGGAGGTTCGCGGCGGCGGGGTCGTCGTCACGGGTGATCGCGACGGCGATCTGCGCGGGCGTGAGCGAGCCGCCGGCGACGCTCTGCGCCCGCGCGCGAGAGGGCAAGGTGAAACACGCGGCGAGCAACGCGGCACGCATCGAGAGGAGGGGGGCCATGGGGTGCTCTCGCGACGAGGATAACCCCGTCCTGCGTCGGCGTCAATAGGAAAATGGACGCCGTCGGCCTAGTTGTCTTGGAGCCGCTTGATGTCCGTCTGGAGCTTCTTCAGCACGCCCAGCATCTTGTCGTTGACGCCGCTTCCGGGGCGGCCGCCGCAGAACGGCAGGCTCCCGACGCGGCGCTCGATCTGACGGGCGCGGTCATGGATGTTGCCGGCTTGGACCGTGGACCAATAGCCGCCGCGCGCGACGACGATGCGGCCGTTCGCTTTGACCAGGTCGGCCATGATGCGGATGCCGCAGTAGAGGTTGTTGTAGGGATTGAGGATCGTGCGGTGCAGGTCGGTCTCGGGCAGGAGCTGGTCCTTGTTCCAGTCGAAGACGCAGTAGGGGTTCGACTCCTGGTCCTGATAGGAGAGCTGCAGAAGTCCCTCGCTGTAGACCGGCCGTTTGGTGACGTCGTCGACGCCTTGGTCGCCTTCGGGCGTGCGGTTGCGCGGGTCCCAGCCCGTCTCCCAGTAGGAGATGCCCGCCATGACGTCGGCCCACGTCTCGACTTTCCGGGCGCGGTCGAGCGCGCGATACTTGGGGCAGAACAGCTCGATGTCGCGGGCTTGATCGAGAACGTCGAGGTATTGGTTGACGACGCGAAAGGAATACTCCGACCACATTTTCGCTTCCGGACGCTTCGGGCTTTCCCAGGCCAGCGGCGCGGGGTCGTCGACGTCAAACGGCGCGACCGCGGGCGCGGCGCTCAGCAGCTCGGCCTGAAGCGCGGCGCCGTCGGCGGCCGCGCGCGGCACGCAGGCCAAAAGGGCGGCGAGCATCCCGGCGCCGGCCGGTCCCAACCGTCTCAAGAGGGGCGTCATCATGGGTCGCGCGCTCAGGGTACCCCCGGCCGCGGAGCCCGTCAAGGGCCCAATTTCATATCATCACCCGCATGGACACCGACCGGGAGCTGGCGCGCATCCGCGCCGGCATCGACGAGACCGACGACGCGCTGGTCGCCCTGCTGGCGCGGCGGCGCGCGTTGGCGCTGGAGCTGGCGAAGGTTAAAAAAATCGTGGGGCTGCCGATCTACGACCGCAAGCGCGAGGCGGCGCTGGTGGAGCGCGTCAAGGCGTTGGGCGCGCGCGCCGGCGTCGACGAGGAGTTCGTCGAGGTGCTCTTTCGCCTGGTCATGATGAACTCCAAGGAGGTCCAGCAGCGTGCGTCTGAGTAGCCGCGTTTCGGCCGCCGCGGAGTCGCGCACGCTGGGGCTGTCGGCGCGCGTGGCGCGCCTGCGCGCCGAAGGCCGCGACGTGGTCAGCCTTTTGGAAGGCGAGCCGGACCTGCCCGTGCCCGCGTCCGTCCTGCGCGCCACCGAGGACGCCCTGCTCGCGGGCCAGACGCGCTACTCGGCCTCGGCGGGCCTGCCGGAGCTGCGCGCCGCGATCGCGCGCAAGCTGGACGCGGTGAACGGAGTGCCGGCCTGCGCCGACGGCGTGCTGGTGACCAACGGCGCCAAGCAGGCGCTCTATGAAATCCTGCAGACGCTGTGCGGCCCCGGCGACGAGGTGGTGGTGCTGTCGCCGTACTGGGTGACCTTCCCCGAGGCGGTGAAGCTGGCCGGCGCGCGGCCGATCGTGGTGGAGACGAAGGACGGCGTGCTGGACGTGGACGCGGTGGGCCGCGCGCTCTCGCCGAACACGCGCGCGGTGATCGTCAACTCGCCTAATAATCCCACCGGCGCGGTCTACCCCGCCGAGAGCCTGCGCGCGCTGGCGACGCTCGCCGACGAGCACGATTTTTTCATCATCGCCGACGAGGCCTACGAGGCCTTGGTCTACGAAGGTGCTACGCACGTCAGCGCGGCCTCCCTGGGGCGTCAAGCCGCGGCGCGCACCGTGACCTTGCAGACGTTCTCGAAGAGCTTCGCGATGACCGGCTACCGCGTGGGCTTCGCGGCGGGCCCGGAGGAGTTGATCCGCGCCGCGGGCCGCCTGCACGGCCACGTGACCGGCAACGTCTGCACGTTCGCCCAGCGCGGGGCGCTGGCGGCGCTGGAGCTGGGGCAGCCGCACCGCGACGCGTGGCGCGCGGAGCACCAGGCGCGGCGGGACGTCGCGTTTGCTTTGGCGTCGCCCCTGTTTCATTTGGAAAAACCGCGGGGCGCTTTGTTCTTGTGGGCGGACGCGCGCCGCCGCTTCGACGGCCGCCGTTCGGACTCGGCGCGCTTCGCCGAGGACCTGCTGGAGCGGGTCGGCGTGGCGGTCGTGCCCGGCTCCGCGTGCGGACGCGAGGGCTTCCTGCGGCTGAGCTTCTGCCGCCCGGAGAGCGTCCTGCGCGAGGCCTTCCGGCGCATTGAGGAAGCGCTGTGAACGCGGGCCTGATCGGCTTCGGCCGACTGGGCCGCCTGCTGGTCCGCCATTTCTCCCGCGACGCGCGCATTTTCGTGCATGACCGCAAGCTCGACGCGCGCGCGGTCCGCGCCGCGGGCGCCGTCCCCGCGACCTTGGCCCAGGCCTGCGCCCAGCCCGTCGTCGTGCTGTGCGTGCCCATCTCGCAGATCGAGCCGCTGGCGCGGCGCATCCGCGGCCTGGTGCGTCCGGGAACGCTGGTCGTCGACGTCGCCTCTGTTAAGGAAGAGCCCCTGCGCGCGCTCAAGAAGATCCTGCCGCGAAGCGTGAATATCCTCGGCACGCACCCGAACTTCGGGCCGGACAGCGCGGCGGACTCGCTCAAAGGCCGCAAGATCGCGCTGTGCCGCGTACGCCTGAGCGACGCGCTCTACCGCCGGGCCAAGCGCGCGCTCGCGCGCAAGGGGCTGGAGGTCGTCGAGCTGACCCCGCGCGAGCATGACCGGCGCATGGCGCACTCGCTGGCTCTGACCCACTTCATCGGCCGCGGCCTGGTGGCCTACGGCGCGAAGACCACCGGCGTGGACACCGAGGGCTACAAAAGGCTCCTGCGCATACTCGAAACCGTGCAGAACGACAGCTGGGAGCTGTTCGTCGACATGAACCGCTTCAACCGCCACGCCGCCCCCATGCGCCGCCGCCTTCTGGCCGCCCTGTCCGCCGTGGACCGGCGGGTGCGCGCGTGAAGGTCGCCTTCCAGGGCGAGCGCGGCGCCTACAGCGAGGCCGCCCTGCTCGCGCATTTCGGCGCCGCCGCCCAGCCGGAAGGCTTCGCCTACAGCGAGCAGGTCTTCGACGCCGTGGAGTCCGGCCGCGCGCAGGCGGGCTTCGTGCCCGTCGAGAACACGATCGCGGGCGGCGTCGGCGTGAACGTCGACCTGCTGTTGGCGCGCCCGGTGCGCGCGGTCGCGGAGGCTTATCTCTTGATCGAGCACTGCCTGCTGGCGCGCCCGGGCGAGACGCTGGAAAGCGTCAGAACCGTCTACTCGCACCCCATCGCGCTGGCGCAGTGCCGCGACTTTCTGCAGGCGCGCGGCCTCCAGGCCGTGCCCGAATACGACACCGCCGGCGCCGCCCGCCTGCTCGCCGAACGCGCCCGGCCGGGGGAGGCCGCCGTGGCCGGGCGCGGCTGCGCGCGGGCCTACGGCCTGGACGTGCTGGCCGAGGGCATCCAGAGCGTGCCGGGCAACTTCACGCGCTTCCTGGCGTTCTGCCGCGAGGCGGACGTGCCGGCGGGCCTCAAGCAGGAGAAAACCAGCCTGGCGTTTTGCGTCCACGATCATCCCGGCGCGCTGCTCGACTGCCTCAAGATATTCGCCGCGCACGATTTGAACCTGACGAAGCTCGAATCGCGCCCCATCCCGGCGGACCCGTTTGAATACGCCTTCTTCGCCGATTTTTTGGGCGGCGCCGACGACGCCGCCGTCGCCGCCGCGCTGTCCGAACTGCGGACCGCGGCGCGCCGCGTCAAGGTGCTGGGTTCCTACCCGCGCGCCGAGCGGCCGCGCTGAGCGTCCGTTCCGGGGTGGACTTTTCGCGGCCGAGGGGTTATAAACGGACCGTGAGCGCGCGCGCGGCGGTCCTGCTTCTCCTGTTGTCGGCGACGTCGGCGCGCGCGTTGAAGGTCGGCGGCGAGGACCCGGACCTGTTCGTCGCGCGCTCGCGCAAGGATCCCGCCCGTCTCTACGCGCTGGTCGTCGGCGCGACCTGGTGCAAGCCGTGCGCGCACCTGGCTCAGGAGCTGGCGGCCGTGGGCGCGTCCTCCGCGCCCGCGCTGACCGCCGCCGCCTGGGACCGCGTCGAGGTCGACGAGTACGGCCAGACCCGCTACCTGGATTTTCTCGCCCGCACGGGCGCGGCGGACCAGGACGGCATTCCCTTCGTGCTGGTCTTCCGCGACGGCCGGGTTCTGGGCGCGACGACTCCGGGCGACAACCTGGACGGCATCGCGAAGTTCCTCGCCGACGCGTCCCGCCGACCGCCGGGACAAGCGGTGGGGACCTTGCCGCGCCTGCTGTGTCCCGGGCGCAAGGATGACGCGTCGTTCACGTACGGCGTCAGCGGCTGGCTGTCCCAGGAGGATCACTCGACCGACCGCTTCGGCGTGGGCACGCTGCTGGCCTTCGCCGCCGGTCAAGATCCCGGCCGCGCCTTGTTTTTCGCGCCGTCCACCGGCACCGCAGCGGCGACCGAGCCCGCGGAGTCGGGCGGGGGCGTCTTCTTCGTGCGCGACCCGATCGCGCCGTATGCCCGCCGGATCCGGACCGTCTCGCTGTCCACGCAAAGCGTCGCCGAATTCTCCGCGCTGCCCGGACCCCGGCTGCGCCTGGTCCTGACGGGCCACGGCGGCCCGCCGGGGATCGTGGTCGGCTACCTGCCGCAAGCCTCGAACGCGGTTCCGAGCTACGACGCGCCGACGCTGCTCACCGAGCCGCTCCTGACGCGCGCGGTCAGCGCGGCCCGGCGCGGCGGCAAGGAGGTGCGGGGCCTGGTGCTGACCTGCTTCGGCGGCCAGTTCGGCGAGTCGTTCATGCCGATTCGCGGGGCGGCGGCGCCGGCGTGCGCGGCCTTCGCGACTCTGCCGGAGAAGACGGCGGAGGGGTGTTACCACGATTACATGAGCTCGCAGATGCGCGACTACGCGACCGTCGCCTCGCGCGAGCTGGACTGCGCGGCGCCGCAAGACGGGCGCCGGCTTCACTACCAGGTGGCGCTGGCCACCGCCAGCCGCGACGTGCCCATGCTCAGCTCCGAGTATTTCCTGCTCTACGGCCCCGCCGCCTCCTTCCTGGGCCGCGCCGAGACGGCTCCCGCGCCGTCGCGCGGCATCGCGCGCTACGACCTGTCCGACGGCGTGGAGGTCTTCATGGATCTGGTCGGCGGCGGCGTGCTGGCCGCGCGCAAGGACGGGCGCGCCATCGCGTCGCCGCGCCTGGCGCCGGTGGACTGCCGCCGCCACGACTACTCGTTCTACTCCCTGGACGGCAAGCACGCGGTGGGCGCTTTCTACCTGCGCGGCCGGATCTCCGGACCCAACGCCGTGGAGCGCGCGGACTGCTCTCCGGTGGTGGCTCTGCGCTGGGACCCGGAGGACGGCGACGACGTGCCGGAGCAGACGCTGGATCTGGACGCGGTCACGCAAATCTACGCGCCGACGCAGTCTTATTGGACCGGCACCACGCAGGGCGATTTCGCCGCCGCGCTGGCGCCGGAGGAACTGACGGTGTCCATGCGCGGCCTCAAGCGCGAGGCGCGCGTCCTGCTTGCGGCGGTCTTGCCGGACTTTTCCCAACCGCTGGCCGGAGCCGCGCTGGAACGGCGCCTGGATCAGGTCGCCGCGCGCCTGAAGCCCGAAGACGCGCCGCTGGCCGACGCGCTCTCCGCCATGGCGCGCGTGGCCCGCGCCGACGCGCGGGCGCGCCAGGCGAGGATGCCGACGCCGTCCTTGGCGCGGACGCTGAGCCTTGACGACGAGGCGTTGTCCGTCTCGGGGCCGCTCGGCGCGCAGCCCGACAAGTTGGACGCGAAGCCCGTCAGGACGGCCGTCGCTTCACCAAAGGAGCCGGACCCGGGAGACTTCACGTCCGACGACTTGACCAAGGCGATGTGGCGCAACATCGGTCCGGGCGACTACGAAAACTACGAGGACATCTCGCTGTTCCGCCTGGCCCATCTGGCCGCGGCCGCGGAAGCGGAGCTGGCCCTGCGCGAGCAGGCCCGAAGCTCGCCGAAGGCGCGCAAGCTGGTCAGCGAATTGGAAAGCCTGCAATCCTGCGAGCGCGGTCTGTATTGACGAAAGCGGACCGTCGAGGCGCGGCTAGGCGGAGAGATGCCGGGCGAGAAAAGCCTCGGCGGCGGCGTAGAATTTGAGGCGATTCTCGGGCTTGGCGAAGCCGTGGCCTTCGTCGGCGAACAGGAGATACTCGACTGGACGGCCCTTCTCGCGCAGAGCCGCGACGATCTGCTCGGACTCGGCTTGTTTGACGCGCGGATCGTTGGCGCCCTGGGCGATGAGCAGGGGAATATCGATGCGCTCCGCGTGGAAGAACGGCGAGCGGGACTTGAGGAAGTCCTCCTCCGTGTCCACGGCGCCCACACGCAGGTCGAAGATCCGCTTCATGGGCTCCCAGTAGGGCGGAATGGAGCGGATCAACGTGATCAAATTTGAAGGCCCCACCACGTCCACGGCGCAGCGGTAGACGCCGGGGGTGAACGCCGCACCCGCGAGCGCCGCGTAGCCGCCGTAGGAGCCGCCGTAGATGGCGACGCGCGCGGGGTCGGCGGCGCCGGAGGCGACGGCCCAGCGCACGGCGTCGGTCAGGTCGTCCTGCATCTTGGCGCCCCACTCCCGGTCGCCCGCGTGCAGGAAGTTTTTGCCGAAGCCGGCGGAGCCTCGGTAGTTGACCTGGAGGCAGGAAAATCCCAGGCTGGCCAGCCACTGCGCCTCCGGGTGGAAGCCCCAGCGGTCGCGCACCCAAGGTCCGCCGTGGACCAGGACCACCAGCGGCGGCTTTTTGCCGCTTTGGCCCGAGGGCCGCGTCAGGTAGGCGCGGATCTTCAGTCCGTCGCGCGCGGCGAAGGCCGCCGGCTCCATGGGGGCCAGGTCCCAGCAGTCCAGTTTCGGCCGCGTGGCGAACAGGAAGCGCGCCTTGCGCGCGCGGCGGTCCCAGCGCCAGAAAGCCGGCGAGCGGTCCGGGCGGTTGACGAGCAGGTACCAGACCGCGTCCGCGTCGTCGCGGCTGACGATGGACACGTCGCCGTCCAACGTCGCGAAGGCGGCGAAATCCGCGGCCAGCGCGGGGTCGAGCACCTGCCAGCGCTGGCGGTCGGCCTCGAACAGGGCGGCCTCCACGCGGTAGTCGCGCGGGTGGATGAGCACGCCGGCCAGGTCGGATTCCGGGTCCTCGGCCAATGTTTTCGCCGGGCCGCCGTCCAGCGGCGCTTCCAAGAGCGCGGTCGTGTCGCGGCCCACGCTGGACTCGATATAGATGTTTTTCCCGTCCGGCGAAAAACCGTGCGCGCCCAACTGGTCGTCGGGACCGCAGGACAGGAAGTCGCGCCAGGCCTCGCCCTCGCGCAGGCGCAGAATGGTGCCGCCGTCCGGGCGCATGGCCTTGGCGGCGCGCACGCGCAGGTCCTTGTCGGAGAGCCACCCGATCACGTCGCCGGGGTTGCGCGCCTCCAGGACGCGCGCGCCGTCGGCCAGGTCTACGCGGTAGACGTCGTGCGCGCGCGGGTCGCGGTCGTTGAGCGCGACGAGAATCTGTCCGGGGTGCCGCGGCTCCGTGGCCACGATCTGGGCTTGGACGCCGGGCAAGGGCGTCAGGTCGCGCGTGAGGCCGCTCTCCAGATCGGTCTGATAGAGATGCCAGTTCTCGTCGCCGTCCTTGTCTTGAACGTACAGGATCGAACGCTGGTCCTCGGCCCACAGGAAGTTTCGCACCCCGCGGCCGCGGTCCTGGGTCAGGGGCCGGGCCGCGCCGCCCTCGGGGCCCACCCAGACGTTGAGCACGCCCTCGTCCGGCGCCAGATACGCCCAGCGCCGCCCGTCGGGGGAAATCTTCGGCGAGGCCTTCTCGGGATTGCCGAACAACAGCTCGCGGGGGATGCGCTTGTCCATGAGGGCGGTGCCGTGCTAGAATAGCGTACTTCCGGGGTTCGGGTGGCGCGTTCGTCTAGCGGCCTAGGACGCTGCCCTCTCAAGGCAGAGATCACGGGTTCAAATCCCGTACGCGCCACCAGACCCCTGGGATCGGCGGAAGCGGTTCTCCGTGGTTTATCCGGGGACGCATCGTCTTCCGATGGCCGACCGCATCGAGGCGATACCATTGGCTCAGACCCTCCAGATTCGGCACGGCCATGGTGCAAATGCCAGCGGCATTCGTTTGGAGTGAAAGGCAGACGTGCGCCGCACACGGAGCGAGCGAAGCCTGCGAGCGCAGCCTTGACCTCGGGCGACGTCGGCCCTATACTGCGCGCGTGGGGATTTGGGACGGGCTCAAGAGGGCGTTCGCGGGAGACGAGGGCGCGGCCGAGAAAGCCGTGACGTCCACGGCGCCGTCGGCGGCCGCGTTCGCGATGAAGATCGTGGATGTGTTCTTGATCGCCGGTCGCGGCACGATCGTCACCGGCAAGATCTCGGCCGGGTCCGTGCGCGCGGGCGCGACGCTGGTCCTGCGCCGCGCATCGGGGGAGTCTCGGCGCTGCCGCGTGTCCGGAATCGAGAAGTCTCGCCAGCCCCTCGATGCCGCTTCGGCCGGAGAGAACGTCGGCCTCCTGCTGGACGGGCTCAACAAGTCCGACGTGGCGTCCGGCGATGACCTCGCCGGCGAATGAACCCGCCGCTCGGTTAGGGCTTTGCCGGAGCGGTTGCGGGAGCCTGAGCGGACGCGGTCGAGGCGTCGATCTCGGCAAAGGCGCGATCGACGTGTTCCCGGCCTCCGTGCGCAAGCCAAATGCGGCACGGCTTTGAAAGCTTCTTGGCGTGGGCTTTCAAGCATTTGCCCAGGCGGCCGTGGCCCGGCTTGATCTCTTTGCAGAATTTTTCGATGTCGTCGTGGCAGGCCTTAACGCCCTTGCTCGCGCCACCAGGGACGGTGCGCGCGGCGTCTTCGGAAGATTCATGCGTGCCGGTCGCGGCTTGTCCGCGCGTCGGCGCCAAAGCCGCGCAAGCGAAAGCGGCCGCGATCACGATTGCGTATTTCATGACACTCCCTCCGAGCTCAGTCAATGTGTGGCGCGCCGAGCGGTCTCTCCGCGTCAGAAAGTCTGGACGGTCGGTCCGAGACCGCCACAATCACGATAGCAAATCAGTCCTGGGTCGAAATGACGAAGAACGACCTGACGGCGCCATCACCGGCCCCGCTGCGGATGCGCGCGCGTACAGCGCCAGCGCGGCGCGGGGTCTTGGCTTGCGTTCGTGAGGCTGGCCGATGCGTTGCCTCAATAAAAAATCGGGTGTGAAATTCGCTTTCCTGGCCGCACGAGGTGGAGTTCATGAAAAAGGATGAGAAGATGTGCGTGGAGTGCCGCTATTGTGAGTTGCGCGTCGACTCCGAGCATGGAGCACGCGATTATTGCACGCTCAAGGATTGCCTTCTGTCGCTTGACGTCTGCGCCCGTGTGGCCTGCGAAAAGATCGAGTTTCCGGAGGCGCCCCGGGAGTGGGCCGCCTAGCGCCGCGTCCGCGTTTCAGGACCGCGGCGGCGTCAGGACGGCGGCCAGGGCGGGGATGACGCCGCGCCGTTCGTCGACGTCGGAAATAGCGGCCGCGCTGCCGAGCGCAAACCAATCTCCCGTCTGAGGAAAGGCCGCCGGCCTGTTGTTCCCTCTGGCCGCGAATGAGCGCGCGGGGCGCAATCGTGTGTCGCTGCCGCGGGACCGGGCGTCAGTGCGTTATGGCTGAGGAAGAGCGACCGCTGGAGACGGTGGTTTGAAACCAGTAGTCGACGATCACCGTCTCCACGCCGGAGGCGAAGCCCGAAAGACCCCCTCGACGCGGCCCGTGAAATCACCGAACAGCACCGCAGTTCGTAGTGGTTCCGGCAGGTGCGTTCGCCGGTTCCAGCTCAACGCGGACAGCCACGTGGCCGGTATCGGGACCGCCAGCGACCAAAATCGACCGAGAGTCAAGAATTCGCTTGTAATTTATTCTTTACATAATGTATAGTTTAATATATATTAAGTAATGTTAAATTTACGTCGTAGGGGGGGCAATGGACACGAATAAGTCGTTGATCAACTTGGACTTCGCGTTGAATCTCGGGGTGCTGGCGTCGTATTGCGGAAGTCTCATTTTTCCGTTTGCGCGCGATCCCGAGACGCTGTTTTCCAACCTTCCGCTCGTTGCGCTGTGCGCGTGGATGATGTTGGACGCTTGGTGGCGCTGGCGCAAAGATTCCGAAGGAGAAGATGAGCGCGTGCGTCACGTCCTTCTTATGTCGGGCTACGTGTCGCGGCAGTTGGCGCTGGCCGGAGTCTGCGCCTGGCTGCTGGTTCCGCAGATGCGCGTGATTCCGCCCGGTGCGCGGGCGCCGGTTCTTTTGGCGCTGCTGATCGTTCCGGATTTGGCGTTGCGCCGATACTTCGGCGTGCGCGCTGAAGACGAAGTGCGAGATCGTCCGGAATGGATGCGCTCGGCGCAGCGCGTGATCTTCACCTCCGCGGCCGGTTTCGTGTTCATCTGCGTCCTGGGCGTGGCCCTGGCGGTTTGGATGAACCGTTCGGCGTTCGCCCGGATCCCGATGATAAAGCCCGTGCCGGCGGCGGCGCGGTGAGTCTGGAGCGATTTCAGCTTCGCAACCGACTGCGGGTCCTGCGTGCCGAGCGTGAGATGACGCAGGAGGACTTGGCCAAAGCCGTGGGCGTCACGCGCCAGACGATTCTGGCCATCGAGGGTGGAGAATACGCGCCGTCGGTCCTGCTGGCCCTGGCGATCGCCCGGCGATTCGAAAAGCCTCTGGACGATGTGTTTCAATTGGAGGCGCGCAAAAAATAGGCCGGAGCGCGGCGGCCGTTTTATTCGGCTCAGGAATATTGGGAGGACTTCATGAACAAGCGCGCCCTCGGCCGCTCCGGTCTCAGCGTCGCGCCGCTGGCGTTGGGCGGCAACGTGTTCGGCTGGACCGCCGACGAGACCGCGTCTTTCGCGGTGCTGGACGCCTTCGTCGACGCCGGCTTCGACCTGGTCGACACCGCGGATTGCTACTCCTATTGGGTGCCCGGCCATCAGGGCGGCGAGTCCGAGGAGATCCTGGGCCGCTGGCTTGCGCGCGGCGGCAAGCGCGCGAAGGTGACTTTGGCCACGAAGGTGGGCCTCGAGTTCGGCGGCCGCGGCGGCCTGCGCAAGGCCCACATCGTCTACTCGGTCGAGCAGTCCCTGCGCCGCCTGCGCACCGATCAGATCGACCTCTACCAGGCGCACCGCGACGATTCCGGCGCTCCGCTCGAAGAGACCCTGTCGGCTTTCGCCGAGTTGGTCCGCGCCGGCAAGGTCCGCGCGATCGGCGCGTCGAACTACGAGGCCCCGCGCCTGGCCGCGGCGCTGGCCGAGAGCGCGCGCCTGGGCCTGCCGCGCTTCGAGTGCCTGCAGCCCCACTACAATCTCTGCGAGCGCGCGGGCTACGAGTCCGCGCTGGAGCCGCTGTGCCGCCGGGAAGACGTCGCCGTGATCCCTTATTACTCTTTGGCCAGCGGCTTTCTCACCGGGAAATACCGCCAGGACTCCGATCTGACCGGAAAAACCCGCGGCGGCCACGTGTCCAAATACATGAACGCGCGCGGCTTCGCCGTCCTGGCCGCTCTGGACGCGGCCGCGGCCGAACTGGGCGCCAAGCCCGCTTCGGTGGCGCTGGCCTGGCTGATCGCGCGCCCCGGCGTGACCGCCCCCATCGCCAGCGCCACCAGCGTGGCCCAGCTCGACGATCTGACCGCCGCCGCGCGCCTGGTCTTGCCGCCGGAGACGATCACCGCGCTCGACCGCGCCAGCGCCGCACCTATTCCGGCCGCCGGATAGTCCGCCCGTTCGCAGCGGCGTTACCGGGCGTCGGTTTGGAAATCGATTCCTTCGTTGATTTCCACGGCCACGGGTGCGCCAGCTTTCGTCGCGGGGGCAAAGCGCATGGCCTGCGCCGCCTTTTGCGCCGCCGCGTCGAAATCCGCGCCGCCGGACGCCGCCACGCGGATGCCGCCGACCGCGCCGTCGGCGCCGATGTCCAAAGTCAGCGTCACGTGGCTCTCTTTTCCCGCCCGGCGCTCGGCCTCCGGGTAATATTTCCGGATATCGGCCTGCAGTTCGTCGAGATTGAGCAGGCGCGGCGCGACCAGGCCGCCATGGCGGTGCGCGGGTCTTCGCTTGGCGACGTACGCCCGGGACGGCAACGGAGGGCCGGGCATGGGCGTCGACGCCGGCTCCGCGGGCGGGAAGTCCTCTGAAACAGCCGGGCCTTTGCGGCAGGAGCGCAGCAGAAGGGCCGCGATCAGAGCCAGCAGGAGCGCGGCGGCGGCGAAGGCGCGAATACCCCGAGCCATCGAGAGCAGCATAGGTCGCGTCGCACTCTTCGTCAAGGCCACGCGCGGAAAAAACTGCGCCCCCGCATCGTCGGGGGGTGCCGTCCGGATTCTTACAACATGCCGCCTGCAGGGTGCCGCGCTGCTCGGCGGATTCGCGGGCTGGAATTTACTGCTTCGTTAACGCCGACCAGAGTCGCGGGCCGCTCGTCGACGGCGCTCTGGCGAATCGAGGTCGTTTGGATCCGGATCGCCTTCTAGTCCTTCATGTAGGAGCATTCGGACTGGAGCCCGATGTAATTGCGGCGGCTGGTCAGTTCTCGTCCCTCCAGCGTGAAGCTCTCCTCGGTCGTCCAGCGGTCGGAAGTCCAGACCAGATCGCCGTCGCCGTTGAGCTTGGCGAGTTTGACCTCCATGACGACCTCGTTCGGGGACTCCGCGCGCCAGCGCCGGAACAGGCATCCCGGGTACCGGCGGTTCAGGAGGTCGTACAGATTGCCCGGGTCGTTGCATTCGAAGATGCCGTTGGGCTCGAAGTGGTCCGGCTCGACCAGGAGATGGTCCTTGCGGCCTGCGAAGGTGATGCTGAACATGTTGCCGATGCCTTCGATGCCGATGCGGGGCGCGCAGTTCGCGGCTTGGCCCTCCGCGGGAGAAAGACGGTAGCCGCCCGTGAATGCGCTCAGTTCCCGCGGCCGCAGGAAACGCCCCATGATGAAACGGGCTCGGTCGACGAGGGATGACGCCGACTGCGCCTGGGCGTCGAAGCTCGTCTCCGCCGCTTGAGACGCTTGAAGCGGGCGGAGATTGAGGATCGCCCAAGCGGCCATCAGAAGGTAGCTACGTTTCATGAGGCCTTCACGCTATGACTGTAGCACGGCCGAGATCGGCTTTCCTGAGCCGTTGGGCCCCAGACTTCTGGTGCGTTGGACCTACGGCCGCCCGGGCTCTTTGCGCGACAGCCAGGCGGACTCGTTCTGGAAACGAAGTAGGTATTTGAAGGGCACGCCGGACTTCTTCCAGGGTGCGCAGGGTATTGGGGTCCAACGCGCCTTGGGCGGCGGCGGAGCGAAGCGCCGCCCTGATAAGCACGGCGACGGCCGCGAAAACAGCAGCCGCGATAAATAGGACTGAATGGTTCATGGGCGTGGTTTAACCCGTCGCGGGGAAAACGTCCAGCCTGGCGCCGCGCGTGCGCGCGCATGTAGAGCCTGTCGCGCACATGTCGCGCACATTGACGCGCACGTAATGCGGGGTTACACTCACGCGGTGATCATCGCGTTGCTGCTCTGCGTTCTGGAGGCCGCGCCCGCGCGGGCGCAGGAGCGCGCGGAGACGTCCCCGGTCGAATCCGGGTCCGTCGCCGCGTTCGCCGGCGCGGCCGCCGCGGCGACTCCGTATACGGCTCCCGTTCTTGTCGCCGTGCCCGCGCTGTCTGCCGGCCTTTCGGCTCCGGCCGCGTCCGCGGCACCTTTGGCCGCCGCCGCGGCGTCACCCGCCGCCGCCATGCCGGCCTCCGCGGTGACGGTGATCAACCCGGCGTCCTTGCCCGACAAGGCCCGCGACTACACGGGCTCCGAGTGGTCGAAGCTGGCCGCGTCCGCGCCCGATGAGGGCGCGCGCGCGGTGCTGCGCTCCATGCGCGGCGGAGCCAATCCTCGGCTCACGGTCAAGCTTGCCGACGGCGAGTCCGTGTCGGGGTCGTTTCTAGGGCTGGCCGGAGACAAGATGGCCTTTTCCTCCGGCGGCCGCCTGCTGGGCGTGGACATGAACACGCGCGACATCACCGAGGTCCTGCGCCATGCCGACGCCTATTTCGACGGGACCGGCGACCTGCGTCCGGTCGACGTCGTCGTCCACTCGCGTCCCGCCGTGGTGCGCGACCCTTTTCGGGATCTGGCCGCCTACCAGGGCCGCTATTTGGAGATCGACGCGCGCGATCTGGACGACTTGAAGTGGTCCGCCCACACCGTCGCGGGCCGCCTGGTGAAGGCCGACGGCCGAGAGGTGGTGCTGGAAGGCCCGAAGGGTCGCGCCACACTCTCCCCCGAGTTCCACCGCATCGACGCGGTCCGCGAGCGCGAAGCCCACTATGATTCCCGCAACCAGGTCGGCACTCTGGCCGAGATCAACGACCGCATCCTTTCCGGCACGCCCGTGGAGCTGACGCTCCCCGGAAAATCCGTCCCCGCCTCCGGCCGCTTCCGGGGCGTGCGCTCCGACCGAGACGGCCTCTACGTTCTGCTGGAAGTTCCCGATTCCGACGGCGCTACGACCATGCGCGCCTACCGAAACGTGGTCTCCGTGCGCACCCGCGGCTACAAGGCGGGGGAGTTGATGGACGGCGCGACGCCGCTCTACGCGGCGGCGGCCGAACCGGCCCGGCCCTAGGCCCGCGCCAGGGCGACCGCGCCCAGGATCACCGCGTCGTCGCCCAGCTCCGACGTCTTGACGCGGCAGGGGCCGACGCGGCGAAACAGCGGATCGGCGGCCAGCCGCTCGCGGACGACGGGCAGGAGGAAGCCGCCGCAGGCCTCGATGAGGCCGCCGCCCAGCACGATCAGCTCCGGGTCGAAGCAGTGGCGGATGGCGACGCAGCCGTCGCCCAGGCGCTCGGCCGCCGCGCGCATAACCTCGACGACCAGCGGGTCGCCCAGGCGCAGGGCCTCGGCCAGCACGCGGCTTTTGATCACGTCTAGACGCCCGCCGTTGAGCTCCGTGATCCGGGTGGGGCGTCCGCCGCGCGCGCCCTCGCGCAGGTCGCGCTCGATGGCGCGCCGGCTGGCGTAGGCCTCCAGGCAGCCGCGCGCGCCGCAGCCGCACAGCGGCCCGCCCGGATTGAGCACGATGTGCCCCAGCTCCGCCGCGGCGCCATTGGCGCCGGTCAGCAGGCGTCCGCCGCACACCACGCCGCCGCCCACGCCGGTGCCCGGAAAGACCCCCACCATGTCGTCGACGCCGCGCCCCGCGCCCAGCCAGCGCTCGCCCAGCACGCCGATGTTCACGTCGTTGCCGAGCGTCACGGGGACGTCGAAGCGGCGCTTGAGAAACGCCGCGATCGGCGCGCCGGCGATGGGGATGTTGGGGGCGACGACCACGCGGCCGCCCTTGGCGTCCACGATGCCGGGCACGCCCACGCCCAGCGCCTTGAGCTTGCGCGGCTTGACGTCGGCGTCGCGCAGGGCGTCCTCGACGACCTCCGCGATCGCGTTCAGCACGCCGGAGGCCCCGCGTCCGCGCGGGGTCGAGGCTTTCTCGCGGCCCAGGATTTCTCCGTCCGGGGCCACG
>JAJXVH010000128.1 GCA_021782205.1 bacterium | reverse complement strand
GCGACGAAGGCCAGGACCGTGCCGACGCCCATGTAGGCGTAGAAGACGAAATTGTAGTCCAGTTCCGTGCGCGCCCAGGACAGTCTCAGCAGCGGGTCGGCCAGCCAGAAGCGCAGGATGAACGCACCGATCGGGGAGGCCAGGCCCAAGCACGCGCCCAGCGCGGCGTAGAGGTATTGGTGCGGCAGCGACCGCAGCGCGCGCGTGCTTCCCGGATCCGAGCGGCGGCGGCGCGGCGCGGTCATTATCGTCAGTCTAGCAATTCGTCGACGTTCAGCGCCCAGGCGGCTCGCGGCGCGTCCGACAGTTCCAGGGCGACCACGCCCGCGGGACGGATCTCGAACGGCGCGCCCGTCAGAAGAGAAGCGATTTCCCCGAGTTGGGGTTGGTGTCCGATGGCCAGAATGTCTGCGCCATCCGCGCCGCGCCTGTTGAGCGCCGCGAAGACCTCGTCGGGGGGCAAGGTGTTGTCCAGGGCCTTGAAGGCCTCGACGGCGACGCCGTCGCCCAGCGCGTCGGCCACGGCGCGTGCGGTCAGGGCCGCGCGCAGCAACGGTGAATGCAGGATCAGCGCGGGCCGACCGCCGCGCCGCCGGATCTCGGCGGCCATGCGTCCGGCGTCCTTCAGCCCGCGTTCGGACAGAGGACGCCGCGCGTCGCTGGCGACGCCGGCCTCGGCGGCCGTCGGAGCGTGGCCGTGGCGCATCAGGAACAAACGCTTCATCCGCGCGGACAATCTAGCAAATCGTCGGCGGGTCGCGGCGTGGACGCCGAGCTCGCCGTTAAGGCCTGCGGTGAACAGCGAATGGCCCCACGCAGAACGAGGCGGTCGAATACGTTGAGAACACCGGTAATTTTGGCCGGTATATTTTGCTATAAAGCCGCACACGACGGCTTCTTTGAAGCGAAGGAGAAATTGATGGAAATGGCCCGTTGGGATCATCTTTTCGGCCGTTTTGTCAGCACGATACTCGTCGGATTGTTTTCCTCCCGAGCTCCGATCTTCCGGCCGTCCGAAGCGGCGGACGATCGGAGTCTCCCTGGGATCTACGCGCCGATGCGCGTCGTGGAAAACGGCCGGCCCGCGCCCATCCATGAGACCTTGGCCGTCAAAAGACGCTCACCCGGGATCTTCACTCTCACTTTCTCCGAAGATGGAAAAACGATGCGTGCATTTGACGCGCGTCTCTACGAAGTCGCCGCCAAAGGGAAAGTCCCGCAGCGATACTTCGATCTGACGCCGCTTCCCGCGCCGAAAGAGTCCAAGGGCGACGACATGTTCCCGCGAGTCGCCCACCATCATATCCTCTTGTTCGAATTCGAGGACGGCCGGCTCGATCTTAGGGCCTTCGATCCCGAAAAGCTCGCGGCGCTGGCCAAGAAAGCGGCCGTCTCTTTCGCGGGCGAGCCGTACACGATCACGGCCTCCAGCTCCGAAGCCCGCAGGTTTTTTCTGAATGACGCGCCGGAAGCGCTCTCAAATGGCGCGACCCTCTATCAGCAGCGACGATCGCGCTGACGCACAAGTACTAGCGCTGAAAGACCGTCGCGCGGCGTCCCGTGGATGCGTTGACGTCGACGATCGTCTTCATGCGGCAATCGATGTAGGTCGAGTTGGCGTCGAATCGCAGGGTCGCGATCGACCACTGCAGACCTCGCACTTTGCCCATCCGTCGCTGGAAACCCGTGTTGAAGCAATGCCGCGGATCCGGATCCCAGGCCTAGTGTGTATGGGAACGCTGATCGGGCCGTTTTAAGACCTTCGACGAGCCAATAATTGAA
This sequence comes from bacterium, assembly GCA_021782205.1. Lineage (GTDB taxonomy): Bacteria > Elusimicrobiota > Elusimicrobia > UBA1565 > UBA9628 > GWA2-66-18. The sequence continues at coordinate 4,091 of JAJXVH010000128.1, read as the reverse complement.
GTTCGTGTTGATAGCCGATGATAAAAAATGGGTCCGCGTCAGAACATGTCATCGGGATCGGTCATCTTGCGCGCCCTGCCTTCCCGGCTTCGCCGCACCGATGGCGGAGCGCGAGACCTCGTCGGATACTCCTTTGGAAATCACTGCCGATGGGAAAAATCTTGTCGTCTCTCCCATCTCCGATGCCAAAATTATCGTGTATTCCCATTTTCGGCCGGTGCCTTCCGGTCCGCACCGCGCTCCGCCCGAGGCAAAGGTCCTAGAAAAAGTACTCGAACGACGCCCAGAACTGTTCCAGCAGGCGGCCGGACCAGGGGCGGCGGCGCCAATCGGTCAGCGTGAGTTCCCGCGCGCCGGCCAGGCCGCGGTCGAAGAGCGCGGACAGCTGTCCGGCGAAATCGGCGTCGAGCACGTGCAGGTTCGCCTCCAGGTTGTGGCGCAGGCTGCGGTGATCGAGATTGTAGGAGCCGATGGCGCACCACAGCCGGTCGACGACCACGGCTTTGGCGTGGAGCATGGGTCCCTGCCATTCGAACAGGCGCACGCCGCGGGAAAGCAGGGAGCCGTAGGTCGCGCGCATGGCGTGCAGGACCGGCTCGGAGTCTAGGCGTCCGGGCACCAGCACGCGCACGCGGACGCCGCGCCGCGCCGCGCCCGCCAGCGCGCGGCGTATGCGCCAGTCGGGCATGAAGTAGGAATTGGCGATCGACACCTCGCGGCGCGCCGCGCGCAGGGCGTTGACGTAGGCCTCGCGGATGACCAGGCGGCGCAGCAGTTCCTGATTGGCCGCCACGCGGACGGGTGCCGCGCCCGGCCGCAGGCGCGGGTCGCCGGCGGACTCGAACCAGCGTCCGGTCTCCTTGAACCAGACCTCTCGAAATAAGCGGTCCAGATCGTAGGCCGCGGGCCCCTCGACGCGCGCGTGGACGTCGCGCCAGCCGCCGCCGCCGTCCTCCGCCGCCAGGTGTTCGTCGCAAAGGTTCATGCCTCCCGCGAAGCCCACGCGGCCGTCGCAGACGAGTATTTTGCGGTGGTCGCGCGTGTTCCAGGACCAGCGCGGCCGCCACGGCGCGACCGGATGGTACTCCAGAATCTGCACGCCCGCGTTGCGCAGGCGCGTGACCAGAGCCGGGTCCAGGTCCAGGGAGCCGATCGCGTCGTAGATCAGGCGCACGCGCGCGCCTGAGCGCGCCTTTCGGACCAGCAATTCGGCGAAGGTCCGGCCGGTGCGGTCGTCGCCGAAAATATAGGTTTCCAGATGGACGGTTTGGCGCGCGTCCTCGATGGCCTCGGCCATGGCCGCGTAGAGTCCCTCGCCCTCCGCGTACAGCGTCAGTCGGTTGCCCGGAGAGAAGTCGTCGCGCTCCCAGGAGAAATCGCCCGACCCCGGACGCGGGCGGCGCAGAAGACTCGGCACGCGCGAAAGGGGGGGCGACGCCACGTCGTGATCTTACCAACTTTGCCTCGGTGAGGCCTTGACTGCGGCGGCGGACGCGCTCATAATTTAAGCGAGACGCGTCGCGTCCAAAAGAGTCGCGGCGGCGCGTCGGGTCCGGAGGAATATGCGGCATAGGGCGTTCTTTTTTCTGGCGGCGAGCGCGGCCGCGTTCCCGCGCGCCGGCGCGGCGCAGGCGCCGCCGTCGTCCGGGACATACCCGATCACGGTCAGCACCGGCCTGCCCGCGGACATCACCCCGAAATATCCGGGCGGCGCTTCCGGTCCCGAGGCGGTCCAGCCCGCCGGGGGGACGTATCCGATCACGGTCAGCACGGCCTTGCCGCCGGACATCAGCGCGAAGTATCCGGGCGGCGCTTCCGGCCCCGAGGCGGTTCAGCCCGCCGGTGGAACCTACCCGATCACGGTCAGCACCGGCCTGCCCGTCGATGTGACGGTGAAGCGTCCGGCGGCCGCGTCGGACGCGATGCTGGGCGACTCGCCCCGCCTCAGCCCGGATCCGGGCGCCGCGACGGCAAAGCCCCGCGCGCCGTCGCTGGCCGACCGCGTGACGTGCCGTAAAGTGAGAGCGGTTTTGCGGCGGGCTTTTCCTTGGCGGCCGGGCGCGGAGGGAAGAGCGCCGACCGGCATCGGCCGTCTGCGCGTCGCATGCCGCAACGGCACCGTCACCTTGAAAGGCACGGTGGGCTCCCGGCGGCTCAAGCGCGCGGTCGCGGCGCGGGCGGCGGCGATCGTCGGCGGCGGCCGGAAAGTCGACGACCGCCTGGTCGTCCGATAGCCCCGCTCAGCGCGCGGGCGTCTCGCGCAGGACTTCGGGCACCGCGATGAGGCCGTCGTAGGCGGCGCCGCCGGGCAGGAGCCAGTTTCCGCCGTCGAGGCCCGCCGTGCGCAGGGAGGCGACCGCGGGATCGCCGGGCTGGGCGAAGGCGTAGGAGCGGCTGTCCACCCCATCGTCGCGCAATTGAGACGGCTGGGCGTCGCGGCGCGCGTGATCGGCGCCGATGAAGACGATGACGCGTCCGCCGCCCTTGCGGCGCGAGAGCGCGGCCACCGTCGCGGCCATGCGCGCGTTGCGCGCGGAGGGCGCCCCGGGGCCGACGGGGCCGTCGGAGTCGCCGGCCTCGCCGGGCGTCGGGTCCGGATTCAACGCGAACAAGTCCAGCCCGGCGGCGTGGGCGGCGTCGAACAGCTTCAGATAGTCCTCCGCCGGCGCCATCCAGGCGGTGCCCAGGCGCCGGCCGATCTGGCGGCGGACCTCGGGGTCGACGCCGTAGCGGTCGAGCAGGGGCTGGTCGGAGGCGTGGAGCATCTCCACGGCCAAGGCGCCGGCTCCGGCGCGCGCGAAGTCGGGCATGGCCGCGGCCAGCACGCGCTTGATGGCCGCCGAGGAGTGGATGTCGCCGATATAGACGACGGGCTGGGGCCCGCCGCCGATGTCGCGCCAGTTCAGCGTCGCCGCGGGCGCGCCGTCGACGTGCATGCACGGGATTTTTCCGCCGCCGGTCGCGTTCTGCGCGAACGCGGCGGGAGCGGCCAGGGCGATCAGCGCGAAAGTGGAGAAATAGCTCATCTTCGTAATTATATACGTTGGCGCGCGCGCGCGCCTGGGTCTTTTGGCCTGGGGGGCTTGCGTTTGCGTATAACTGATACTATAATGGTTACATATGAAAAACAACACGCGCCCGCCCGTTTTGTTCCTGGCCCATGGCTCGCCCATGAACGCGCTGGCCGACAACGACTTCACTCGCGCGCTGGCCTCTTTGGGCCGGCGCCTGCCGCGGCCGCAAGCCGTGCTCTGCGTGTCGGCGCACTGGCAGACGCGGGGCAGCGCCTTGACGGGCATGGCGCGCCCGCGCACGATCCACGACTTCGGCGGATTTCCGCAAGCGCTGTACGCCGTGAGCTATCCGGCCCCGGGTAGCCCCGCGCTGGCGCGTCGCGCGCGCGAATTGTTGGGTCCGCAGACGGCGATCGATGAAGACGAGTGGGGGCTCGACCACGGAACGTGGTCGGTCCTGCGCCACCTGTATCCGAACGCCGACGTGCCGGTGGTTCAACTGGGCGTCGACTTCGGCGCTTCGGCGCGCCGCCATTTCGAGCTGGGCGAGAAACTGCGGCCGTTGCGCGACGAGGGCGTGCTGATCGTGGGCAGCGGCAACGTCGTCCACAACCTGCGACGCATTTCCTGGGAAGAGGACGCGCCCGTCGCGGACTGGGCCGCGGAGTTCTCGGACGCGGTCAAGGCGCGCGCGCTGGCCCGGGACTACGACGCGCTCCTCGCCGCCCCCGTCTCCCTCCCGGGCGGGCGCGAGTCCGTGCCCACGCCGGATCACTACGATCCGTTGCTTTACGTTTTGGGCGCTGCGCACGCCCATGACGCGCCGAGCGTGCTCTTCGATTCGGTCCAAAACGGCTCGATCTCGATGCTGAGCCTCGGGTTCGGGCTTCCGGCTTAGCCGCGGCGCTCGACGCGCGGTTCCAGCGCCGCGGCTTGCGCGATCAACTCCGCGCAAGCGCCTGCCGCGGCGTTGAGGGCGGCGTCAACGCAGCCGTCGGCGCGGAAGATTTGGAGGACGTGCCGGCGCGCGCCGAGCGCGAATAGTGACGCGGACAGCGCCGCGAGTCCGGCGGCGGT
>JAJXVH010000127.1 GCA_021782205.1 bacterium | reverse complement strand
AGAACATGGATGATGAAGGCCTCGAGCTTTTTCTCGAGCGCGTCCCGCACGGCATCCGCGTCGTTCATGTCACACTCCGAAGACAGCGTCGCAGTCTAAGATATTCGAATCGACCGCGTAAAGGCGCAGTCTTGTCTCACGCAAAATGAGCCTGAAGAACCGGCCGTTTCTCACGCAAAATGAGCCTGAAGGGCTCATCGTGTGGCGGCAAGGCGTGATAGCCTGGGTCCATGATGACGCACATGGACGACACCGAGATCACCACGCTGGAACAAGTCCGGCAAGTGCTGGCCGGCCCGAAGGCCCTCGCGTTCAGGGGCAGCGACAAGGCTCAACGCAACGCCTGGATCGAGACGGTCCTCAAGCGGCTGGACTATTTCGAGCTCAAACGCGGCGAGAAGGGCGAAGTCAACGCCTACCTGCAACGGCTGAGCGGGATGTCCCGGGCTCAGATCACGCGCCTGATCGCCCGGTTCCTGCGCGACGGCGCGATCCGGCCCTCGCAATCGCCCCGCAACCGTTTCCCCGCGAAATACACGCGCGCCGATCAGGAACTGCTGGCCCGCACGGACAACGCGCACGCCCGCCTGTCGGGACCCGCGACGAAAAAGATTCTGGAACGGCAGTTCGCGGTCTACGGCGACGCGCGCTTCCGTCGTCTGCAAGGCATCTCATCGGCGCACATCTACAGGCTGCGCCAAAGCCGCGTCTACCGGGAACACGCGCTGACCTTGGCCAAGACCAAAAGCGTCAATCGGGCCATCGGGCAGAGGCGAAAGCCCGACCCGCGGGGACGGCCGGGTTTCCTGCGCGTGGACACCGTGCACCAGGGCGACCTCGACGGTCAGAAAGGCGTCTACCACATCAACATGGTCGATGAGGTCACGCAGTGGGAAATCGTCGCCTGCGTCGCGGCCATCTCGGAGGCGCACCTGACGCCCATCCTGGAGGCGGCGTTGGTCCTGTTTCCGTTTGTCATCGTCAACTTCCACTCGGACAACGGCGGCGAGTTCATCAACGGGCCGACTTCCAAGCTTCTCAACAAGCTCCTGGTCGAGCAGACCAAGTCGCGCTCAGGCCGCACCAACGACAACGCCCTCATCGAGAGCAAGAACGGCAGCGTGATCCGCAAGCACATGGGCTTCTCGCATATCGACCGCGCCTTCGCCCCGCTCATCGACCGCTTCTACCTGGCGCACTTCAACGCCTATCTGAACTTCCATCGCCCCTGCGCCTTCGCCACCGTCACCTTCGACGGCAAGGGCCGCCGTCGCAGGAAATACGAGACCTACCTGACCCCCTTCGAGCGCCTGAAGTCCCTCACGGACGCTTCAAATTATCTGCGCGGGGGCGTCACCATGGCCTCCCTCGATAAGATCGCCGCCGCTCAGTCCGATAACGCCGCCGCCGAGGCCATGCAGGCGGCGCTGCGCGGTCTTTTCAAGCGCGTCGGCCAGGGTCGCGCTTGCGCCATGCCCATCGCCTACGGTGCGCGCGCTTGATCGCGGGCGAACGGCGTACGGCAACGTCCTCCAACCGCAACGGCGGTCTTTCTTCCGCAGGCTTAACGGCCACGGCAACGACACCTCAAAACAAAGGAGAACGGACCCAAAAGCTACGCCAAACCCTCAACGGCGTTCAGGCTCATTTCTGGATGAGAAAATGCTGGCGCGCCCCAAGCCGCGCGCGGGATCACGATTATTTTCGTCGCGCTAGGGGCGCCTCAAGCAGGATGTCGTAGGCGTGGACTCGGCAGGAGTTTGAAGCCCCATTCCCGCGCGCCGCGCTCCATGGATTGAAGGAAATCCTAGCAGCGCACGTCCCAGCAGAGTCACCGGGTATCCGGCCTCCAGCTCCTCGCTCGTCGCGCGCCCCTTCGTCGCCGCGTTCACCGCCCCCCGCAACGGCGAGCACGGCCCCAGCGCCCCGTAGCACCTCACCACATGTTTGCGCGCGTGCGGCGCCGCTTTAATCGCGGCTCAGGCCGGAGCGACGCTTGATTTCTGGGGTTAACGGAAAGACTCGTTTGTCGAATACCTCCGTCAGCGAGGCAAGACAGGGAATGCGGATTCCATGATACTCCTTCGGCGGACCGACTTGGCGCAGCCCCATCCCGCCGTGGCGCAACGCCAGCCATAGGGCGCGTTCTATCGCGGCGCACCAGTGCGTGATGCCTCTTTCCCAGCTTTCTTTCATTAGGCAGGCGATGAGCGCGATCGCGATATCGCTGTGGCCGGACAAGGACTCGGACGGAGCGGCACCCGCAGTGGCAGCGTCGTTGGGATTTCGGAGGTCTTTGCTGATGGCGAAACGGGAGAATTCCGCGGTCGTTTTGCGGTCGATGTCGGCAAAGGCCTGAGTCATGTCGTATTCCATGTCGATCGGAAAGCCGTGAGGGGAGTCCAGGACCAGCCGCGCCGTCGCGATCGGGCGCCCCAGGAGGTCGCGCGTCAAATAATGGACGGAGCTTTCGTCGTATTTATCTTTCTCGATGCCGCCTGGATGATCCTCGATTTTTTCGAACTTCCGCTCCAGGCAATAGACCTGGTAGCGCAGTCGAAAAACGTCTTCGAGATCGGACGGGCTGGCGGCGAGGGTCGTCGTGAATCGCGGCTTTTTGGGGGACGAGCCGTTTTCAGGAGGCATTTCCAGACCCTCGACTTGCCATCAGTGCGCGCAGCGGCTCGGCGTCGGCCAGCAGCAGAAGCGTGGACGCCGAAGCTTGATTGTCGGAATAGAACTCGGTCTGGGCCAGGAGCCCGACGACCGTCGGCGGCATTTGGCCGCAGAATTCGGTCAAGGCCGCCTTTTTGTTGCCGCGCGTGACGTGCGGAGCGAGCGCGATGAAGGCGTCGCCGTAGTAGTCGGCGAACGCCTTGAGGACTCCATGGCCGAGGATGTTCGCGGCGTCGCTCGCGGCGGCGCGCTCCATCCCACCCTGCGCCTGCAGGTTCGGGGCGGAGCGGCCAAGAGCTTTGACGAGAGGCGGAAGGCCCCAATCCGGGAAAAAGAGGACGACGGCCAACGCGCAGGGCTCGCGCACGAAAAGCGCCGCGGAAGTGTGAGGCATAGGGTCTTGCTCGAACAACGCGGGGACGGTTTCCAGGTCGATCGAGCGGATGCCCGAAACCGAGACCTTCCAGCGGGCGTCTGCGAGTTCCGACATCCGGCGGCCGCTGAACGCCGCGCCCGCCTGCAGGATTTTCCCGAGAGCGTCGATTTGTTCTGGATCGAACATGTGAAACTACTTCGCGGCGCGCAATTTCTGGTCCTCGCCGAAAAAAGCCTGGATGGCGTCGCGGAGCGTGTCGATGCTATAGGGTTTGGCGAGGTGCCGGGCTCCCAGGGACGCGGTTATTTCTTGAACTTTTTTTTGGTCGTTGCCGCTCAGCACGAGAACCGACGCATTCGGGTCGCCCGCGCGCACTTGCCGAAGCACGCTCAATCCGTCGATGTCGTCGAAACTAATGTCCAGGATGAGCAGGCCGGGCTTATGCTGGCGGTAAGCCGGCAGCACCCCGCGCCCCGTCGACACCTCGCCGACGACGTCGTGCCCCAGCTCCAGCAGTTGCGCGGAAAGCATCTCTCGAACGATCGGCGAGTCGTCGGCGATCAATACCTTTAGTTTCATCGAGCTTCTCCCAAACTTGGCAACGGTCGAAGATTTTAGAGTATACTTCACATCGCGAAATGTTGCAATGGGGCTTGGAATAAATGAAGAAAAACAAGAACGGCGGCGCGGGCGCGTCTCTCGTTGACGCGAACATCGTGGGACGGCGCCCCCTGCCCACGCCTCGCCGCGTGCAGCACGCGCTGCCCCCCTCCAAACGCGCGTCGGCAACCGTCGCGCGCGGCCGCCGCGAGATTCGCGGGATTATGGAGGGCGAGGATCCGCGATTTTTTTTGGTCGTGGGGCCATGCTCGATCCATGATCCGCGCGCCGCGCTCGAATACGCCGAGCGCCTTTGCCGGCTCGCCGAGAGGGTTAAGGACCGCCTCGTGCTCGTAATGCGCGTCTATTTTGAGAAGCCTCGCACCAACCTCGGCTGGAAAGGCTTGATCAACGATCCGCGCCTGGACTCTTCCTTCTGCATCGAGGAGGGGCTCGTCGCCGCGCGGAAGCTGCTTTTGAGCGTGACTAACTTGGGCTTGCCCGCGGCGACCGAAGCCTTGGATCCCGTTTCGCCGCAGTATCTTTCGGATTTGATCAGCTGGCACGCGATCGGCGCGCGGACCACGGAATCGCAGACGCATCGGGAACTCGCCAGCGGCCTGTCTTCTCCGGTCGGTTTCAAAAACGACGTCGAAGGCGGGATTCAAGTCGCGATCGACGCGATTAAGACGGCCGCCGCGGCGCACCATTTCCTGGGAGTCGACCCGGACGGGCGCGTTTCGGCGTATCAAACGCGCGGCAACGCGAACTGCCACGTGGTCTTGCGGGGCGGGCGGGAGCCGAACTACGACCGCGCTTCAGTCCTGTATTGCGCGGAAAAGCTCAAGCTGGCCGGGCTGAGCCCGCGTTTGATGGTCGACTGCAGCCACGGCAATTCCGGCAAGGACCACCGGCGCCAGCCCGCTGTCTTCAACAACTGTTTGGAGCAGATCGTGTCCGGCGGCTCTCCGATCATGGGTCTCATGGTCGAGAGCAACCTTTTCGAAGGGCGTCAGGAACTGCCCAAAGATTTTAAGAATCCGAACCAATTGCGCTACGGCGTTTCGATCACGGACGCATGCATAGGCTGGGATGAGACCGAAGCCCTCGTATTGCGGGCATGGAGCGCCGCAAAAGAGCGGCGTGTCCGCTAGACCTGAAGGCCAGACGAGGTATCATGACAACCGCTGAATCTCGGAATGCGCCGCAGCCGTCGTTCGACTACGAAGTTGCTTTCAGTCGAAACCTAGGCTGGGTGACGCCCGCGGAACAAAAAATCCTGCGCGGCAAGACCGTTGGAATCGCGGGCTTGGGCGGCGTCGGCGGATATCATGCGGAGGCTCTCGCGCGCTTGGGCGTCGGCGGGTTCTTGATCGCCGATTTCGATCACGTCGAACTTCCGAACTTCAACCGCCAAGCCTGCGCGCTGGTCGGGAATCTCGGCCGCAAAAAATCCGACGTCATCGTCGAGCGCCTCCGTGGAGTCAATCCCACCGCGCGCGTCGAGGTTTGGGACCGCGGGCTCTCCAAGGAGACCATCGCCGAATTCGTGAGCAAGATCGACGTGTACGTCGACGGTCTCGATTTTTTCGTGCTGGATCTCCGCCAGATGCTTTTTCAAGAGCTCCAAAAGATGGGAAAACCGGGCATCACCGTCGCGCCCATAGGGTTGGGAGCGTCTCTGCTGGTTTTCGACTCGGATTCCATGGGTTTCGATGATTATTTCCAGTTTTCGAAATGCAAGACCGAGCGGGAAAAAGCGCTCCGCTTTCTGGTCGGGCTGACGCCGTCCATGCTGCAAAGAAAGGGCTTGGTGTACCCAGAAATCGTCGATCTGGAAAATCACCGCGTCCCCTCCCTTCCCGTGGGGGTGTTTCTTTGCGCGGGGATCGCCGCGGCGGAGACGCTCAAAGTCGTTTTGGGCCGAGGATCGCGGCGCGGCGCGCCGCTGGTCCACCACTTCGACGCCTACTCCAACAGATACAAGAAGTCGTACATATGGGGAGGCAACCGTTCGCCGTTCCAAAGGCTCAAAATCATGATCGCGGAGCGGCAGATGCGCGCCCAATCCCGCGGCGTGCGCTGAGGGCGCCGCGGCGCGCCCGCTTCATCCCGAATAATCGCAAATCGGAGAGCCCGTTGCACAAACCGTCTGACGGCGTAAAATCTGTCGACACGGGCCCGTTCACGCGTAGACCGGGGCAAAAGTCGGCGTCCCGAGAGAAAATCGTCCCGGAATCTGCCGCAGCTTCGCCTTCC
>JAJXVH010000004.1 GCA_021782205.1 bacterium | reverse complement strand
GGTGCGCGGGGTCAGCGGCTCGCGGCCGGGCACGCCGCGCACGCCGTCGGTGCCGAAGAGGCGCTCGCTCACGCGCCGCTCCGCGACGCACGATGGCCCATCACGGCGCCCCCACGACGGCGGACAACGCTTCGAGCGCGCGCTTCGTCTCGGCCACGTCGTGCACGCGCAGGACTTCCACACCGGCAAATCCCGCCCAGGACGCGAGCGCCAGGGAGGCCGGCAGGCGCTCCTGCGGCCCCATGTCGGCGTGGATCTTGCCCAGAAAAGACTTGCGCGAAACGCCCAGCAGAACCGGCGCGACCGCGGCCAGGTCGCCGACGTGCTTGATCAGCGCCAGATTGTCCTGCAGGTCCTTTCCGAAGCCCACCCCCGGATCGATCCACACCCGCGCCGGATCGCCGCCGGCCGCGGCGAACGCGTCCAGGCGCTCGGACAAAAACTCACGGACCTGCGCGACCACGTCGTCATAATGCGGCTCGTCCTGCATGGTCTTCGGGCAGGTGCCCAGCATGTGCATCAGCACCGTGCGTTCGGCGCGCGCCGCGACGGCGGCCATGGCCGGATCGCCGCGCAGAGCCGTCACGTCGTTGACGATGCGCGCGCCCGCGTCCAAAGCCTCGGCCGCGACCGCGGCCTTGTCGGTGTCGATGGAGATCGGGACCTTGACTTGGCGGGCCAGCGCCGCGATCACCGGAATCACGCGCGCGCGCTCCACGTCGAGCGGGACCGAGTCCGAACCCGGCCGCGTCGACTGCCCCCCCACGTCGATCAGGTCCGCGCCGTCCTCGATGAGGCGCAGGGCGCGCTCCACGGCGGACTCCGTCGAGGGCGCGCGGCTGCCCGCGTAGAAAGAGTCGGGCGTGACGTTGACCACGCCCATCAGCCGCGGCGCGCGAAAGCGCAGCGGCCGCGACGGGGGCGGCGGGGCTTCAGGCCCGCGCGGCCAGGAGGATCGCATCGATGTCTTCGCCGTTGAGCACTTCCCGGTCGAACAGGGACTTCGCCAGTTCGTCGAGCGCCTTGCGGTTGGCCGCCAGGATGTCGCGCGCCTTCGTCTGCGCGTCCACCACCAGGCGCTTGACCTCCTCGTCGATGAGTTGGGCCGTGCGCTCCGAATAGCCCGTGCCGTGGTTGAGGTCGCGGCCCAGGAAGACCTCCTGGTCGGGCTTCTTCAAGGACAGCGGGCCCACGCGGTCGCTCATGCCGAACTCGGTGACCATGCGCGTGGCGTAGGCGGTCGCCTTGGACAGGTCGTCGGAAGCGCCCGTCGTGATCTCGTCGAAGGTGACTTCCTCCGCCGCGCGTCCGCCCAGCAGGATCGCCAGCCGGTTCAAGATGTCGACGCGGGAGGTCAGATACTTGTCGTCGAGCGGCAGCTGCAACGTGTAGCCGAGGGCGTGACCGCGCGACACGATGGAGACCTTGTGCACGGGGTCCGCGCCGGGCAACATTTTGGCGACCAAGGTGTGTCCGGACTCGTGATACGCGACGACCTTCTTTTCCTTTTCGCTCATCAGGCTGGTCCGCCGCTGCGGGCCGGCCATCACCCGCTCGATGGCCTCTTCCAAATCGGTGAGCTCCACGCCCTCCTTGCCTTTGCGCGCGGCCATCAGCGCCGCCTCGTTGATCACGTTGGCCAGGTCCGCGCCGGCGAACCCCGGCGTGCGCCGCGCGACGATGGCCAGGTCCGCGTCCGCGGCCATTTTCACGTTCTTCGAATGCACCCGGAGAATCGCCTCGCGCCCCTTCATGTCCGGGATCGGCACGGCGATCTGACGGTCGAAGCGGCCCGGCCGCAGCAGGGCCGGGTCGATCACGTCGGGGCGGTTGGTGGCCGCGATCAGGATGATGCCCTGGTTCTGCTCGAAGCCGTCGAGCTCGATGAGCAGCTGATTGAGCGTCTGCTCGCGCTCGTCGTGGCCGCCGCCGATGCCCGCGAAACGGTGCCGGCCCACGGCGTCCAGCTCGTCGATGAAGATCACGGCCGGAGCCGCCTTCTTGGCCTGCTCGAAGAGGTCGCGCACGCGCGACGCGCCGACGCCGACGAACATCTCCACGAACTCCGAGGCCGAGGCGGAGAAGAACGGCACGCCCGCCTCGCCGGCGACGGCGCGCGCCAGCAGCGTCTTGCCCGTTCCGGGAGGTCCGAAGAGCAAGACGCCGCGCGGCATCTTGCCGCCCAACTTCTGGAATTTTTCCGGGTGCTTCAGGAATTCGACGACCTCGGACAGTTCTTCCTTGGATTCGTCGCAGCCGGCCACGTCGGCGAACACGGTCTTTTTCTTCTTGTCGTCGACCATCTTCGCCTTGGAACGGCCGAACGACATCGCCTGCTTGCCGCCCACCTGGACCTGGCGGATAACGAAAAACCACCACAGCACGAAGAAGAGCAGGATGCCGCCGACATTGAGCAGAAGCCCCGACATCCAGGAGCGGTCGGGCTCGCCCTGGAAGCTGGCGACCTTGTGCTGCTCCAGCTCCCCGACTAGGTTCGGGTCGTTGAGCGGCAAGGTCCGGAAGCTCTGCGGCTGGCCCTTGTCGTCGCGATAGGAGCCCTGGATCAGGTCCGGACGCACGCGCACGTCGGTGATCACACCTTGGTCGAGGCGTTGCTTGAACTCCGAATACGGAATCTCTTTTTCCAACGGCACGGTGCCCTTAACGCTGTTGAACAGGATCAGCATCGCCAAAAGGCCGAAACCCCACATCGCCGCCTGCTTCAAGTTCTTGGTTTCCATCTCAGGGTGTCCTCAGGATCGCAACGTAGGGCAGTTGACGGTAGCGCTCGTCGTAGTCCAGGCCGAAGCCGACGACGAACTCGTCCGGAATCTCGAAGCCCTTGTACTTGGGCTGGAACGGCGTCTTGCGGCAGGAGACCTTGTCGAGCAAGGTGCAGACTTCCAGGCTGGCGGGCCTGCGCGCGCGCAAGGTCTCGGTCAAGGAGGAAAGCGTCAGGCCCGTGTCAACGATGTCCTCGACGACCAGCACGTCGCGGCCCTCGGGATTCTCGCGCAGGTCCAGAAGAACCCGGATGGTCCCTGTCGAAGCCGAGCCCGCATAGGAGGAGACCGCGACGAAATCCACGTGCACGTCGACCTCCGGACCGATCGCGCGCAAAAGGTCGGCCATGAAGATCAGGCTGCCCTTGAGCACGCCGACGACCATCAGCCGACGGCCGGAGTAGTCGCGGGTGATGCGCGCGCCCAGTTCACGCACGCGGGCGCGCAGGGTGTCCTCGTCGAACAGGATTTTCTTCACGTCAGGGTGCGGGGACGCGGAGGCGGGCGCGAAACTCATCGGGACGAACAGGATAGCTTTTCCGGCGCGACGTATCAATGAGCCCCTCGACGGCGGCGACCGGCGGATAGAGCTTCCAGTCCCAGGCCGCGGCCTTCTGCCCGGCCACGCTGGGCGGGCCCGGCCAGCGCAAATACGCCCCGAGGGCGTGCAGCGCCACGCAATAGCACAGGCAGGCCCTCCAGGCCTTGATCCGCCGCGGCGAGCGCCGGACTTCATCCTCCACGTCGGCGCACAGCCAGGTCAGAACGAGCGCGGTCACGGCGAAGTAGCGCGTGCCGAACGTGTTGCCCCCCACCCAGCCGTCATAGAAAGACAGCATCAGCCATTGCGCGGCGCAGGCGGCCAGCATCAGCGGCCGCAGCGCGTCCCTGCGCGCGCGCCAGGTGCCCCAGGCGCCGAAGAGGGCGGCAGGAAAAAAGACGAGCAGGCCGCGCGTCGGGCTGGCGAGCAGGGCCCAGAACGCCTGCGGCTGGAAGTTGCCGAACATGGCGGACTGAATGCCCATATCGGGCGGACGCAGCCGTCCCGTGTAATGCAGCCAGTAGGCGGCGGTCAGGACGGCCGGAACGGCCGCACCAAGGCAGAAACCGGGCAAGCGCGACCGGCGTTGCAGCAGAAGCGCCGCGAATGCCGCTACGGCGAACCATACGCCATCGGGACGGATCGCCACCGCGGCCGACAAGGCCAGGCCCGCCAGCGCGTCCCAGCGCCAGCCCGTCTCGCAGAGCGCCCACAAGCCCAAGGCCGTCGCCAGTTGTGCCGGGCCATGCTGCCACAAGCCCTGGCTGCTCACGCTGAAGGCCCAGGAGCCCAGACCGTAGAGCGCGCAGAGGCTCAGGGCCCAGCGGCGCGAACAGCGCCGCTCCAGCGCCTTCCAGAGCGCGGCGGCCGAGCCTGCCGTGATCAACGCGGCGCTGACCTTCGATAAGTCGCGCAGCAGCACGGCCGTGACGGGCGGCTTGAACAGCCAGACAATGACGTAGAGCGGCAGGGCCATGAGGCCGGCTCCGGGGGGATAAAACGACAGATGGCGGCCACCGACCTCGATGACGTACCAGGCGTTGGGGCCGCTCAACCAGTCAAGGTAGCCGTCCAAGGCCAAGGTGTGGCCGCGCAGTACGGCGAAGGGCAGCAGGATGCTCGGCAGGTCGTCGCCGCCGTGCCAATGGAAAGTGGAGAAATAGGCCGTCAGGCCGGCGAGGAACACGCACACGGCCGGACGCTCGCGCCACAGCCGCCCAGGGTGACGCGCCGAGCCAGCCCACCAAGCGGCCAGGACGCAGGAAAAGGCCGGAAGCCAGACGACCTCCCCGCTGCCGAGGGCGAAACAGAACCAGGCCAGGCAGGCCGTGAAGGCGAAGATCGAGAGCGAGCGGACCACAAGGGGAAAGGGAACTTATTAGGGAGGTCGGTCGTCAATGCTTGAATGGCCCCAGAACGAAATCCGTCTCGCTGCGTATGCCTCGTCCGCGCAATTGGTCTTTCTTCTTGCCCTGGACGATCGCTGGTCCGTCTGCTACAATCCCCCCGCGATGCCCGAGCCCGCCTCCGACTTCTCCATCCTGATCGTCGACGACCAGGCCGAGAGCCGGGAACTGCTCAAGCTTCTTCTCAGCCGCATCCCCGGCGCGCACCTCGACATCGCCATGTCCGGCGACGGCGACGACGCCTTGCGCCGCCTGCAGGCAAAAACCTTCGACTTAGTCTTCCTCGATTATCGCCTGCCGCCCACGGACGGCCTCGATATTTTGGAAAAAATCCGTCAGCATCACCCGAAAACCGCCGTCGTGATGACCACGACTTCCGGCACCGAGCAGGTGGCCGTGGCCGCGATGAAGAAGGGCGCGATCGACTACATGACGCACGACGATATTCAAAAGGCCGACCTGGGCAAGGTCCTGCGCCGCGTCGTCGAAATCCGGGACCTGGTCAACCAGAA
Source organism: bacterium (assembly GCA_021782205.1). Classification (GTDB taxonomy): domain Bacteria; phylum Elusimicrobiota; class Elusimicrobia; order UBA1565; family UBA9628; genus GWA2-66-18. Next base: position 93,983 of record JAJXVH010000004.1, on the reverse strand, counting down.
CATGGAACTGCGCCAGGTCAACCAGATGAAAAACGAGTTCATCGCCAACGTCAGCCATGAGCTGCGCACGCCGCTGACCGTCGTCATCGGCTACGCCAACACCTTGCGCGACGGGGGCCTGGGCGACGTCAACGACGCGCAGAAAAAGGCTCTGACCGCCGTCGTCGAGCGCGCCGAAGGCCTGCTGGGCACGCTCAACAACATCCTGCGCATCCGCGAGGTCCACGAGGGCCGCAAGCCGCTTCTGCTCAAACCCGCCGATCTGCGCGCGATCGTCGCGCAGCGTCTGGAGCGCGCGGGCAAGGACGTCAAGCGCAAGAAATTGAACGTGGCCGCGCGGCTGGGCGAAGACCCGACGTGGGTGCTGGCCGACGCGGAGCGCCTGGCCGAAGTGGTCGACAACATGCTTTCGAACGCGACGAAGTTCAGTCCCGCCGAAGGGGCGCTCGACGTGGCGCTGGAAAGCGCGGGCGGCCGCGCGCTCCTCTCCGTGACCGACCGCGGTCCCGGCGTCGCGCCGGAGCTCCTGCCGCACGTCTTCGAACGCTTTTTCGCCGCCAATCAAGGCCCGACCCGCGAGTACCCGGGTCTGGGCCTGGGCCTGCCGCTGTCCAAGGACATCGTCGACTCCCTGGGCGGCCGCATTTGGCTGGAAAGCCGCGGCGCGGGCAGCGGCACGACCGCGCGGCTGGAACTGCCGACGTGCGCGCCGGACGCCGCGCCTTCCGTCGTCGACGACTCCGGCGGGGCGCGCAAGAAAAGCGTGCTGATCGTCGAGGACAACGCGGACCTGGTCGAGGTGCTGATGCTGTTTTTGGCCAGCGTCAGCCGCAACCTGTCGATCACGAGCGCCCGCTCCGGTTTCGAGGCGCTGGAAAAAATAAAAGACGAGGCACCCAGCCTGGTCATCCTCGACGTCATGATGCCCGGCATGGACGGCTTCGAGGTCCTCTCGCGCCTGCGCCGCCTGCCCGACGGAGAGCGCGTCCCGGTGCTGGTGCTGACCGGCTATTCCGAGGCCGTCGACCGCGCGCGCGCCGCCGGCGCTAAGGACGTCCTGCTCAAGCCCTTCGAGAAGAATTTGTTCGTCAAGAAGGTCCTGCATCTTCTGCAGGAATCCCCGCGCTAGGTCCACCGCGATGAGCCGCGCGACCGTCGTCGTACTGTGCGGAGGCCGCTCCTCGGAGCGATTGGTCTCTTTGGTCTCGGCGCAGTGCGTCGTCGCCAACCTGGACGCGCGCCGCTACCGCACGCGCCTGGTGCACATCGGCGCCGACGGCTCCTGGGCGGAGGTCCGCCCCGCGGCCTTGCTCGCCGAGACGCCCGCCGACCTGCACGCGCGCCCGGCCGCCGTGCGCCGCCTGCGCCGCGGCGCACGACCGATCAACCCCTGGACGCTGTTCTCGTCCTTGGGCGCGGAGGACTGCGTGTTCCCGGTCCTGCACGGGCCCATGGGTGAGGACGGCACGCTTCAGGGGATGCTGGAATTGACCGGCGCGGCCTACGTGGGATGCGGCGTGCTGGGCTCGGCGGCGGGCATGGACAAGGAAGCCAGCAAGCGCCTGTGCGCCGAAGCGGGGCTGCCGCAGGTCCCCTGGGCCGTCGCGCGCGACGCGGCGGCGGCGCAGGACGCCGCGCGGCGCTTCGGCTACCCGGTGTTCATCAAGCCCGCGCGCATGGGCTCCTCGGTGGGCGTCGTCAAGGTCAAATCCCCCGCGGAAGTGGCGGCCGCCCTGCGCGAAGCCCTGCGCTACGACGACAAGGCTCTCGTGGAAAAAGGCATCCCCGCGCGCGAGATCGAGACCGCCGTTCTCGGCGATCCGTGGGCGCCCTCCGGCGACCGGCTGGCGCTCAAGGCCTCGATCGTGGGCGAGATCGCGCCCAACGCGGAGTTCTACGATTACCGCGCGAAATACCTGGACCCGGACGGCGCGCGCCTGATCGTGCCCGCGCCCCTGCCCGCGAAGACCGCCGCGCGGGTGCGCGAAGTCGCGCTGGCCGCGTTCCGCGCGCTGGACCTCTACGGCCTGGCGCGCGTGGATTTCTTCGTGCATCGGCGCACCGGCGCGGTCTACCTCAACGAGCCCAACACCTTGCCCGGCTTCACTCCCGCCAGCATGTATCCGCGCCTGTGGCGCGAGTCCGGCCTGCCCACGCCGCGCCTCCTCTCCAACCTGATCGACCTCGCCCGGCGGCGCGCGCGCGCGCGGCGGCGCTTGAGCGCCGACGCCGGCGGCCGGAAAGGTCCGAACCAACCGCCCCGCCGCGCGTAATAAAGGTGGAGAAGATGGACGCTCAGACGTTCGCCGGACTGATCGCGCAGGCGGGCGATAAGGCCTACAACTTCGCCTACCGGTTGTCCGGCAACGAACAGGATGCGAGGGATCTAGTGCAGGAATCGTTCGCGCGGGCCTTCGAGCACGCCGGGGCGTATGACGCGTCCCGGCCCTTCGACTCTTGGCTCCTGCGCATACTGCACAACGTCTTCCTGGACGGCATGCGGCGGCATTCGCACAGCCGCACGGTGTCGCTGGACGCGCCGTCGCCGGTCGAGGACGCGGGCTGGGCGGATATTCTGCCGGAAGACGCGGTCGCCGCGCACGACGAACTGGCGCGGCGGGAAAGCCTGGACCTTCTGCAGAAGGCGCTGGAACGGGTTCCGCCTTTGTTCAAGGCGGCGGTGGTGCTGTGCGACATCGAAGGCCTTTCGTATGAAGAGATCGCCCAGGTGGCGGACGTGCCGGTGGGCACGGTGCGGTCGCGGATACACCAGGGCCGCCTGCTGTTGAGGCGGGAGTACGAAGCGCTGGAAAAGCGCGGGGGCGTGGCGTCATGAAAGAACATATCGTCGGCGAAGAGATTTCGGCCTTCTTGGACGGCGCGCTTTCCGGCGCGGCGCGCGCGCGCGCCCAGGCGCACCTGGACGACTGCGGCGCGTGCCGGCGGGAGCTGGAGTCCCTGCGCCACGTCAAGCGCCTGCTCGCCGCGGCGCCCCGCCGCACCTTGCCCGCCGACTTGGCCCTGAACTTGGAGCATCGCTACGTGGGCGCGCGCCCCTGGACGGCCGCCTTCATGAATCCCGCGTTCTGGGTGCCCGTCGGTGCGGTCGCGGCCGCGGCGCTGGCGTTCTCCGTCTGGTCGCGCTCGCTTTCACCCGCGGGCGACCTGCCGCTGGAGCCCCTGCTCGCCGCGCACGAGCGCTACAGCGCCGAGGCCCTGGTGCCCGAACCCAACCTGGTCGCCTCGTCCTACTCCGATCCGCTGACTTTGACCTACGCGGACGCCGCGGACGGGACGACGGAGTAGCCGCCTGCTGTCCCTTCTGCTGGCCGCCGCGTTGGCTCCCGCGCCCGCCCGGGCGCTGCCGGAGCCGGAAACGCTCCTCGACGCGGCCCTGGCCGCGCCGTCGGTCCCCTACCAAGGACGCGTGATCGTCACGCAGTGGTACGGACGAGCCGCCGACGGCCGCCTGCGCTCGCGCGCCGAGGAGATGCGCGTCTACGTCCGTCCTCCGGACCAAATCCGCCGCGAGTTCCTGACTCCGGACGGAGCCGCCTCGCGCGTGCTGATCAGCGACGGCGACCAGGAGAGCGTGCGCCTGATCAAGTCCGGACGCACCATCGTCGGAGACGCCGTCGGCTCCGGCGACAAGGTTCTGGCGCCGGAACTGGAACGCGCGACCTTGCTGTCGAACTACGACCTGTCCGTGAGCACCGGCGAAACGGTGGCCGGACGCGCGACGTGGCGTCTGAGCTTCGCTCCGAAAGCCGCGGGCAAGGCCCGGCAGACGCTGTGGATCGACCGCGACACGAAGATCGTCCTGCGCCTCAAGCGCTGGCTGCCCGGACGCCCGTTCGCCAGCGAAGCCCAGTTCCTCTCGATCTCGCCGCGCCAAGCGCAATCAGAAGAACTGTTCCACGTCGAGGATTCGACGAGCGCCGGCTCCGTGGTCCACGCCCGCGCGCTCGCGCCGCGCTTCCTGACGCTCGACCAATTGCGCGCGCGCAGCGGCACGACGTTTCCCGACAAACTCCCGGGCGGCTTCATTTTTGAAAGCGCCGACGTATTCCTCGTGCGCAAGAGCCCCGTGCGCCACGCCCGCTACACCGACGGTCTGACCGTGCTGTCGGTGTTCCAGACCGACCGCCCCGTACGTCTCCCGAAAAACGCGGCCATTCCCGCGGGTCGCGAGGCCCTGCCCGGCCCCCTGCGCGCGTCGACGGCGGGCAAGGTCATGCAGTGGCGCGTGGGAGCAAGGCACTACGTGATGATGTCCGACGTGTCGCGCGACCTGATGGCCGAGATCGCGAAGTCGCTGCGCTAAACGGCCGAGCGTGATCGACCTGCTGATCGTCGTCGCTTTCCTGGCCGCGGCGCTGGCTCTGGGCGCGCGCGCGCGCCGCGCCGGGGGCGGGCTTGACGATTACGTGCTGGCCTCGCGCGCGCTGACCTTGCCGCAGTTCGTGGCCACGCTCGTGCCCACGTTCTACGGCGGGGTGCTGGGCGTGGGCGAGTTCACCTGGTCCTCGGGCCTGGCCAACTGGACCACGCAGGCGCTGCCTTATTATCTTTTCGCCGCCATTTACGCCTTGTGGCTGGCCGAGCGCGTGCGCCTGGAGCCGGGACGCACCATCGCCGATCACCTGGACGTTTCCTACGGAAGGACCGCGGCGCTTATCGGGGCCGCTCTCGTGTTCCTGCTGGCCTGCCCGGCCGACGAGGTGCTGATGGCCGGGACCTTGGCCTCCTGCCTGTCGGGCGTCGGGCTTTGGGCCGCGTCGGCCGCGGCCGCGGTCGCGGCCGTCGCGCTGGTCTGGCGCTCCGGCCTGCGCGCCGACGTGGCGGCCAACCGCCTGCAGATCGTCGTGATGTTCGGCGGCTTCGCCTTGATCCTACCCTTCGCGTTTCACGCCGTCGGCGGACCCGCGGCGCTGGCCGCGCGCCTGCCGCCGGGGCACCTGACGTGGCTGGGCGGCATCAGCCCGTGGAAGGCGGCCGGCTGGTGGGTGATCGCGGTCTGGACCCTGGTCGATCCGTCGTTTCACCAGCGCTGCGCGGCCGCCGCGTCGCCCGCGGTCGCGCGGCGGGGCATTTTGATGTCGATAGGATTTTGGGCCGTTTTCGACCTGATGACCACGACCGCCGGTCTGTACGCGCGCGCGGCCCTGCCCAACCTCGCCGACGCGACTCTCGCCTTCCCGCGCCTGGCCGACGCCGTGATGCCGCACGTGGCGCGCGGACTTTTCTATGCGGGAATCTCGGCGTCGATCCTGGCCGCTCTGCAGGCCAAGACCCTGTTGTCGGCCGTGAGCCTGGGCCAGGACCTGGGCGGACGCCTGCCGGGAGCCTCCGCCGACGCGGCGCCCGCGCGCGTACGCGCCGGCCTGGTCGCCGCCGCGGCGCTGGCGTTTGTGCTGGCGCGGCTGGTGCCCTCCGTCGTGGACTTGTGGTACGCGATCGGCAGCGCGGTGATTCCGGGCTTGCTTCTGCCCATGCTCGGCGTCTACCGGCCGCGCCTGCGCGTGGGCCCGCGCTGGGCGGTCGCCGTGTCGCTGTCGGGTTTTTTCGCGTCGCTCGCGTGGGTCGTCGCGGCGCGCCTCAACGGCGGCGCCACGCCTCTGGGTCTTGAGCCGTCGTTTCCGGGCCTGGCGCTCTCGGCGCTGGTCTGGGGCGCGGGGCTGGCGGCGCGCGCTCAGGACTCGCGCAGCGCGGCGGCCCAGCAGGCGCCCACGATGACGCCCCAACAGCCGCAGTAAGCCCACACCAGCGTCGCCAGCGCGGAACTCAGCACGCCGTGAAACAGGCTCACGCGCCAGACGCGCGGCAGGAAGTAGGCGAAGATGAAGCAGGTGCCCAGCCAGCAGAGCGCCGCGACGAAGCCGCCGACGGCGGCGGCGCGCCAGCGCGGGCGATGCTCGGGCTTGGGGATGTAGGCGTAGGTGAGCACGAACGCGGCGAACAGCAGGGCGAACGCCACGGGGTAGCGTACCGCCGCACCCAGCGCCGCGGGCAGCACGGGGTCCACGCCGAAGCGGTCGAGCGCGCCGATCGCCACCGGAATCAGCACCAGAAGAAGCGCCGCCGCCCCGATGGCGACGGCCCAGATGCCCAGCAGGCCCACGGACTTCACGCGCCGCATCCAGCCGCCGGGATGCGGATGGCGCTCGTCGGAAAAAATGAAGTGCACCGCGCGGGCCATCTCGTTGAGGCCGCTCGACGCGGTCCACACCGCGGCCAAAGTGCCCGCCAGGCCCAGGCCCGCGCCGCCGGCCCCCTGCACCGCCGCGGCCAGGCCTTCGCCGCGCAGGCGGCTCTCGGGCGGCAGAGCCTCGCGCAGGAGCGTCGACAGCGTGGGCAGCAAGTTGGCCGAAAACAGCCACGCCGCCAGCCGCGAGACCACGATCAAAAACGGGATCAGCGAGACGACGAAGTAGAACGACATCGCCGCCGCGAAACTGGGCAGGATCGGCAGTTTCTCTTCAAAGCGGGCCAGGAGGCGGCGCATCGAGGCGAGGTTAGCAAAATCGCGGGCGGGTGGGCCCGTGTGATATCATACCGCCCGTGAACGAGCGCCTGACCGCCGTCTACGAGCTTCCCGGCCCCGCGGCCGAGGCCGAGCGCGCCGCGCGCCTGATCGCCTTCGAAGAGACCGTCGAGGTGCCGCTCGACTTCCCCCTGCCGCCCGCCATCCGCGACGGCATCGTCGGCCGCGTGGGCGCGGTGACGCCGGTCGACGGCGGGCGCCTGCGCGCGGAGATCGAATTCCCGGCCGCGCTGGCCGCGGGCGGCTTGGGGACCCTGCTCAATTTGATCTTCGGCAACGCGTCGATCTGGCCGGGCGTGCGTCTGGTGGACGTGCGCCTGCCGGACGCCCTGCTCGCGTCCTACCCCGGCCCCAGCTTCGGCGTGCCGGGGTTGAGACAAATGCTGGGCGTCGAGGGCCGGCCGCTGCTGGCGACCGCGCTCAAGCCCATGGGCTCTTCGCCCGCGGAGCTGGCCGCGACGGCGGCCGCGTTCGCGCGCGGCGGCGGCGACATCGCCAAGGACGACCAGAACATCGTCGACGCGGACTTCGCCTCATTCAAGGAGCGCGTGGCCAGGATCGCGGACGCGGTGTTGGCCGAGAACGCGCGCGCCAAGCGCCTGTGCCTGTATCTGCCGCACCTGTCCGGGCCCCAGCAGGAGCTGGAGGCGCGGCTGAAGTTCGTTCTGAAGCTGGGCTTGCGTGGCGTGCTGGTCTGCCCGGCGATCGTCGGCCTCGACGAGGTCCGCCGCTTGTCGGCCAAGCACCCGGCCGTCTACATGGCGCATCCCGCGTTTTCCGGCGCGTTCTACGCCGACCGCTCGCACGGCATGGAGACCTCTCTCTACTTAGGGACTCTGACGCGCCTGATCGGGGCGGACGTCTCCGTTTTTCCGAACGCCGGCGGCCGCTTCGCCTTCACGCGCGCGGAGTGCCGGGGCATCGCGGCGCGCGCGCGCGCGCCGCTGGGCGCTCTGGCGCCCGCCTGGCCCGCCCCCGGCGGCGGCATGCGCCTGGACAACGCCGCCGACATGGCGGAAGATTTCGGCGAAGACGCGGTCTGGCTGGTGGGTGGTTCTCTTTTGATGCAGCCTGGCGGCCCCGAGGCCGGGGCGCGCGCCTTTCGCGCCGCGCTGGCGCCTGCTCACCGCCGCGGCGACGTGTAGCGCGCCGCGCTGGGGTGAGCGCGACTGCGCGAGCAGAGGCCAAGGGCGCAAGAAAAAAGAACGACGCCGAACACGACGAAGCTGCCAAGGAGGAGTATTTCCTGAACGGTGCCTCCGCCCATGACGATCTGCCGGCCCGCGTCCAAACTGGTGCCGGTGAAACCCGCGATGTTCATCTCGATGCTCCTGCCGCAACGGCGGCCGACCTTTTAAGTGTAGCCGGATGGCTCGAACGCGCGGCCCAACAAAGAGAGAACAATTGACGCCCCCGCCGTCAATTGCTACCATAGACTTTCGCTGTCGCGACCGTAAATTTAGGAGCTCAGTGGCGATCAACAATCGATATCCCCCGCGCGAAACGCGCGATTACACCCGCGTCAATCAGGCGATCCGGGCCTCCATGGTCCGCGTGATCGACTCCGACGGCAGCCAGATCGGCGTTCGTCCCGTCAGCGAGGCCTTGGGCATCGCCCGTCAGCGCGGGTTGGACTTGGTGGAGATCGCCGCCAGCGCCAATCCGCCGGTCTGCAAGATTCTGGCTTACTCGAAGTACAAATACGATCAGGAGAAGAAGGAGCGCGAGGCGCGCAAGAAGCAGAAGGCCGGTCTTCTGAAGGAACTGCGGTTCCGCCCGAACATCGGCGCGCACGATTTGGACGTGAAGGTCCGGCAGATCGAGGAGTTCATCGACGCGCACGACAAGGTGCGCATCACGGTGGTCTTCCGCGGCCGGGAGATGCAGCACCGTGATTTGGGCTTCAAGCTGCTGATGTCGCTGCAGGAGAAGCTGGCCGCAAAGGCGGTCGTCGAGCAGGCGCCGATGCCTGACCGCAACCGCCTCGTGATGACGTTGATTCCCAAGCCGCACTAACAGACGCGCGAGTAGAGGAAGTCATGCCCAAGATGAAGTCGCACTCCGGCGCCAAGAAGCGCTTTCGCACCAACGCCGCCGGCAAGTTCAAGCACGAACACCCCGGCCAGCGCCATTTGATGGCCCCGCTGGGCGGCAAGCGCCGCCGCTTCCTGCGCGGCAGCTCCACCCTGAACAACACCGACGCCAAGACGATGCGCCGGTTTCTTCCTTACGCCTAGAGGCCAGCCATGAGAATCAAATCCGGCGTCACCACCCGCGCCCACAAGAAGAAGTATTTCAAGCTCGCCAAGGGCAACTACTCCGCCAAGCGCTCGCGCTGGCGGATGGTCAAGCAGCAGGTCGAGGCTTCGCTCAACGAGGCCTACAAGGGCCGCAAGGAAAAGAAGGACGACTTCCGCTCCCTGTGGATCGAGCGCATCAACGCCGCCTGCCGCATCAACGACACGACCTACGGTCGCTTCATGAACGGCCTGAAGAAGGCGGGCATCACGCTCAACCGCAAGATGCTCTCCGAGCTGGCCGCGCGCGACGGCGCGTCGTTCAAGAAGCTGGTCACGCTGGCCTCCGGCTCCGCCGCCTAAGACGCCGGCCATGGAGCCGACGACGACGCGCGACGCCTGGCAGCAGGCCTGCGCGCGCGTCGAGTCGAGCCTCCGCGCCGACGGCGTGGACCTGATCGCGACCGCGGCGTCCCTCGAAGACCTCGAGGGACGCCGCGTCGAATTTTTGGGCCGCAGCAGCGCGCTGACGCTGCTCCTGAAGGACCTCAAGAACCTGAGCCTTGAGGACCGCCGGGAGCTGGGCCCCCGGGCGCAGGAGCTCAAGGCGTCCATCGAACGGAAATTCGCGCTTCGTCACGCCGCGCTGGAGAGCGACGCGGACGGGGCGGCGCTGCTGAAAGACGCCGTCGACCTGACCTTGCCGTCCCTGCGGCCGCCGCGCGGCCGCCTCCACCCGCTGACGACGACCTTGCACGCGATCGCGGACATTTTCCAGCGCATGGGCTACTCGTGGGCCGAGGGCCCGTTCGCCGAGGACGAGCGCCACAATTTTTCCGCGCTGAACATCCCCGACGACCACCCCGCGCGCGACAGCCACGACACCTTCTACCTGAGCGGCCTGCCGCTGCTGCTGCGCACGCACACGTCCACCGTGCAGATCCGCGCCATGGAAGCCCAGCAGCCGCCCATCCGCATCGTCTGCCCGGGCCGCGTCTTCCGCCACGAGCAGATCGACGCGACGCACTCCGCGGTCTTCCACCAGGTCGAGGGCCTGGTCGTCGATGAACGCGTCGGCTTCGCCGACCTCAAGGGCCACCTGCAGACGTTCCTGGAAAGCCTGCTGGGCCAAGGCACGAAGACGCGTTTTCGCCCCTCCTATTTCCCGTTCACCGAGCCGTCGACCGAGGTCGACGCGAAATGCTTCTTCTGCTCCGGCGCCGGCTGCGCGTCGTGCAAGCACACCGGCTGGATCGAGCTGCTGGGCGCGGGCGTGGTGAATCCGAAGGTCCTGAGCAACGTCGGCTGGGATCCGGAGAAGTGGTCCGGCTTCGCCTTCGGCATCGGCGTGGAGCGCGTGGCCATGCTCCTGCACGGGGTGCCCGACATCCGCGATTTTTACGTCAACGACCTGCGCTTCCTCAATCAATTCGATGAAGATCTCGTCTAACTGGCTTAAAGCCCATCTCGACTTCGACGGGGGCGCGGCCGACCTGTCGGCGGCGCTGCTCAAGATCGGCTTCGAGGTCGCGGGCGTGCAGCGCCTGGGGCCGCAGTTCAGCGGCGTGGTCGTGGGCAAGGTGCTGGCCAAGGACAAGCATCCCAACGCGGACAAATTGGCGGTGTGCGTGGTCGACGACGGCGCGCAGAAGTGGAACGTGGTCTGCGGCGCGCCGAACGTGGCCGCGGGGCAGACCATCGCGTTCGCGCGCATCGGCGCGGTTCTGCCGGGGAATTTCAAGATCGAGGGCCGCAAGCTGCGCGGCGTGGAAAGCCAAGGCATGATCTGCTCGCGCGCCGAGCTGGGGCTGCCCAAGGACAACGACGGCATCTGGGTATTGGGCGAGGGCCCGACGCTCGGCTCCGACGTGGGTTCTCAATTGGGACCCGCCGACGACGTCCTGGAAGTGGAGATCACCTCGAACCGCCCGGACTGCCTGTCGCACCGCGGCCTGGCGCGCGAGCTGGCGGCGGCGCTGGGCAAGAGCTTGAAGCCTCTGGAGCTCCCGCGCGAGGAGCCGACGGGCGGGACGTTCCCCGTCCGCGTGGAGGACGCCGCGGCGTGCCCGTACTACTCGGCACGCCTGATCGAGGGCGTCAAGGTCGGCCCGTCTTCCGACTCCGCGCGCCGGCGGCTTGAGGCCGTCGGTCTGCGCCCGATCAACGGCGTGGTCGACGTCACTAATCTGATCCTTCATGACGCCGGTCAGCCCCTGCACGCCTTCGACGCGGACAAGCTCGAAGGCGGCACGCTGATCGTGCGCCGCTCGCGCGCGGGCGAGAAGCTGCTGGCCCTGGACCATAAGACGTACGATCTGCCCGAAGGCCTTCTCGTCATCGCCGACGAACGCAAGGTCGTGGCACTCGCCGGCGTCATGGGCGGCACGCAGACCGCCGTCACGGAGTCGACCACGCGCGTGGTGCTGGAGAGCGCCTGCTTCCTCGCCTCCGAGGTCCGCCGTTCGTCTCAGAAGACGCACCTGCGCTCGGATTCCTCCTATCGCTTCGAGCGCGGCGTGGACCCCGCGGGCGCGGCACCCGCCTCCGCGCGCGCGGCGGCGCTCATCGTGGAAACCGCGGGCGGTCGAGCGGGCGCGGCCGCCGTCGTCGGCGCGCCAACCTCGCCCAATTCTGAAATCCGCGCCACGGCCGCACGGCTGAACGCTATTTTAGGCGCGACGTTTTCCGCCGATGAAATCAACCGCGTCCTGCGCGCCATCGCCGCCGAGTTCAAGGCCGAGGGCGACGCGCTGGTTTTCCGCGCTCCGTCCTGGCGCCGCGACCTGGCCACGGCCAACGACCTGGCCGAGGAGATCGGCCGCTTCCTGGGCTACGAGCGCATCCCCTACCGCCTGGGCGCGCTGGCGCCGCGCGCGGCGACGCTGACGCCGGTCGAGAAGACCTCGCGCCGCGTGCGCGCGCGGCTGGCGGCGCTCGGCTACGCCGAGGCCTGCAACTACGACATGCTCTCCGAGAAGACGCTGGCCGCCGCGCGGCTGCCGGCCGAGGGCCTGCCGCGCGTGGCCAAGCCGCTGTCGGAGGACTGGGCCGTGATGCGGCCGACCTTGCTGCCGGGCTTGCTCAAGAACGCCGCCTACAACCTCAGCCGCGGCGTCGACGCGGTGCGCCTGTTTGAAGTCGGGAAAGCCTATTCTCAAAAAGACGGAGCGCTGGTCGAAGGCTGGCGCGTCGCGGGGCTGCTCCTGGGTCCGGTGCTGGACGCGCGCTGGCAGTCCGCGCGCGCGCCGCGGGCGGGCTTTGCCGACGCGAAGGCCGCGGTCGAGGAGCTTCTGGCCGGCGGCGCGCTGACCTGGGCCAAGCCCGGAGAGGGCGCCGCCGGGCGCTGGGTCTGCGATCCGCTTTTTCATCCCGTCAACGCCCTGCGCGCGCTGCTGGACGGCGCGCCGGTCGCCACGGTGGGCTGGCTGCACCCGCGCGCGGCGCGCGCCTTCGACCTGGAGCGCGAGGGCGCGGTGCTCTTCGAGGTCAACCTGGACCGCCTGGCCGCGCGCCCCGCGGCCGCCGCGCGATTCAATGATTTTTCCCGGCTGCCGGTCTCCCGCCGCGACCTGGCCCTCGTGCTCGACAAGGCGCGCACCTACGCCGAGGTGGAGGCCGCGGTGCACGGCTGCAAGCTCGCCGAACTTCAGGGCGTGCTGCTCTTCGACGTCTATGAAGGCAAGAACATCCCCGACGGCAAGAAGAGCCTGGCCGTGCGCCTCACCTTCGGCCGGGCCGACCGCACCCTGACCGACGCCGAGGTCGCCGGCTTCGTCGAGAAAATCGTCGCGGCTTTGGGCGCGCGGCTGGGCGCGGTCCTGCGGGGCTAGGCCCATGATCAACGCCTCGCTTCAAGGCCTCAAGCAATTGGAGGCTCTGGTCAAGCAGTCCGCCGACGCCCTGCGCCAGGCCGCGTCCGACAACCGCGCCCTGCGCGCGCGCCTGGCGCGGATGGAAGACGAGCACAAGCGCGCCAAGGACGAGCTGCGCGAGGCCAAGCTGGCGCTCGGCCGCCACGAGCGGATCAAGTCGCGCCTGGCGAAGCTCTCCGAAAAGTTAGAGAAGATCGCGTGAGGTCTTTGTTGATGAAGGAAATTCACGCGCGGCGGGGCCGCGCGTGAACGAGAAAGTCGAGGTCCAGATCGGCTCGCGGCGGCTGGTGGTGGAGATGGAGGGTCTGACCCCCATCGAGATCAACATGCTGGCCCAGCGGGTCGGCGAGCGGCTGGCCGAACTGCAGAACCAGAACAAGAGCGTGGCCGACACCTCCAAGCTGGCGCTGCTGGTCGCGCTGTCGCTGGCCGCGGACCTGGACCGCGAGCGCGCCGCCGCGGAGACGTTGCGCCGCCTGGTGGAGGGGCGCGCCGAGCAGTTCGCGCAGACCTTGCGCGACGCCCTGGCCGCGGCCGCCGCGTGAGCGAGCTGTTCGCCGCCGGCTCCGCGGCCCCGCTGGCCGCGCGCATGGCGCCGCGCGCGCTCGACGAGTTTTCCGGCCAGCAGGCCCTGCTGGGACCCGGCAAGCTCCTGCGCCGCCTGGTGGAGAGCGGCAAGTTCGCCTCCGCGCTTTTCTTCGGCCCGCCGGGCTGCGGCAAGACCGCGCTGGCGCGCCACATCGCCGCGCGGTCCAACGCGGAGGTCGTGGAGCTCAACGCGGTCACCGCGGGCGTGGCCGACATCCGCAAGGCCGTGGAGGCGGCGCGCTACGCGGCGCAGAGCCTGGGCCGGCGCACCTTGCTGCTGGTCGACGAGATCCATCATTTTAATAAGACCCAGCAGGACGCGCTCCTGCCCTCCGTGGAGCGCGGCGACGTCCTGCTCATCGGCCTGACCACGGAGAACCCCGGCTTCTACGTCAACGCCGCCCTGCGCTCGCGCGTGACCGCCTTCGAGTTCCTGCCCATCCCGGAGGAGGAACTGGCGAAGATCCTGGACAAGGCCTGCGCGGACGCGGAGCGCGGCGTGGCCGCGCTGAAGGTCTCCCTGTCTCCGGAGGCCAAGGCGCACCTGATCCGCCACGCGGGCGGCGACGCGCGCCGCCTGCTCAACGCCCTGGAGATCGCCGCGCTGACCACCGCCGCGGACGGCGACGGCGGCCGCCGCGTCACGTTGGCCGTCGCCGAGGAGTCCATTCAGAAGCGCCAGATCCGCTACGACAAGAAATCCGACGACCACTACGACCACATCTCCGCCTTCATCAAATCCATGCGCGGCTCCGATCCCGACGCGGCCGTCTATTGGATGGCCAAGATGCTGGAGGCCGGCGAGGACCCGCGCTTCATCGCCCGCCGCATCCTGATCTGCGCGGCCGAGGACGTGGGCAACGCGGACTTCCGGGCCTTGCTGGTGGCCCAAGCCGCCTTCCACGCCGCCGAGGTCCTGGGCATGCCCGAGGCGCGCATCCCGCTCAGCCAAGCCGCGCTGTTCGTGGCCTGCGCGCCGAAGTCCAACGCCGCCTACCTGGCCGTCGACGCCGCGCTCAGCGAAGTCCGCTCCGGCCCCGCGCGCGAGGTCCCCCTGCCCCTGCGCGACGCGAACATGGACGCCCAGGAGCGCGGCCACGGCCAGGGCTACAAGTACGCCCACGATTTTCCCGGCCACTGGGTCGCGCAGGACTACATGCCCGACCCCAAGCGCTTCTACGAGCCGACGGACCAAGGCGACGAGAAGCGCATTTCCGAGCGGCTGAACGTTTTGCGCGCCAAGAAGTAGCGTCTAAGTGGTGCGGTACCGCGCGAATCCGGTGCGGCGCTAACGATAATCAGTGGCACCGGTGATAGTCGCGTCGATGCAGGTTCGGCAAAGCCACGCATGGGCGCGGCGAGTGTTTTGTATTATCACGCTATGCGCGTTTTGGCGGGCGGACTGATCGCGGGCGGCATTCTTTGGATGGTCGCGGGAGCCGATATTATAGGCGGACTGGTCGCGGGCCTGCTGACGGCGTCCTTGATGCGCCAGCTGGGGCCGCGCTCGCTCGCGGAGAAGGTCGGGGCGGCGATGACGGCGGCGCTCATCGCCTGGGCGGCCGGTCCCGGCGCGGGCGCGGACATCGGGCTGATCCGCTTCCTGTTCGGCTGGTTGCTCGCGTCCTCGGCGCTGGCCTACGTGCTGCATCCAAAAACGGAGTAGCGCGGTGGACCGAACGGCGCGCGTGTTCACGGTCGCGGAACTCAACGCCCAGGTCCACGAGCTTCTGGAGGCTTCGTTCGCGGAGCTCTGGGTCGAAGGCGAGATTTCCAACTGCAAGGCCTACCCGTCGGGGCACACCTACCTGACGCTCAAGGACGACAAGGCGCAGGTGCGCGCGGTGCTGTTCAAGGGCGCGTCGTTCGGCGTGAAGTTCAAGTTCCAGGACGGACTGAAGGTCCTGGTGCGCGGGCGCGTGACGTCCTACGAGCCGCGCGGGGAGCTCCAGCTCGTGATCCAGGCCGCGGAGCCGCGCGACAAGGGCGCGCTCCAGCTGGCGCTCGAGCAGCTCAAGGCCAAGCTCCAGTCCGAGGGCCTCTTCGACGAGGCGCGCAAGAAGCCCCTGCCGCCCTACCCGGACAGCGTCGGCGTGGTCACCTCCGGCCAAGGGGCCGCGGTGCGCGACATCATCAACGTCCTCTCGCGCCGCTGGCCGGGCCTGGACATCCGCGTCTGGCCGGTGAAGGTGCAGGGCCCGGGCGCGGCCGAGGAGATCGCCGAGGCCGTGCGCGGCTTCAATGAACTATCGCCCGACACCGACGTCCTGCTGGTCGGCCGCGGCGGCGGCTCCATCGAGGACCTGTGGGCCTTCAACGAGGAGCCCGTGGCGCGCGCCATCGCGGCGTCGCGCATCCCCGTGGTGTCCTGCGTGGGCCACGAGACGGACTGGACCATCGCCGACTTCGTGGCCGACCTGCGCGCGCCCACGCCCTCGGCCGCCGCGGAACTGGTCGTGACCGAAAAAGCCGCCCTGCGCGACCGCGTCTTCGAGCACGCCGACGCGATGGCCCAGAACCTGCGCGACCGCCTGGAAGCGCTGGGCCGCCGCCTGGCCTACGCGGCCGCCCACCCGCTCCTGCAGGACCCGCGGCGTTTGTGGGAGCAGCGCGCCCAGCGCGTCGATGAGCTCTCCGCCCGCCTGCCGGAAGGCGCGCGCCGCCTCTTGGAGCGCCTGGGCCTGCGCCTGGGCGCGACCGCCGGCCGGCTGGACGCGATCAGCCCGCTGAAGGTCCTGGGCCGCGGCTACGCGATCGCCACCCGCGACGGGAAAATCATCACGAAGGCCGGCCAAGTGAAGACGGGCGACGACATCCGCGTCCGTCTCCACGAAGGCGAGCTCTCCTGCGAGGTCACCTCATGACGAAAGCGAAATCCGACAAGCCCGAGCCGTTCGAGAAATCCCTCCAGACCCTGGAGGACCTGGTGCGCGAGCTGGAGGCCGGCGACAAGGGCTTGGAGGATTCCCTCGAACTCTTCGAGCAGGGCGTCACCTTGGCCAAGGACTTGTCCAAGCGCCTGGAGGACGCCAAGACCAAGGTCGAGGCGCTGTCCAAGGAAGGCGGCAAGCTGGTCCAAAAGCCTTTCGCCGGGCACGAAGACTAGACCGCGCGAGGAACGTCGCTTAATCGCCGGTCTTTACGCGGCATCTTTGCCGGGATTTTCGACCGGAGCATCCCCGGTTATTTGGTCCAAGCGAATCCTGGCCAGGCTCTCCAAGCGGCGCGCTTGGGTGAGCAGCGTGCGGCGCAGACCTTTGGAAACGTCTCGCTCGCTGATCACGCGCGCCAACGCGGCGATGGTGCTTGCGCGCCGCGCAATTCGGATGTCAGGGTGCTTCCTCAGCGCGTAGACTTCGTCAGGAATGATGCGCGCCCGGTACGGGCGCGGAAGCGTGGTCTTCGTCTTCTTGGGAATGTCTTTTTCGTTTAGAACCGCTTTCAAGGCGGATTCTCGCAGGACCTTCTCAAAGACCGTGTATTCCGCGCGGTCCAGAATTTCTCCGATAACCGCTCGTTCACTCTTGGTCGGATATATGGGCCAGACCTCGATTTCCGCCACTTCGAACGGATCCAAGACGTTCATCGCGACGGCATCCGTGCGCTGGTTGGTCAGATGCCGCAGGATGCGAACGCGGAGCTGCTCCTTGGTCTGCCCGACGTATATCGGTTCTCTGTCGTAATCGTAGAAGGCATACACTCCGAAATTGGAGTTGCCGATCTTTCTGCCGTCGTCATCTTTTTGATCCAGAAATTTAGAAATCGATCCGCGAATCGCGGCGACTTCTTCGGGCAAATCGGAAGAAGTCACGATTTCACCACAGCGACGAATGGGTTGGCGTAATTTCTCGCGACCCATCTCACCGCCGGAACACAGACCGCGTCGCCAAAGCCGAACAGCGCCGCGCCCGCCGAATCCCCGACGTCATAGCCTTCGTCCACACCTTGCAGGCGGGCATATTCTCGAGGAGTCATGAACCGCACTTTAACCGATCCGCGGCCGCACCGCACAACGACTTGCCGGCTGCTGCCTCCGCGAGGAGTGCGCAGACAGCCGGCGACGCCGTCGAATCGTGTCTCCATGCGGATGCCATGAGGGCGCATTCTTCGGTATGCGGTGCCGTAGGAATAACGGCTCTTGTTTTGAAGAGCGCCCACGACGTTGGAATGCAGAGGGCTGAGCTGTTGGATGAACCGGGAGGTTCGAGCTTCATCCCACCAGACCGAATCGTCGAGACCTTGTTCCAGGAACGCGGTCAGATCGCTCGTGGGCGCGGGGAGTTGCTGTAATTCGCAGTGAAACCGCCACTTGAGATCGCTATTTTTACGGATCGCTTCCAGCAGGGCGGCAGGACGAGCCTCATCCTTGGGAACGATCGATATGAGCGCAGAGGCCGGATAAGGGCTTGGGATGTCGCGTCGGACTCCGAATATAAAGAGGCGCGGCCTGCTTTGCGGTATGAAGTGGACCGCGTTAACCACGACGGCGTCGCAATCATAGCCGATCGAATTGAGCTGCTGGATGATGAACCTGAAATCGCCGCCGTCATGGGAGGAAAGAAGTCCGAGGACGTTTTCCAGGAGGACCAGCGGCGGCCTGCGCTCGCCCATGCGCTTCATGAGGCTGAGGAACGGGAGCACAGCGCCCGATTGTTCGCCTTTCAGACCTTTGCGAGCCCCGGCCAAAGAAACATCGGTGCAGGGGAAGGAGGAAGTGGCCAGTGTGACCGCGGGGAGGCATGACGGCTGCAAGCGATGGATATCGTCACAGATGAAATCGTCGCCGGAAAAATTCAGCTCGTATATTTTATGCTTCGCGGGGTCGATGTCGTTGGCGAACTTGACGGACCAACCTTCCTTTTCGAAAGCATAACGAACCAGCCCGATGCCCGCGAAGAACTCCATGATCGTCGGTGCAAGCACGGTGGAGCCTTCGGAAATATTTTTTCGAGGACGCGGCTGAGTTAGCACAGGCATGTCGTCGAAGGGAAACAGTTCCTGATTTCCGTGTTGGTATTGTATCACAACCCTCTCCCGGCCCGGCATCCATTCGCCGCGGCACCCCTACATACGATCGAGGAGGGCAAAAAGTTCCATGTCCCCAGGCTTCGGCTGCGGGAAGTTCTCCGTCCGCAGCGACGGCTTGTCCGAATACGGCCGCCGTCAGGCTTCCTCCGCCGCGTTCAGGACCCTCTCGATGCGCGTGTCGGGCACCAGCCACATCAGCGCCACGGCGAGCAGCACGCACAAGGACAGGCGCGCGCTTAAAAAAGCCAGCGCGATCGCGGCGATATAAAGCGCCACGGACAGCAGCCCCTTGAAATCCCCGCCGATGGCCACCGCGAGCGCGGACTGCCGGCCGTGGAGACGGATCAACGCGCGCGACAGGATGTAATAGGCGACGGCCGCCATCAGCAGGACCGCGGCATACGCCGCCGTCGGCCCGCCCGCGAAAGACGTGCGGCCCGCCCACGCCGTCACGAACGGAACCAAGGACAGCCAGAACAACAGATGGAGGTTGGCCCACAGCACGGCGCCGTTCACCTTCTTGGCGGCGTGGAACATGTGGTGGTGGTTGTTCCAGTAGATGCCGACGTAGACGAAGCTGATCACATAAGAAATGAAGTCCGACAGCTGAGGCGTCAACGACGCCCAGTCCGCGCCCCGCGGGGGTTTTAAGTCCAGCACCATGATCGTGATGATGATCGCGATCACGCCGTCGCTGAACGCCTCCAATCTTCCTTTGCCCACGCTCCCTCAGAACAACGTGTAGACGAAAGGCGCCACCGCGGGGTTGGAGCCCAGCACGATCAGCGCGGCCACGGCCGCCAGCGCAAGCAGCATGGGGATCATCCACCACAACCGCTCGCGCCAAAGAAAGCGCAGCAGGCCGCCTACCACCCCCAGCCGTCGGACGGCGTCGCGGACGCGGCCCATGGTTTCCTCCCGGGAAGCGGACCGTCGGGACGCTTCGTCACGAGCAGCCGCCCCACCGCCAGCGCGTCCATCCCGCTGGCCAGGAACGTGGCGACGGCGTCGTCCGGCGTCTCGACCATGGCTTCCCCTTTCAGATTGAACGAAGTATTGACCACCGACGGCGTTCCCGTCAAGGCGCCGAAATCCGAGATCAGCCGGTGGTAAAGCGGGCTGAGCGCCTTCTCCACGGACTGCACGCGCGCCGAGCCGTCCACGTGCGCGACCGCGCCCAGGCCCGCGCGGCGTTCCGCCTTCACGGGTACCGTGGCCAGCATGAAGCGGTAGGGCTGAGGCGTCGGACCGGGGCCCACGTCGAACCACTCCCCCAGAGACTCCGCCGCGACGGACGGCGCGAACGGCCGGAAGAGCTCCCGGAACTTGATCTTCTCGTTGAGCGCGCGCTTCATCTCCGCCGCGCGCGGGTCGGCCAGGATGGAGCGTCCGCCCAAGGCGCGCGGCCCCCACTCCGAGCGGCCCTGGTGCCAGCCCACCACGCGGCCCGCGGCCAGCAACTGCGCCACGCGGCCGCTCAGAGCGGCGTCATCGTGCAATTCCTCGAAAGGCAGTCCCGCGCGCGTCAGCGCCGCCGCGGCCTCGGCGGTCGAATACTCGGGACCCAGGTCCGCGCGCGTCATCTCCCAGCGCGGCGGCCGGCCCAGCGCGTGCGCGGCGAACAGCGCGGCGCCCAGCGCTCCGCCCGCGTCGCCGGCCGCGGGCTGGATGAAGACGCGCGCGAAGGGGCCCTCGCGCAAGAGCCGCCCGTTGGCCGTCGCGTTCAGCGCCACGCCCCCCGCCAGGCAGAGGTTCTTGGAGCCCGTGCGCCGCGCGGCCTCACGGGCCATGGCCAGCACCAGCTCCTCGCAGACCAGCTGAACGCTCGCCGCCACGTCGCACAGGCGCGCGTCCTGGGCCGGGTCGCCCGCGTCGGGCGCGCGCGCGGGGCCGAAGGCGCTTTCAAAGCGCGCGGCGAACGCGCGCGCGGGATCGCGGTGGAAAGCGAACCAGTCCAGGTCCAGACGAAACGAGCCGTCGCCGAACGGCTTCAGCATGGCGCGGATTTCGTCGGCGAAGCGCGGCCGGCCGTAGGGCGCCAGGCCCATGACCTTGTATTCGCCCTCGTTGACCTCGAAGCCCAGATAGGCGGTGAACGCGGAGTAGAGCAGGCCCAGCGAGTGCGGGTAGCGCATCTCCGCGTCGAGCGTCAGCTCCCAGCCGCCGTCCGCGCCGCGCCGGCCGCGCCCGACGGAGGCGGTGGCCCACTCGCCGACGCCGTCGACGACCAGCACCGCGGCCTCGTCGAACGGCGAGGCGAAGAAGGCGCTGGCCGCGTGCGACACGTGATGCTCGCAGAACAGGACCTTGCCCGGGGCCAGGCCGAACGCGCGCTCCAGCCGCGGTCCCACCCACAGCCGCTCGTCCAGCCACGCCCCCGCCGCGCGGCGAAACAGAGCCGCCGAGTGCGGAAACGTCTCCAAGCTGTTGCTCAGGATGCGCGACAGCTTGCGAAAGGGTTTCTCGTAGAAGACGACCGCGTCCAGGTCGCCGAAAGCCAGCCCCGCGCGCGACAGGCACCAGCGCGCCGCGCTCTCGGGCAAGCGGCGGTCGTGCTTGACGCGCGTAAAGCGCTCCTCCTGCGCCGCCGCCACGGGCACGCCGTCGACGACCAGCGCCGCGGCCGCGTCGTGGTAGTCGAAGCTGACGCCCAGAATCCTCATCCGGCGCCGTCCAAGGACTCGCGCGCCGCGCGCGCCGGCCGCTCCAGCCAGCCGGTCTTCGCCGCGCGGCGCCGCGAGAGCAGGTCCGCGCCGAACAGGCGGCCGACCATCGATGCGGGGCCGATCACCAAAACATAGGCGAGGGTGAAGAGGACCGCGGCCTGCGTGCGCGCCGCGGCGCGCCCCGCTTCGCGCAGGCGGCGCCGCAACCGCTCCCACCGGGAAGGACGCTCCTCCGTTTCCACGCCCTGATTCTACTTCATCGCGCGCGGCGGCATTTGCTAACGTCGCCGCGTGCACCGAACCGCCGCGCGGCTAGCCCTCGTCGTCCTCGCGCCTGCGGCCGCCGCCTTCGCCGTGGAACTGGCCGCGCGGTCCTGGCCGGGCGGCGCGCCGACCGACACGGAAAGCGCTTTGCTCTGGGTCGCGGGAACGCGGCCGGCTTTCGTCTGCGACGCGGGCGGCTCCTGCCGGACGGACCCCGGCCTCGTGCGCCTCTCCAACCCGGACAAGCGCTTCAGCACGCATGCGTCCTCCGGAACGTTTCGCGTCGTCTGCGTCGGAGACTCCACGACCGCGGGCTGGCCCTACCAGCCGCGCGGAGGCTACCCGGAACGCCTGGAGCTGCTGCTGCGCGCAGCACTCCCCGGACGGCGCGTCGAGGTTCTCAATCTCGGCATCCACGCCTGGGACGGCGCGCGCCTGGAAACCGTGTTCGACCAGGCGCTGGGCTTCGCGCCGGACGCGCTGGTCGTCCGCGTCGGCTACGACGACTATCCCCATTTTCTCTTGCGCCGTCCTCGCGGCGGAGCATGGGGACGCGCCGCCCTGAAGCTCCGGCTGGAATTGCTGGCGCACAGCGCGGCGTTCCGCGTGCTGGCGCGCGGGCTGGGGCCCGCGCCGCGCCGCGGCATCGTCGCCTCCGCCGTCGCCGTGTTGACGAATGAGGAAAACGACGCTCTTGTGGCCGCTCACGCCGACCGCCTGCGCGCGTTCGCCGCCCGCGCGCGCGCGGCGGGCGTGCCGCTCGTCGTTCTCGGCCTGCCCAGCTGGGACGACTTCGCGCCGACGTTCCCTGGTCTGCCCGCGCTCGCGCGCCAACGACGGGCGACCGCCGAAACCGCGCGGGCTCTCGAATTGCCGTACTCCTCGCTCGACGATGTTCCCGTCGGGCGCTTCATCGACATCGTCCACGTCGACGCCGACGGCGAGCGCCTGGTCGCCGTGGACGCGGCGCGCGCCCTCCAAGCCGCGGGCCTCCCAGCGCCCGGCGTTCGCTGGCGCTGGAACCGCGTCCCGCCGCCCGCCGCGCAGGAGCGCCTCCTGGGTTTGGCCGACGGCGAGTACCGCACGCACATCGAAGATCTCCTCGCGCTGTTTTTCCTATCTCATAAGCTGCACGCGCGCGCCGCGCGCTGCATGGAGTCGGCTCTGCGGGCCGCGCCCAACGCGGACCTCGTTCCGGAAGAAATCTTGGGTCTGGGCGACTCGACGCTGGCCGAACTCTACCGCCAGACCTTCGCCCGTCTGCGCCGCGCGGGCCGAATCGCCGAACCGCTCAAGCCCGCCGACCGCGCGCTGGCCGGGCTCTAGGCCGGCTCGGCGGTCAGGTCGTACTCGGCGGCGGACGTCACGCGCAGGTCGGCGAAGTCGCCCAGGCGCAGGTAGTGCTTCTTGGCGTCGACATACACCTCGTTGTCGACCTCCGGAGAGTCGTATTGCGTCCGGCCGATGAACTGGCTGCCCTCTTTTCGATCGATGAGGACCTGGAACGTCCTGCCGACCTTGGCCGCGTTGATCTCGCGGGAGATCCCCTGCTGAAGAGCCATCACGGCCTCGGCGCGGCGCTTCTTCTCGCGGGCGGGCACGTCGTCTTTCAGCGCGAAGGCGCCGGTGTTCTCTTCGTGCGAATACTCGAAAACACCCAGCCGGTCGAAGCGCGTGCGCTCCACCCACTCCAGCATCTCCTCATGGTCCTTCCTGGTCTCGCCGGGATAGCCCGCGATCAAGGTCGTGCGCAGGGCGACGCCGGGGATCTTCTCTCGGATCGACGCGACCAGCGCCTCCGTCTTGGCCTTGGTCGTGCCGCGGCGCATGGAGGCGAGCATGCGGTCGGAGACGTGCTGGAGCGGCATGTCCAGGTATTTGCAGATGTTCGGACGTTCGCGCATCACGTCCAGCGCGTCCAGCGGGAAGCCCGCCGGAAACGCGTAATGCAGGCGGATCCAGCCCAGGCCCTCCACGTCGGACAGGGCCTTTAACAGATCCGCCAGGCGGCGCTTGCCGTAGAGATCGAGGCCGTAGTAGGTGGAATCCTGCGCGATGAGCAGGAGCTCGCGCGTGCCCGCCGCGACCAGGCGCCGCGCCTCGGCCACTAGGTCCTCGATGGGCGTGGAGACGTGCTTGCCGCGCATCAGCGGGATGGCGCAGAACGAGCAGGGCCGGTCGCAGCCCTCGGAGATCTTGAAATAGGCGAAGTGGCGCGGCGTGGTCAGCAGGCGCTCGCCGACGAGCTCGTGCTTGTAGTCGGCGCCCAGGGACTTGAGCAAGGTCGGCAGGTCGCGCGTGCCGAAGAAATCGTCGACCTCCGGGAACTCCTTGACCAGGTCGTCCTTGTAGCGCTCCGACAGGCAGCCGGTGACCACCACCTTCTCCACCAAGCCCTTCTTCTTGGCCTCGGCGTAGCGCAGGATGGTGTCGATCGACTCGGCCTTGGCGTTGTCGATGAAGCCGCAGGTGTTGATGACGACGACGGCCGCGTCGTCCGGGTCGGTCTCGTGCTCGACGTCGAACTTATTGGCCTTGAGCTGGCCCATCAGAACCTCGGAGTCGTAGAGGTTCTTCGAGCACCCGAGGGTGACGACGTGGATCTTGCGTTTCTTGAGGGTCTTGGTGCGCATCGGGGGCGGGCGCGGCGGCGGCCGTCGACGAAGATTGTAGCAAACTGGACGCGGCCGGGGCCGTCGAGAGCGCCGGCACGACGACCGGCACGGCGACGGCGCGCGCGGACGAAGACGGGCGCGGCGCGGGGCGCCGGCGCATCTGCTGGACCACGAAGTAGCTCATCACCCCGGCCCAGATCGCGAACGCGACCGCGGCCACCGCGCGGCCCAGCAGGGGGTCGACCACGGGCGAGGATTGGGCGCCCAACTGCGCCAGGGCCCGCTCCGCCTCCTCGCGCTCGCGCCGCCGCCGCGCCGCCAGCTTGGCGAAGATCACGCCGCAGGACGCGCACTCAAGCGCTCCCTCGGCGCACTCCGCGGCGCAGGACGGGCATTTCATCGGGGCGATTATACTAGCTATACTGGACTCATGTGCGGAATACTCGCCGTGGCCGGACGGCCGGACGCGGCCGAGACGGCCCAACTGGGACTGTTCGCGCTTCAGCACCGCGGCCAGGAGTCGGCGGGCATCGTGGCCGCGGGCACGGACGGCAACTTCCACACGCGCGTGGGCATGGGCCTGGTCTCCGAGGTTTTTTCCGGCGGCGAGGCGGCGGGCCTGGAAGGCGGCGTGGCCATCGGCCACGTGCGCTACGCCACGACCGGCGCCAGCCAGCTCAAGAACGCCCAGCCGCTGGTCTACAACACCGGCCACGGCCCGGTCGCCATCGCGCACAACGGCAACCTGACCAACGCGCTCCAGCTCAAGAAGAAGCTGGAGGCGCGCGGCGCGATCTTCCAATCCTCGACGGATTCCGAGGTCATCGTGCACCTGCTCGCGCGCCAGGACGGCCCCATCGAGGACGCGCTGATCGCCAGCCTGCGCCAGGTCGAGGGCGCCTACTCCCTGCTCCTGCTGACGCCGAACAAGCTGATCGCGGCGCGCGATCCCTACGGTTTTCGGCCTTTGATCGTGGGCCGGCTGGGGGCCGCGCACGTGTTCGCGTCTGAAACGTCCGCGTTGAACCTGGTCGGCGCGCAGACGGTGCGGGAGCTGGAGCCGGGAGAGCTGGCCATCGTCGAGGACGGCAAGCTGCGCACGCTCAAGCCCTTCGCGCCGGTGCCCGCGCCCGCGCGCTGCGTCTTCGAGCAGGTCTATTTCGCGCGCCCCGACTCCGTGATCTTCAACCGCGGCGTGCAGGCCGCGCGCCGCGACCTGGGCCGCGCGCTGGCCCACGAGATGGCGGGCGTGCAGGCCGACGTGGTGGTGCCGGTGCCGGACTCCGGCGTGTCGGCCGCGCTCGGCTTCTCGGAAGTGTCCGGCATTCCCTTCGAGATGGGCCTGGTGCGCTCCCACTACGTCAGCCGCACCTTCATCAAGCCCACGCAGGAGCTGCGCGAGCGCGCCGCCAAGCTCAAGCTCGCCCCGGTCCCCGAGGCCCTGCGCGGCAAGCGCGTGCTGCTCATCGACGATTCGATCGTGCGCGGCACCACCTCGAAGAAGATCTGCCGCAGCCTGCGCGAGGCCGGCGCGCGCGAGATCCACATGGGCGTGACCAGCCCCCCCATCGTCTCGCCGTGCTACTACGGCATCGACACGCCGCGCGCCGCGGAACTCATCGCCAACGTCCACTCCCAGGAGGACATCCGCAAGTTCCTGGGCGTCGACAGCCTGCGCCACTTGAGCCTCCAGGGAATGCTGCGCGCCGTGGGCAAAGGCGACGAGAGCGGCTGGTGCGACGCCTGCTTCACGCGCCGCTACCCCACGCCCATTCCCGACTACCAGGTCGCCGAAGCCGTCAAATGAGCCCGTCCGCGCGCTCCGGCGCTCGCCGCGCGCCATTCGACATTCCTCTGTTCCTGCGCCGCCTCTATCTTCAGCCCGCCGCCCTCTGGCTCCTGCTGGCCGCGCTGGCGGGACCCGCCTCGCGCGCCGCCGTGACCGCGCTGGGCGCGGCCTGCACGGGGCCGCTGCGCGACGGCGCCGACTCCGCCGCGCTGATCGTCTACGTCATGCTGGCGCCGGCGCTGGGCGCGGCGGCCGGCTACCTGGCTTTCGCGCGCCGCCGCCTCAACGGCGCGCATCGCTGGGTCGGCGATCTTTCCCTGGCGCTGGTCTTCGCCGTCTCCGGCGTCAACGCCGCCCTGCTCGCCTTCCAGGCCGCCTCGCGCTGGTCGGCGCTGGCGCCGGGGCTGGCCGCCGTGCGCACGGCCTGCTGGCCCGGGCGCTGAGCCGTCGAACTTGATACAATCGACGCCCGGCATCATGATCACGTTCTCCCTTCGCCGCGCGGCCCTCGGCGCGGCCTTTCTCGGCCTCCTGCTCCGGACCTCCGCGCGCGCGCAGGCGGTGATCGTCAACACCGTCCTGCCGGTCACCAACGCCAGCAACGTCCCGCCCGCCTACTATGAATTTCAGAACGGAACCTTGCAGGACACCTCCGGCGGCGCGTATGCCGCCGCCGTGCAGATCGACCCCAACTATAACGGCACCCTCGACGCCAACGGCCAAAGCTCCACGTGGTCCGGCGTCTTCAGCGGCGCGGGAAACTCCCTGACGCTGAAGGACGGCGTCGGCGGCGGCATGATCTCGCTGTCCGGCGCCAACACCTACACCGGCGTCACCGTGATCGACGGCGTGAAGGTCGGCGTCGCCAATCTCTCGGCGTTCGGCGGCGCGAACGGCGGCTCCCTCTCCTTGACCGGCGCGACTTTGCTGATGCAAACGGCCGGCACGCTGACCAACAACATGCAGGTCAACGGCAACGCCAACATCCTGGACGCCAACGGCCACAACGCCACATTCTCCGGCACCCTGTTCGGCACGGGCGGCCTGAGCGTGCAGGCCACAGGCGGAGGATTGATCGCGCTGACCGGCACCAGCTACTACACGGGCCCCACCACCTTCGCCTCCGGCCTGACCGTCGGCCTGGGCGGCAGCGGCTTGGGCACGGGTGCTACGACCCTCGACGGAGCAAACACGCTGCGCTTCGTCTCCGCGGCGAACCTGCCCAACACGTTCACGTTTCTCGGCAATACCACGCTCGACGCCTACGGCAGCGCTGCGACCTTGTCGGGCGCCATCGCCGGCGGCGCCAACGGCGTGACCGTCCAGGACACCAACGGCGGGGCCGGCGTCATCACGCTCAGCGGCAGCGGCAACGCCTGGACCGGCGGCACCACGATCAACTCCGGCACGCTGGCGCTCGGGGTCGCCAACGGCCTCCCGACGAACGGCCTGCTCACCGTCAACGCGGGCGGCACGTTCGACATGATGGGCTTCAACCAGCAAATCACCAATAACGTGAGCAACAACGGCACCTTGCGCACCGGCGCCGCGACGTTGAGCATCACGGGCAACTACACGGCCGCCTCCGCCAGCACCTTGGGCGTCTATCCGATCTTCACCGCGCCGAGCCTGAACGTGTCGGGTGCCGCGGCGCTGAGCGGCCAGACCTTGTCGATCGAGCAGCGCCCGGCCTCGGGCAGCTACGTGATCGTCAGCGCCGGGACCTTGCCCAGCGACTTCAATCCAACCGTCACGGTCGCCTCGGGCTACGCCTACACGCTCACGCAGTCCGGCACGCGGGAACTGCTGACGCTGAAGGAGCCGTCTCTGGTCATGGCCGGCCAGACCGCCAACCAGGCCTCGGTCGCGGGCGGACTGAACACGGCCAACGGCGCGTCCTCCGCGGACCTGGCGACGGTGCTCGGCCAGCTCAACACCACGGCGTTCACGCCCGGTCAGCAGGCGCAGTTCAACGCGACGCTGGACCAGTTGGGACCCATCGCCTACTCGGCCTTGGGCGGACTGGCCACGGCGGGCGCGGGGCTGCAGGCGCAGGCGGTGGGCGCGCGCGCCGCGGCCCTGCAGGCCGGACGCGGCGGCATCGACGAGTCCGGCCTGGCCTCCGCGTCGCCCTATCCGGGCACGCTCGTCGCCGACGGCGGCGGCGGGCCCGTGCCGCTGGTGCCCTTCGTCAATCCGCTCGACACCCCGTGGGGCACCTTCGCCTCGATGCTGTACACCTCCGGCCATCTCGACGGAATCAACGGCGCCTCGGGCTTCCAGCCCGGCTACGGCTTCAGCGCGTTCGGCGGCACCGCGGGCGCCGACTACCGCTTCAGCGACCGCTTCGCCGCGGGATTCTCCGGCGGCTACGTCACCGGCTCCTCCATGCTGGGCGACGGCCTGGGCGAGGCCACCAACAGCAGCCTGCGCCTGGGCGGCTATGAGACGTACTGGAACGGCGCGTTCCACCAAACCACCTACCTGGGCACGGCGCTCGACTCCTTCACGACCAGCCGGAATATCGTCAACCTGGGCCGCACGGCGACCGCCTCGCCCACCGGCACGGAACTGAACTTCGACTCCTCGGCGGGCTACGACCTCAAGCGCGGACGCACCACTTTGACGCCGACCGCGGGCCTGGATTACGACCGGCTGAGCGTCGCGGGCTTCACCGAGAGCGGCGCCGGAGGCCTGGATCAAAGCGTGGCCCCGTTCGATTTCAACTCCCTGCGTTCCAGCCTGGGCGCGAAGATCTCGCACCGCTTCGGCGACTGGTTTACGTTCACCCCGTCGGCCAACGCCGCCTGGGAGCACGAGTTCGCCAATCAAAGCCGCGCGATCTCCGCGCAATTCGCGAACGGCGGCGCGGGCGCGCTCTCCGTCAACACCGCCGACGTGTCGCGCGAGGCGCTGGCGGCCGGCGTGAGCCTGGCGTTCGGCTTCGGCACGGACGTGACGGCCGACCTGGGCGCGTCCGAGGACCTGCGCTCGGACTTCGTCGCGCGGACCGCGAACGCGGATGTTCGGATACGGTTCTAATGGAATGATGAATAAACAGATGCATATCGGCCGGCGGTCGGAGGGACCTTCGGCGGGCACGCGCGGCATTGAGCCGCGCTTGGCCTCGTCCGGCGGCGGTGCGACGGCTCTGCGCCGTCCGGACTCGACATCCCGCCGAAGGTCCCTCCGACCGCCGATCGCCCCCAGCTTCCCGTCCTATTCATCGCTCCGCTTCAGTGCCGTTGAGGAATTTCCTATTGCCCCCCTAGGCGTCGGCGGCGCAGCCGCCGCGCCAATGAGCTCGTGCCGTTGGCTGTGTGGAACGCCGTCCAAACCCATCCCCGACGGGATGTCGAGCGACGACGGCGCAAAGTCCGTTATTCCGCCGTCAGCCGCGGAGCGAGGCCAAGCGGCGGTCAATCCGCCGCGTTCCCGGCGGGGATGGGTTTGGACGGCGGCCGTCTGCGCGGCCTTCGCCGTACTCTCGGTCCGCCCCGCCCGCGCCCAAACCGCCGCCACCGGCATCTACGCCTTCCCGGTCGGCGTCTCCTCGATCACCGTGACCTGGTTCGGCGACACGATGACGGACTACGCGGTGGTCTCCAGCACGGACTTTCCGCTCGCCTCCACGCAGACCGCGCTGAACAACTATTCCGCCACCATCGTCGGCTACTCGACGAACACCTCGGTCTCCTTCATGGTCGAGGCCAGCAGCGCCGGCCACGTCGTGGATTCCTCCACGTCGAGCCTCTACACCCAGGCCGCCCAGCCCAACGGCAGCGCCCTGCTCGTGCTCAACGGCACGGCCGAGACCTTGAGCTGGGACGGCAGCGGCAACCCGGTCGCCACGGTTTACAACGTCGAGTGGTATGTGGCCGGCAGCACGCCGGTCGTTTTCTCGACCACGTCGGTCTCCGTCGGCTCCACGACCGCCACGATCAACGACCTGCCCGGGGGGCAAACCGTCAACTTCCAGGTCCAGGCCGTCAACGTCAACGGCTTTCCCTCCGGCTTCGACGTGACGCTCTCGACGACGCTTCCGCCCATCGACAACCAGGCCGTGATCAGTTCCGGCAGCTACGCGCTGGGCATCTCCTCGATCGCCTGGTCCTGGACGGCCAGCACGGGCGCCATCAACTACCAGCTCTTCGAGGACTCGGGGGTGGCCGCGTCGGCGCTTTTGGGGCCCAATCAACTCGCCATCAATCAGACGGGGCTGATACCGAACACCACCTACACGGACTACATACAATCCTTCGGCCTGACCAGCTCCACGAACTCCGCGCCGTTCACCGTGAACACCCTGGCCGCGCCGACCACGGGCCTGACCTTGTTGAGCCTCTCCTCGGCGACCGCCTCGGCCGTCCTGTCCTGGGGCGCCAACAACAATCCGCCGGGCACGACCTACAACATCGAGTGGTGGACCCATCTGACCTCCACGATCACCGTCTCCACGCAGGCGACGACGGCAATACTGCCGAACCTCTCCGGCGGCGCGACCCTCTACTTCACGGTCCAGGCGGTCAACGCCGCCGGAATCCTCTCGGACTTCGACAAGACCCTCTACAACGTCGTCCCCTCGACCTCGTTTCCTATCAGCATCGTCACCGTGCCCGCCGAAGCCCAGGGCGCGCTGACCTTCGTCCTGCCCGCGTCGGTGATCGGCGTAAGCTTCGCCTCGGGAACGTTCTCATCGAACGTGAACATCCTCGTCTCCTCCGCCGTCGAGTCTCAGATCACCCCGCCGCCCGGCATGCCCGCCGACGCCGTGTCCATTCCCGGCAGCGGCGGCCAACCGATCTTGTTCCAGGTCACCGCGGTCAACCCCGCCAACGGCGCGGTCGTCTACCCCACCGCCTCGCTGACCGTGTCGGCGTCCTATCTGCCCGCGCAGATCGGCAGCGTCGATCCCGCCTCCCTGACGATCGACTACGATGATCCCGCGCACGGCTGGACGCCGCTGGCGTCCTCGCGCGGGCCCAACAACACCTTGGTCGTCGTCGCGCAGACCTTGGGCTATTACCAGGTCTTCGGCGCGGCACCGCCGGCGGGCATCTCCGGCATCACCGTGGGACCCAACCCCCTGCGTCCCGTCGTCAATCCCGGCCAACTGATGACTTTCCGCAACCTGCCGCCGGGCACGCGCGTGCGCATCTTCACCTACATCGGCGAGAAGGTCGCCGACATCGCCGCCGACGGTTCCGGCAACGCGGGCTGGGACGGACGCAACGCCGCGGGCAGCTACGTGGCCAGCGGCGTCTACCTGGCCGTGATCCAGGGCGCCGGCATCAAGAAACTCATGCGCGTGGCCGTCGAGCGATGAACCGATGAGGCGCGCGAAGTCCCTGACGGCCGCCGCGGCGGCCCTGCTGCTGGCGGTCGCACCCGCCCGCGCGGGCTTCCAGACGCTCGACGTGGGCACCACGGGCGCGCAATTCCTGGAGCTGGGCGCGGGAGCGCGCGCCGAGGGCATGGGCGGCGCCTACGGCGCGGTCGTCGACGACGCCGACTCGATCTACTGGAACCCCGCGGGCTTGGCGCGCGTCCACGGCCGCTCCGCCTCCTTCATGGCCGAGACCTTGCCCGCGGGCATCAACTACGAGTATCTAGGCTACGGCCAGTCCATCGGCAAGTGGGGCGGCGTGGGCGGAGCCATCCAATACCTGACCCAGCCCGGCATCGACCAGACCGACGCCACCGGCGCGTCCACCGGCAGCACCTTCCACCCCAACGACCTGGCCGCCACCTTCGGCTACGGCTACATGGTGCACAACGAGGACCTGGGCATCTTCGACGGCGCCAGCTTCGGCGCCAGCGTCAAATACGTCCAGTCCACCATCACGAAAACCGCCGACACGTTCGCCCTCGACCTGGGCTTCGTCAGCGCGCCGTTCCAGCTCTTCGACCGCGACGTGCGCCTGTCCTACGGCGCGCAGAACCTGGGCGGCCAGCTCAAGTTCCAGGCCGCCTCCGACCCTCTGCCGCAGAACCTGCGCTTGGGCACGGCCGTCGACTTGACCGACTCCTGGCTGCTGGCCTTGGACGTCAACGAGCCCGTCAATAATCAGCCCTACGCCGCGCTGGGCACCGAATACCGCGTGGATTTCGACGGCGGCACGTTCGCCATGCGCGCGGGCTTCAACTCGCGCTCCATCGGCCAGGCGGGCTCCTTCGACGGCCTCAGCCTGGGCCTGGGCGCGAAATTCAGCAGCATCGGCTTCGACTACGCCTTCGCCCCGCTGGGCGTGCTGGGCATGTCGAACTACCTGTCGCTGACTTACTCCTTTTAACCCGGCTTCGCCGGCCGCGGCGGACGCGGCGCCAGCGGATCGTACCACAGCCCCGCGCCGCGGGCCAATTGAATGACGGCGAAGCTCGCGTCCGTGACGATTTTTTCCCACGATGCCTCGCCGCGCGCGATCCTGTCCAGGTCGCTCTCCAGGCGGGCGGTGTAGTCCAGATCGATGAAGTTGCCGGAGTAGTGCCGGATCAGGAAATCGACGGCGGACAGGCCCAGCGCGGTGGCGGCAAGCTTGCGCTTGTCCTCCTTGACGTAGCCGCGCTCTAGAATGACGCGCATGATCGCGGCATACGTGGACGGCCGCCCGATGCCCTCGGCCTCCAGCTTCTTGATCAAGGACGCCTGGGTGTAGCGCGGCGGCGGCTTGGTGGCGCGCTTGAGCGCGGCGATGTCCAGCAAGGTCAGCGCGTCTCCCGGCTCAAGCAGCGGCAATTCGGCGTCCGCATCGTCGTCGCCCTCGGCGTCCTTGTCGCTCTTTTTTCTGGCTTCCTCGGTGGCGTCGCCGCCCGCCAGACGGCGCCAGCCGTCGAACAGCACGACCTTGCCTTTGGCCTGGAAGATCCCCATGGGCACCGGTCCTTCCTTTTCGTCCTTCCACGCCCCCGGCGCGCAGGCCACGTCGATGGTGGTGATCTGGTCGCGGCCCGCCGCCATCTGGCAGGAGATGAAGCGCTGCCAGATCAGGCGATACAGCCGGCCGCCCTCGCCGCTCAGCGCGTCGGCGCCGGATTGCGGATGCGTGGGACGGATGGCCTCGTGCGCTTCCTGGGCGTTGGCGGACTTGGTGGCGTGGATGACGGGCGCCTTGGGAAGGTATTCCGGCGGGAATTCCTTCTGGATGACTTGGCGCGCGTCGGCCAGCGCCTCGGGGGAGAGCGCCACGGAGTCCGTGCGGTGATAGGTGATCCGCCCGTCTTCAAAGAGGCTTTGCAGGAGCTTCATCGTCGCGTCGGGATTGAGCCCCAATTTCACGGACGCCGCCTGCTGGACCGTCGCGGTGGTGAACGGCGGCGGCGCGTGGCGCGCGGAGTCGCGCCGGTCGCAGGACAGGACCTGCCACGGCACGGTCTTTGCCCAAGCGACGGTCTTCTCCGCCAAGGCGGGGTCGCGCAGGCGCTGGCCCAGCGGATGATTTTTCCAGGTGATCAGCTTCGCTGAAAACGGAGGCGGCGCGCCGTGCTTTTCCAGCTTCGCGGAGAGAATGAAATAGTCCACGACGCTGTGCTTGCCGATCTCCTTCTCGCGCTCGGCCACCAGCCGCACGGCCACCGACTGCACGCGGCCCGCGGAACGCGCGTCCTTGGAGACCTGGCGCAAGGTCGGACTGACCACCCAGCCCACCACGCGGTCCAGGACGCGCCGCGCCTGTTGGGCGTCGACCAGATTCTGGTCAAGCGGGCGCGCGCTCGCCATCGCCTTCTGCACCTCGGCTTTGGTGATGGAGCGGAACACCACGCGGGAGTATTTGCGCTCGCCCAGCAGGCGGCTGACGTGCCAGGCGATCGCCTCCCCCTCGCGGTCCGGATCGGTGGCCAGCAGGACCTCGTCGGCCTTCTGGGCCAGCTCGCGCAATTCCTTGATGTGCCGCGCCGAGCGCTCGATGGGCACGTAGGCGGGAATGATCTTGCCGCCCTCGAATTTCACCGCTAGATCCCCGGTCGACGGCAGGTCGCGCACGTGGCCGAACGACGCGGCCACGCGGTGGTCGGGACCCAGAAATCCCTTGATCTTGCCGACCTTGTTGGGCGACTCGACGATGACCAGCTTCATGACGTTCTCAGCGAAATAAGTCTATCTCCACATCCGCCGCGCGGTAGACCGCCTGTCCGCCCAATTCCGCCAAAGGCCGGCGCAGGTAGACGCGGTCGCGGGCGTCGATCCAGGCGTAGAAGGGGCGCGGCACCGGCGGTGCGGACGCGGCGAAAGCCTTGATGCGCGCGCGGTCCTCCAGGACCCAGCCCGGGCCGGGATCGTCGAAGCGCAGGGGATGAAACCATTCCACGGATTCCCACGCGGCGGGATCAAGCACGCCGCGGCGCTCGTCCTCGACCAGCCGCGCCTCGCGCGCGTCGCGCGCGGCGGGGATGAGAAAGCGCTCGGACAAGAAACGATCCGCGTCCAGATCAAGCGCGCCGATCATGCGGCCGACGATCCGGCAGTAGCCTTCCTCCGTGAAGCTCGACGCCAAGGGTGGAAACGCCGTCGGCACCCAGCCGCGCGCGCGCGTGCGCAGGGAGACCGCCAGGTCCGCCTCCATGGACGGCGTCAGCACCAAGGAGTCCGCCGGCGCGTGCGCGTCCAGCCAGGCCAGCCCCGCCTCCAAACCTGGCGGCAGGCCCAGCAGGCGGTAGCACGCCCGCGCCTGGCGCAGCTGCTCTCCCAGAGCCAGCGCGAGCAGGAGCGCGCCCGCGGCGGCCGCCGCCTTCCGGCCCCAGAACGGCGCGCGCGCCAGCGCGTCGGCCGCCGCCAGCAGAAGCAGGACGCCCCCGGCCGCGCCGGCCAGAGGTATATAGTGAAACGGCTGGACGGCGAAGCCGAAGACCACCTGCGCTTCGCGCGCCGCGAAGGCGGCCAACTGGGCGCAGGCCAGCAGGACGTACGCGGCGCGACGGCGCGGCGAGGGCTCGCACAAAGCCAGCGCCGCGGCCAGGGCCGCGACCAGGGGATGGATCAGCGCGGCGCGGTTGAAGCGCCGCGTCGCCTGAACGCCGATGACCGCAAGGCTTCCGCGGCGCAGGTCCGCGGGGATGCTCGCCGCGATCAGCGCCGCGTACGCCGCCGAAACCGCCAGCGCCGCGCCGACGGCCACCAGCAGATTGCGCCGCGCGCCGCGCCCGCACCAGCCCGGGACGAACGCCGCCGCGGCAAAGGCCGCCAGCGCGGCCAGGCCGAAGCTCCACTCGTAAGGATGCACGAGAGTGAGCAGACCGAAGCCCGCGCCCAGCGCCGCCGCCGCGACCGGGCGCGACTCGTCCTCAACGGCCAAACGCCACGCGCCCGCCAGCAGGCCCGCGAGCAGAAAATAGGACAGCAGCGGCGAGGGCAGGCGGTGAAAAATCGGCCCGATCGCGGCACCCGAGCCGAAGAACACGTCGCGCCAGCGCGTCCAAAGCACCCCCGCGTGCAGGTTGACGTCCAACAGCCACACCGACGCGTCCGGCAGAAGCGCCGCCGCCAGCGCCAGCGGCGCGGCCGCGTCGTCGCGGCCCGTCCAGCGCTTCAGCAGCAGGAAAATCGCCAGAAACCACGCCGCGGCCAGAACGGGCGCAAGAATATCCCAGGCGCGGTCGACGTCGCCGCCCGCCAGCGCGATGGCGCCCGCCGTCAGATACATCTCCAAGGCGTCGTCCAGCCAGGAGCCGTCGTCCGCCCGCGCCGGACCATAGGGACTGATCGGCCGGCCGTGAAGCAGGACCTGTCGCGCGCGCGCGGCGTAGAGCGCCTCGTCGTGCAGGCGCGTGCCGAACAGCTCCGGCAGGAGCACCGCGCCGCGTCCCGACATGGGCCCGCGCGCCCAGCCCGCCGGGTCCGAGCGCGCGGCGCGCGCGCGCAGGAACGAAACCGCCAGCGGACGCGCCGCGAAAACAAGGAACACCGCCGCGGCCAGTGCTGCGGGCAGAATCGACCGCGCGCGGTTGGTCATCATACGGCCGAAATTATGCCTGTTTCAGGGCAGGAGGTTCTTGAAGGAGACGCGCAAACCCGCCGACGCGGAGTACAGCTCCGTACGGCTGACCGGCTCCAGGTAGCCGGACGCCTGCGTGGCGCTCTGCCAGAAATTGAAGTATGTGTAGTCCAGGCCGACGAAGCCATGCAGCCAGCGCCACAAACGGTAGTCCGCTTCCACTCCGGCGCGAATCACCGGGCCCGGGCCCAGCACGGTATGGTTCAGCCCCGCGGAGGGCACGTTAATGTTGGCGTCCATCATCTTCGCCGCCGACAGATCCAAGGACAAGACCAGGCGCTTCTGCGGAGAATATTGGATCAAGTTCCCGAAACCCAGGTAGCCGAAGGAGTACGACTCGTTGTAGCCGCCGGACGTGCCCAGCCCCAGCTCGCGCACCCAGTAGCGCCGTCCCGCGGTCACGTACGGTGTGAACACCCAGGAGCGGGCGACGGCAAACCCCACCCCGGCCTTGGCGTCGAATTCCTGGACCGTCGAGCGAGACGTGGAGTTGAGCGGTACGTAGGGCGGCCCGCCGATGAGAAAACCGTCGTAGTTGAGCTTGCCCTCCTGGCCCGTGTATTGCGCCTGCACGAACTCCCCGTGCGAGCCCATATACGAGAACGCCCCGCGGCCACCTTTGATATTGCCCTTCTCGGAATCATTGAAGCCGCTGCCGATCTGGCCGTTGTCGGGCTCGATGTAGTAGACGCTGGAGCCCACGTAGGACAGGCTCACGCTGTTGTCGACGGACAGGATCGCGGGATTAAGTCGCGACGGCTTATCATCCGCCTGAGCCCGCGCGTCGACCGTCGCCGAGAACAGAACAAAAAGCGTCCATGCGCCAAGAAAAACGAAACCCGATTTCGATTCAAACATCGCTTGTCCTCCACAGCCTCGACGCTACGGCGCCGAGGTCGTTGCAATGGATCAAGCTTAGCCCCTATTTGGCTTCCGTGCAAGACTACGCACTTGCTTTTATAGGCTGGCGACGGCCGGCTCCAAACGGGCGGTGAAGTGGCCCAGGCGCGCGGGCGCCTCGACCAGGCGCAGAGGCTTGATGTCCCGGGCGCGGGCGGCGACGTCGGCCATGACCTCGATCAGGAAGTCCACGTGGCTTTGCGTGTAGGCGCGGCGCGGGACGGCCAGGCGCACCAGCTCCATGCTGGCGGGCAGGACCTCGCCGGACGGGCCGCGGCGGCCGAACATCAAGGTGCCGATCTCCACCGAGCGCACGCCCGCGGTCAGATACAGCTCGCAGGCCAGCGCCTGCGCGGGATAGCCCTGCGGCGGGATGTGCGGCAGGAGGCGGCGGGCGTCGATGTAGATGGCGTGGCCGCCGGGCGGCTCCACGATGGGCACGCCCGCTCCACGCAGGCCGTCGCCCAGGTATTCCACGGAGCGGATGCGGTAGCGCAGGTAGTGCTCGTCAAGCGCCTCGCGCAAGCCCACGGCAAGCGCTTCCAAGTCACGGCCCGCCAGCCCGCCGTAGGTCGGAAAGCCCTCGCCCAGGATCATTTCGTCGCGGCAGGATTTGGCCAGAGCGTCGTCGTTGAGCGCCAGAAATCCGCCGATGTTGACGAAGGCGTCCTTCTTGGAGCTCATCCAGCAGCCGTCGCAATAAGAAAACGCCTCGCGCGCGATCTGCGCCGGCGTACGGTCCGCCTGGCCCGGCTCGCGCAGCTTGACCAGCCAGGAGTTCTCCGCGAAGCGCGCGACGTCAAGGAAAAGCGGGACTTTATGCCGCTTCGAAATCTCGCGAGCGGCGCGCAGGTTGGCCAACGACACCGGCTGGCCGCCCAGGGAGTTGTTGGTCAAGGTCATGATGATCATCGCCACGCGCGGGGCGCCCAGCTCCGCGATCTTGGCGTCGAGTGCGGCCAGGTCCACGTCGCCCTTGAACGGCGCCGGCCGGCCGAAGTCCAGCGCGCCGGGCACGGGAAGGTCCAGCGCCTCGGCGCCCGTCGCCTCGATGTTGGCGCGCGTGGTGTCGAAATGCGAATTAGAGAGGAAGACCTTGCCGGGACCGCCGGTCGCCTTGAACAGCACGCGTTCGGCCGCGCGGCCCTGGTGCATGGGCAGGACGTGCTTGAGGCCGGTCAGGCCGCGCACCTCGGCTTCCAGCGTGAAGAAGCTGCGCGCGCCCGCGTAGGACTCGTCGCCGCGCATCATCGCCGACCACTGCTCGGCCGACATCGCCGAGGTGCCCGAGTCGGTGAGCAGGTCGATGAGCACCTTGTCGGCGGGGACCTTGAACAGGTTCCAGCCCGCCTCGCTCAGGACGGCCTCGCGCTCCGCACGCGTCGTGAAGGCCAAAGGCTCCACGACCTTGGCCTTGAACGGCTCGATGATCGTCTTCCACGCGCGCTCGCTCATGACGGTCCCGGATCAGTGCGGCGGCAGTCGGCGCAGCTGTTCGACCAAAGAGCTCATCGCCTTGGAGGAAGCCGCCTGCAAGGCGGAGCCCGGATCGTTGCCGTCGCTGCCCGTGGAGACGGTCCACAGCACCTCGGCGGATTCCACGTCCACCAGCTTGGCCGTGAAGGCCACGTGCGCGGGCACGAACTCCGTCTCCGGGATGGAGGTCTCCGTCGGCATTCCGTAGCCGTAGCCGACGCTGGCCGCATAGCCCTGCCCGTATGCGCCGCCGTATTCGCCGACCATGCCTCCGTACAGAGGGGGCATGGTCTCCTGCGGCACGTCGACCATCACCGTCTGCTCGCTGGCACCCTGGAAATCCGACACGGAGCCCAGGACCAGCGCGTCGACTCCCAGCATGTGGCCCAACTGCTTGATCTGGTTCGGGTCGACGTTGCCCGACAACTCGAAGCCGTGCTCCTTGAGAAGCGCGTCGACCTGGCGGCGTTCGACCAGCTGATAGCCGGGCATCAACAGGTATTCCTCGAAGACGTCGGCGGCGATCTCTCCGGAACCGGCCGAGCCGGGGAAATCCCGGAACGGCGCCATCGCCACCTTCTTGATCCTGCTCGCGGAGTAGTCCGCGCTGACCAGGACCACGGCCGGCGTGGCGCAGCCGCACAGCGCGGCGGCCGCGGCCACGGCGCAAACGGTGAACGCGCGCCTAATCATGATTCTTGCCTTCCTGCGCGGCGACGGCCTCGGCGCGGGCGAGTTGGTCGGACGTCAGCACGGTTTTCAGCCGCGCCAGGCTGTCCTGGCTGTCCTTGGCCGCCTTGCCGCCGCGCGCTCCCGCCACAGAGTACCACGCGTAGGCCTGCACCAGATCCTTGCCCACGCCGCGGCCCAGTTCGTAAGCGCGGCCCAAGTGGTATTGCGCCTGAGCGCTTCCTTGACGCGCGGCCTTGCGATACCAGCCCGCCGCGGCCAGAGCGTCGGACGCGGTGCCGCGCCCCTCGTCGACCATCACGCCGACGTTGCTCTGCGCGGACGCCAGTCCCTGCTCCGCGGCCTTTCGATACCACGCCACCGCCTGCGCGTAGTCGCGCGCGCCTCCGATGCCGTGCTCGAGGAAGTAGCCCAGATTGTTCTGCGCGAACGCGCTGCCCAGGTCCGC
The DNA here is from genome assembly GCA_021782205.1 of bacterium. GTDB lineage: Bacteria > Elusimicrobiota > Elusimicrobia > UBA1565 > UBA9628 > GWA2-66-18. The sequence continues at coordinate 54,877 of JAJXVH010000004.1, read as the reverse complement.
GGCGCGGCTGTAGCAGTCCCGCGCCTTGGCCGGATTCTTCGGCGTACCGCGGCCCCAGAAGTAGAGGTTGCCCAAATTGCACCAAGACGCGGCCAGGCGATTCTTTGAGACGTTCTTGCCCGTGACGGACTTCGTATACCAGGAGAAAGAGCGCTCGTAGTCCTGGGGCACGCCGCGGCCCGTGTAGAACAGGAAGCCCAGCCGGCCTTCGGCCATCGCGTCCCCGGCGTTGGCGGCGCGGAAGAACCAGCTCAGGGCTTCCTTCTGATCCTGCGGCACGCCGTGGCCGCGCTCATACAGGATGCCCAGCCAGAACTCGGCGCGCGGATCGCCGGCGGCGACCGCTTCCTTAACCAGGCGGACCTCATCCGGCTCGCGGTTTTCGTCGTGAGCTTTCTTCGCGGCGGCCAGCAAGTCCGGACGGGGAACGGCAGCGGCGGCGGAAGCGAGCGCCGTCAGACACAAGATCAGCGCCGGGGTTCGAGCGGTCATGAGCCATTCTACGATGCTTCCCGGCGCGAAGTCGAGCCGCTTCACGCCGCCAGGAGCAAATACGCTCCCAGCCCGGCGAAGACGACCGCCGCGGCGATTTCCAGACGGCGCGGATTAAACGCGCGGCCCAGGCGGAGACCCAAAGCCGCCCCCAACGCCGCCACCGCCCACAAGGCCGCCGTCGCAGCCAGAAAAATCGTCAAAGGCCGCCGCGAGTGCGCCGCCAGCGCGGCGGTCGCCAATTGCGTCAGGTCCCCCCACTCCGCCGCGAAGATCACCATAAAGGCCGCCACGGCCGTTTTCCAGAAATGACGATGGTCGGCGGAAGGCGCGGCGCCTTCCGATTCGGGACTGCGCCGCCACATCACCGCGGCGAAGACGAAGAAAAGAATGCCGGCTCCGGAGCGCACCAGTCGTGGCGGCAGGCGCGACAACGCCCCCCCGAAAACCACCGCGATCGCGCTCTGCACCGCGAAAGCCGCCGCGGCCCCCGCGAAGACCGCCGACGGCCGGCGGCGCGAGGCCAGCATCATCGTGGCCAGCGCGGTCTTGTCGGGGAGTTCCGCGACGAAGATCGCCGCGAACGTCAGGACGAACAGGCGGGGATCCCAGGTAAACGCGCCGGAGGTCGGCATGGCGCGCATTCTATCACTCTTGCTATCCTTGCGCCGTGAGCGAAAAGACCTGCCCCGCCTGCCGCCGCGAAAACGCCGAGGATGCCGCCTACTGCGACCAGTGCGGCCAACATCTCTCGCCGCCGGCCGCCGCCGCGTCCGAAGAAGACGGGCCGGACGCGTCGGCCTTGGACGCCTGCCCCGCCTGCGGCGGGAAAGTCGAGGATCGCGGCGACCACGGCGGCGTCTGCCTGTCCTGCGGCCTGGAACTGGTCGCCGCGACGGACGAAGACGACGCGGGCGAGGACAACCCCGTCGTTCGCGCGCTGAGCACGGCGATCATCGCCAAGCTCCGCGCCGGCATTCCCATGGAGCAGGCGGTCGCGGACGCCTGCCGGCGCGTTCTGCGCGACGACGGCCCCGAGCCGACCGCCGCGGCCGATCCCCGGCCGGTTCATACCGCGCCGGGCCGCGCCTGCCCCGTCTGCGGCGGCGCCGCGGACGCCGGCCAGGCGCGCTGTTCCGAGTGCGCCGTGTGGTTTTCCGCGCGCCACGCGCCGGGACCCTGCCCGCGCTGCGGCGAGACCGCCGACGGCGGCCGCTGCGAGTGCGGCGCGCTGCTGACCGTGCCCGAGGTCGCCGCGGCGCTCGAACCCTCGGTGCGCTTCCTGTGCGCGACGTGCAAACAGCCCTACGTGACGCGCCCCGAGAAATGCCCCGACTGCGGCGGCGAGCGCCTCCTCGACGCCGGCCGCCTGCGCGCCTCGCTGTAGCGCGCCGCGGCACCGCCCTTCCTGGCCTCATCGTTGCTAAAGAACACATATGTTGGGCAAAGCGGCCATGAAGAACGCGCCCGTCTACGCGACCATCCTCGGCTCCGTCGCCGTCGCCGGAGCGCTGGGCTGGCTGTCCGCGAGCGCGCAGTCCCGCGAAATCGAGCGCGCGCAGGTGGCGCGGCTTCAAGCAGCCGCCGACGCGCGGACGCGCGCCGTCGTCGCGGCGACCCGCGAGGACTTGTCCGCCTTGAATTTCCTGGCCGGAGACGAGTCGTTCATGAACGACTGCCGCCGCGCCCTCGCCGGCGACGCCTCCGCCCGTAGCCGCGCCGCGCGCACGATCGCCGTGCTGATGAACCACCGGGGCTTTTTATCGGTACGCCTGGTCGCGTCCGGGAAAATAGTCCTCTCCGTTCCGCGACAGCCCAAGCCCGTGCCTGGCGCGTGGAGCCTGGAAGTGCCCGCGCCCGCGTTCGGCCCCCACGCCAGCCTGCGCGCGCAAACTCCCGTCGCCGCGCTCGCCGGTGAGTACCCGGCGCCGAAAAAAACGTCCGACGGACTTTACACGTCCCTGCTCCGCCGCGACGGCGACGAAATCGCGTTTTGGAACGACCGGCTCGAAACGCCGCCGCGCCGGCATGTTTCGATGCTGACGCCGGGGCTGGTCGGCGCGCGCGCCCTGCGCGGAGAGCGTGGGTTGCTGTCCGGCGTCGACTACCGCGGCGCGCCCGTCCTGGCTTTCGCCGAAAGCGTGCCAGACAGCAACTGGGTGGTGACCGCGAAACTGGACAGCGGAGGGGCTTTGGGCCCCGTTCGCCGGCGCGAGGCGCTGTTTGTTTTCGGCTTTTCGGCGCTGGGTCTGCTGTCGGGCCTGGTGCTCGTGCGTCTGCTGCGTGGAGAGGCCGCGCGCGCGCGCCACGGACTGAGCCGCCGCCGCGCCCTGCTCCTGCGCGCGGTGGAGCAGTTGAGCGAGGCCGTGATCATCACCGACGCCGCGGGGCGAATCGAATACGTGAACCCCGCCTTCACGCGCGCGACCGGCTACGAACGCGCCGAGGTTTTGGGGGGAAATCCATCCTTCCTAAAAAGCGGACGACAGAGCCGCGGCTTCTACGAGGAGCTTTGGGCGACGCTGACGCGCGGCGACGTCTGGCGCGGGCAGTTCGTCAACAAACGCAAGGACGGCACGCTGTTCCAAGAAGAAGCCGCCATCGCTCCGGTCCGCCGCGGCGGAAGAACGGTCCACTACATCGCCGTAAAGCGCGACGTCAGCCGCGAGCGTCGGCTCGCCGATCAGTTCCTCCAAGCGCAGAAGATGGAGCCCCTGGGCCTTCTGGCCGGCGGCGTGGCGCACGACATCAACAACCTGCTGACGGCCATCGCAGGCTACGGCGAGTTCATCGCCTCGGCCCATCCCGAATCGCAGACGTCCCAGGACGCCCGGGAAATACTGCGGGCCTGCGCGCGGGCGGCGGATTTGACGCGCCAACTGCTGTCGTTCGGACGCAAGGGCCCGGGAAAAGCCGAGTTGTTGGATCTCAACGCGGCGGTTGCCGCCGTTCAAAAACTCCTGCGCCGCGTCCTGAACGCGAACATAGCCCTACGCTTGGACACGTCGGCGACGCCGGTCTGGGCGCTCATCGACCCGACCGCGCTCGATCAAGCGCTGCTCAACCTGGCCGTCAACGCGCGCGACGCCATGCCCGACGGCGGGACGCTGACCATCCGCGTCGACGTCGCCGACGGCACGATTGATTCTACGCAGTCCGAGGGAGGCGGCGTCCCGGGTCTGTACGCGCGCCTGAGCGTCGTTGACACGGGCAGCGGGATGAGCCCGGAAGTGAAGGCGCGTTTGTTCGAGCCGTTTTTCACGACGAAGCCGGCGGGTCATGGCACCGGGCTGGGGCTGGCCATCGTGAGGACGGTCGCGGACGGCGCGGGCGGGCATATCGGCGTCGATAGCGCGCCGGGACGCGGCACGACCTTCCGGCTCTATCTCCCGCTGGCCGCCGCGCCCTCGCCCACACGCTCGGCTCAGGCCGGTTCCGCGGCCCCTCTCCGGGGCGCCGGCGAGACCGTCTTGATCGTCGAGTACGACGACGACTTGCGGCGCATGATCGAGCGCGTTCTGAAAGCCCAAGGCTACACGGCGCTGGCCTGCCACGACGCCGAAGAGGCTTGCGCGGTGGAAGCCGCGCACCGCGCGGAAATCCACGCGGTGCTGTGCGACATCGCCCTGCCGGGCATGGACGGCCGCGCCTTCGCCGCGCAACTGCGCCGCAGCCGCCCGACGGTCCGCACTGTGCTTATCTCCGGGCACGCATCCGGCACGGACAACGCGGACGCCGGACTTCTGGTCAAGCCGTTTACAATGGTCGAACTCTGCCGGCGAGTGCACGAGGCAGTCGGCCGCGCCGATTAGGAACTGTTAAACAACAACTGACACATCCCGGCGGGGCGGCCAAGGCGGCTGGAGCATCCAGGGTGTCGGCCCGGTCGTTATCCCGGACGCGCGGATGTCCGGTCTGAATATCGTGCGCGAACGACTCCATGGCGACTGGAACCACACGATTCATCCGAAAGGACGCAAGACAAGATGAATCAGTTGTTTTTCAACGAGACCTAAAATCGCGCGAGCGCGCGCTAGATGCGCGCGTCCTTGGACACGACGACGACGCCGCCTTCGGTGATCAGGAAGCGCGCGCGGTCCTGGACCTCGTCGTAGCCGATCACGGCGTCGGGCGGGATCTTCACGCCCTCGGCGATGATGGCGCGGCGCACGCGCGCCCGGCGGCCCACGTCCACGCGCTCGAAGAGGATCGAGTCCTCCACGTGCGCCCAGCTGTGCACGCAGGCGTGCGGCGACAGGATGGAATGGATGACCGTGCCGCCGCTGACGATGCAGCCCGGAGACAGCATGGAGTCGACCGCGCTGCCGGTCCGGCCCTCGGCGCGGAACACGGTCTTCGGCGGCGGGGCCTGCACCGCGGCCGCGCGGATGGGCCAGTCCTCGTCGTAGAGGTTCAAGATCGGGTCGACGCCGATCAGGTCCATGTTCGCGGAGTAGTAGGCGTCGAGCGTGCCGGCGTCGCGCCAATACTTGGCGGTTTTTCCGTTCTCGTCGACGAAGCTGTAGGTGAACACGCGCCGCGTGGCGACCATGCGCGCGATGATGTCCTTGCCGAAGTCGTGGCTGCTGGACGCGTCGGCCGCGTCGGTCCTCAGCGCCTCGGACAGCGCCGCGGGCTTGAAGACATAGATGCCCATGGAGGCGTAGCAACACGCCGGGTTGCCCGGGATCGGAGGCGGGTCCTTGGGTTTCTCCTGGAAACCCAGCACCCGGCCCGTCGCGTCGGACTGGATGATGCCGAACTCGGTTCCGTCCTTGAGCGGCACCTCGACCGAACCGACCGTCAGGTCCGCGTCGTGGTCGCGGTGGCAGGCGATCATCTTGCGGTAGTCCATCTTGTAGATGTGGTCGCCGGCCAGGATCGCGACGTGGTCCGGATTCTCCTGCTCCAGCAGATAGAGATTCTGATAGATCGCGTCCGCGGTGCCGGCGTAGGATTGGTCGGTGGCCGCGTACTGGGGCGGGATCACCTCCAGATATTCGCCGCGGCCGGTGGAGAAGTAATTCTGCCAGCCGTCGCGCAGGTGCCGGATCAGGTCCGCGGATTTATACTGCACCAGCGCGTAGATGTTGTGGATGTCGGAGTTCAGGCAGTTGCTGAGCGTGAAGTCGATGATGCGGTAGATGCCGCCGAAGGTGACCGCGGGCTTGGGCGTGTACGTGGTCAGAGGCTCAAGCCGCTGGCCCTTGCCGCCCGCCAGCACGAACGCCAATACGCGCTTGCGGCGTTCGGCGCGGGCGCCCTCGATCTTCACACGTCTACTGTAGCTCCCCGGCGGCGCGAAGGCAAGAGCGCGGGCGCGTCCGCGCGGCGCATTTGATCGCGTTTTGATACAGTAGCGCTAGGGCGTTTTCAGAGGAGGACCTCGCGATGAAGAAGCTGATCTGGGCGGCGGCGGCGGGAGTGGTCTTGCTGGCGGTCGCGGCCGTCGTCGTGTCCGTCAATCTGGGGCGCATCATCACGGCCGCCGTGGAGGCCGCGGGGCCGCGCGTGCTGGGCGCGCCGGTCACGCTGGCGCGCGTCACGCTCTCGCCGCTGTCGGGGCGCGGGACCTTGGAAGGACTGGTGATCGGCAACCCCGAGGGCTTCAAGAGCGCCAGCGCCGTGCGCGTGGGGTCCGTCGACATCGCCGTCAGGCTCTCCTCGCTGCTCACCGACACCATCGTCGTCGAGCGCGTCGCGGTCGCGGCGCCGGAGCTGACCTGGGAGATCGGCCCCGACGGCTCGAACCTGACGCGCCTGCGCGACAATGCCGAGCATGCCGCCGCCGAGGCCGGCGGCGCGTCCGCCGAAGCCAAGCCCTCGGCCGCGCCGGCCAAGCCGAGCAAGTCGCTTCTCATCGAAGATTTCTCCGTGACCGGCGGCAAGGTGGGTCTGGCCGCGGCCGCGCTCGGAGGGCGGAAGCTCAGCGTCGCGCTGCCGGACGTCCATCTGACGAACCTGGGCGGCCCGCGCCGCTCGCCGGCCGAGGTCGCGGCCCAAGCCCTGCGCGCCGTGGAGGCGTCCGCGCGCGGCGCGGCGCAAAATGCCGGCGGCAAGGTCCTGGATCAGGCCCGCAGCACGATCATGTCGGCCCTGGGCGGACTGCTCGACAAGCCCCGGAAATAAACCGCGTCAACGGCGCTCGGCCATGACCTCGAAGTCGTAGCCGAAGTCGCTGCCGGAGAATCGCCACAGACGCCGCCACGCGTTCGACAGCCGGTACAGCGGCCAGCTCGGCGCGGGCGGAATGAGGGCGCGCCCCTGCTCCAGCGTGAACGCCGGAGGCTTGACCGCCGCGTCGACGGGCGGCAAGGGCTTCTTGAAATTCTTATACGCGCGCGGCAGAAGGCCGCGCGCCTTGGCGCCGAGCTTCAGGTGGAAGGACCGGATCGACAGCACGCGAAAGCCGGCGTCTTCCAGCATCGTCTCCAGCGAACGGCGCGAGAAGAAGAACAGATGGCCGCCGTGTCGCGTGGGCACGGCGCGCCCCCAGCGCCGGAACAGCGTCTTGTTGGGCAGAAAATCGACGGGCCCGTTGGGCACGATCAGCTCCAGGCGGCCGCCGGGACGCAGCAGGCGCGCCGACGCCGTGAGCGCCGCGCGCGGGTCGAATTCGTGCTCGAGCACGTTGTTGATATGGACGTAGTCGAACGCGGCGTCGGCAAAGGGCGCGGCCGACAACGGCGCGCTGACGATCTCCGCGCCGTTGAGCTCCCGCCCCAGCGCCGCCGCGTCCGCGGAAAATTCCATGCCGCGCGCAGTCCAGCGCGAGTGATCGCGCAGGCCCGCCAGCATGGTGCCCAGCGCGCAGCCGACGTCCAGGAAATCCCCGCTCTCGCGCCAGCGCGTCAGGCGGTCGGCCAGCGCGCGGCCTTTGTAGTAGTCCTTCCAGTATTGCTTGAAGAAGCCGCCGTAGTAGGCGGGCGGATAGCAACGCGCGATCTCCTCCAGCGGCGGCACCGGCCAATAGAAGGCCGCCCCGCAGGCGCCGCATTCGGCCGCGTCGCGCTCCCGGCCCGCGTACAGCAGCGCGCGGCAGGCGAACACCGGCGCGCCGCGCCGGCACGCCGGGCAGACGTCAGCCAACTTTCGCGCCGCACTCGGCGCAGAACTTGCCGCCGGGCGCCAAAGGCTTGCCGCACGACGCGCAGAACTTCGCCCCCGCGGCGGCCGCGGCGCCGGCAGCGCCCGGCATCGCCCCGCCCATCGCGCCCGCCATCATCTGGCCCATGCCCAGCCCCGCGCCCAGGCCCAGCCCCGCGCCCATGCCGGCGCCCGCTCCGCCGCCGGAGTTGCCCGCGGCCTTCTCCATGACGTCGAGCGTGCGCTTCTGCTGGTATTTGTCGCCCAGGATGTCCAGCTCCGCGCGGTCGGCCAGCGCTTTTTTAAGGCGCACCACGGTGTCGTCGTCTTCCGGCACGTCGACGGAGTTCAGGTAGAAGTTGACCAGCTTGACGCCGAACTTGGCGAAGTCGTCGGTCAGCTTGGTCTGCAGAGCCCCGGACATGGCCTCCAGATGCGCGGCGATCTCCAGGACGTTGATTTTTTCCTTTATGATCGTCTCGGCGATGTAGTCCTTGGCCTTCGTCAGCAGGACGCCGCGGAAATAGTTCGAGAGCTGATCGACGGTGAACTGCGGGCTGGTGGCCGACAATTGCGTCACGAAGGCGCGCGAGTCCGCCACCTGGATGGCGAACTGGCCGAACGCGCGCACGGGCAGGAACACGTTGAACTTCGGGTCCATGACCGGGATGGGGTTGTTCGTGCCCCACTTCACGTCCATGTCCACGGCCTTGTTGACGTAGTAGATCTCGGCGGTGAACGGCGTCTCGCCGCCGAAGGGTGCCGCGATCAGCCGACGCAGGAACGGGACGTTGGCCGTGCGCAGCAGGTGCGTGCCGGGTCCCAAGGTGTCGAGCGCCTGGCCGCCCTTGAAGAAGATCGCCTCTTGAGCCTGATTGACAATGACCTGCGTGCCCCAGCTCAGGTTGTCCTGCGGGAAGCGCCAGACCAGCACGTCGGCGGGTCCGTCGTATTTAACGCGGTCGATCAGGGCCATGGGGTGTTCCTCCAGCGCTAACTATAGCCCCCCTGTCCCGACTTGTCAACGCTCGCGGCCGTTCGCCGTCGTTTACGGCCAATCTCAAAACCCGCTCCGCGACGTCGAAGGAGGCGCGCGGGCGACCGAGGCTGAGCGCGCGCCGGCCCAGTTCGGCGAGACGGTCCGCGCAGGAGAGCGTTCCGTCCACCACGCCGGTCAGCGCGGCCGGAGAACCCGCGCGGACGGCCGCGCCGCCCTTCAGAAGAAAATCGGCGTTGCGTTCTTCCTGGCCCGGGATGGGGCGGATCAGCGCCATGGGCAGGCCGACGGCCAGCGCCTCCGAGACGGTGAGGCCGCCGGGCTTGGTGACCAGCAGGTCGGCGGCGGCCATCAAGGTCCGCATCTGGTCGGTGTAGCCCAGCACGAGCGCGCGATGACGCGGCGGCGGGGCGATCGCCGTCAGGCGGCGGCGCGCGTCCTCGTTGCGGCCGCAGACGGCCACGATCCGCGACGGCGTCGAGCACGCCAGCAGGGCGCGGTAGAACTCCTCCAACGGACCCACGCCGTGGCCGCCCGCCGACAACACCACGACGGGACGCGCGCCGGACAGGCCGAACTCCCGCCGCGCCGTCTCCTGATCCGACGGCCGCGCGAAGGCGGGGTCCACCGGTATGCCCGTCACCGCGATGGCATCCGCGGCGACGCCATGCGCGCGCAGGGACGCGGCCGCCGCGGCGCCGGCCACGCAGTAGCGCGCGCGCGAATTGCCCGCCCAGATCCGGTGCGCGTCGTAGTCGGTGACGACGGTGAGTTGGGGAGCGCTCAAGCGCCCCGCGCGCGCCGACGCGGCGCACAGCTCCGGCGCCAGAAAATGCGTGTGCACCACCGCGTCCCAACGACCCTTCTCTAAAAATTCGACGAGGCGCGGCGCGCCCCAATTCTGCACGGCCCGGCGCAGGCGGTCGCCCAACGCGGCGCGGCCGCAAGGCCGGTCGGTCCGTTCGTAAAGCAAGCCGAACAGCGCCGGGGCGTGCTCGACCAGGCCCAAGTAGCCCTCGCCGTACACGCGCCGGAATAGCGGGCGCGCCAATTCCAGCGCGTCGACGACTTGGACTTGCGCCTGGGGCGCGCGCGACGCCAGCGCGTCCGCCACAGCCCGCGCCGCGCGCGTGTGGCCCGCGCCGACGGAGGCGTGCAGGATCAGTATTCTCGGGCGCGGCCGCGCCGCGACGCTCACGCGGCGGCCGCCGCGCGCGGCCGTCGGCGCTCCTCGGCCCAGCGCAGAAGCTTCAGCGACCCGTCGAAATCCTCCACCAAAGCCGTGCAGCTTTCCACCCAGTCGCCGTCGTTGCAGTAGAGCACCCCGCCCGCGTCGCGGATTTCCGCGTGATGGATGTGGCCGCAGATCACGCCGTCCAGGCCGCGACGACGCGTCTCCGCGATCATCTCCTCCTCGAACTTCGCGATGAACGCCACCGCGTTCTTGACCTTGTGCTTCAGGTAGGCCGACAACGACCAATACGGCAGGCCGAACAGCCTCCGCGCGGCGTTGAACCAATGATTGACGCGCAGGGCCAGGTCGTAAGCCCAGGTCCCCAGCACGGCGAGGGCCTTGGCGTGGCGCACGATCCCGTCGAATTGGTCGCCGTGCACCACAAGAAAGCGCCGCCCGTCGGCGGTCGCGTGCACGGCTTCCAGCGCGACCTCGACGCCGCCGAAATGCATGCCGCCGAAATCCCGGAACGCCTCGTCATGGTTGCCCGGCACCAGGATCACGCGCGCGCCTTTGCGCGCCTTGCGCAGGATTTTCTGCACCACGTCGTTGTGGCTTTGGTCCCAGTAGTGCCAGGAGGTCTTCAGGCGCCAGCCGTCGATCACGTCGCCGACGAGGTACAGGACGTCGGACTCGTTCTCTTTCAGGAATTCCAACAGGAACGCGGTCTTGCAGTCGCGCGTGCCCAGATGAATGTCCGAAATCCAGATCGCGCGCCAGCGCCGGGGCTCGCCGTCGTCGCAGTCGTGCTCGCGATGGGCCACGGCGTCAGTATAGCCGCGATGGCGCGGGGCGGGCCATGGCGCGCGCGCGACGCCGAAGTCACGGGGATATGACGCCGCGCGGCCGGCTTTAGGCCGCCGCGGGCAGGCCCGGCGCGGGCCGAAAGCCGGGATGCCCGGACAGGAACTCGCGCACGCGGGCGGCGGCCACCGACTCGGCGGCGAAGAAGTCCGTCTCCACGCCGGAGTGCGACTCCCCGCAGGCGGGACAGACCCAGCGTTCCTGGCCGCCCGCCGCCAGCGACAGGGGCTTCTCGCAACGCGCGCAGTGCGGCAGACCCGCGCGCGCGGCCACCACCAGCAGCGCCGTGTCGTCGACCGTCACCACCGGACGCCACAGCAGGCCGCGAAACTGAACGCGCCCTTCTTCTTCGCGCATCTCGCGCGGAGCCTGCGGCGCGACGGCGACGGCCGCCGGCTTCGCATCGACCGGCGGCGCGGACCGGGCGGCGGGCAGTCCCAGCAGGCGGGCCAAAGCGTTCATGGCCTCAGGATAGCCCGAGCCCGCCGCACGTTCAACGCAACAAAAAACGAACGCGCGGCGGCGCTACCAGACCCGGCAGGTCTTGGCCGGGACCATCGCGTCGCCGGGCTTGCAGGAGAACGCCTTGGCGAACTCGGGCGTGTTGGACAGGGGGCCGATCACGCGCCAGCGCGGCGCGGAGTGCGGGTCCACCTGCGCGAGCAGACGCGCGCTCTCCTCGGTCTGGTTGGAGCACCAGACCTGGGCGAAGCCCAGGTAGAGCCGCTGCTCCGGCGTAAATCCGTCGACCAGCCCGCCCACGGCCTTGGCCTTCTTCAGCGCGTCCAAGGCCATCGTGGCCAGGCGCACGCCGCCGTTGTCGGCGGTGTTCTCTCCCAAGGTCAGCTTGCCGTTGAGCTTGACGCCGGGCACGGCCTCGTAGCTTCCGTATTGATCGACGAGGCACTGGGATTTTTCCTCGAACTTCCGGGCGTCCTCGGGCGTCCACCAGTCGGACAGGTTGCCTTTCGCGTCGAACTTGCGGCCCTGGTCGTCGAAGCCGTGCGTCATCTCGTGGCCGATGACCACCCCGATGGCGCCCAGGTTGAAGGCCTGGTCGCCGGCGCGGTCGAAGAACGGCGGCTGGAGGATGCCGGCGGGGAAGACGATCTCGTTGAGCTGGGGATTGTAGTACGCGTTGACCGTGGGCGGGGTCATGTCCCATTCCGAGCGGTCCACCGGCTTGCCGATCTTGTCGAGACGGCGGCGCACTTCGTAGGCCTGGGCGCTGCGCACGGAGCCCAGCAGGTCGGCGCTTGAGATCACGACGCCCTGATAGTCGCGCCACTGGTCCGGCCCGCCGATCTTGCGCGCGATCGCGGCCAGCTTCTCCTGCGCCAGCTTCCGCGTCTTGGCCTTCATCCAGTCGCGCGTCTTCAAGTCCTGGGAGAGCGAGGCGTCCAGCGCGTCGATGAGCTGGGTGGTCCGCGCCCGGCCGTCGGCGCCGAAGGTCAGCTCCACGTAGCGCCGGCCCAGGTCGTGGCCGATGAGTCCATCGGCCAGCTCCTCGCAGCGCTTCCAGCGCGGCTTGAGCTCCTTGGCCCCGGTGAGCGTGCGCCCGCCGAAGTCGAAGGCCTCGTCGACGAACGCCTTCGACAGCCACGGCGACGCGGCCGCGGCCACGTGCCAGCGCAAGTAGGTCTTCCAGTCGGCGATCGGCGTGGTCGACGCCAAGGACGCGAAGCCGGCCGCGAAGCCCGTGGACACCACGTTGATCCAAGGAGATTCCGGCGCGTGCGCGTCGGCGACGTAGGCACCCCAGTCGAAACCCGGCGCCAGGGACTCGAACTCGGTCAACGCCTCGCGGTGGTAGACGTTGTCGGGGTCGCGCCGCGTCACGCGGTCCTGGGAGACCTGCGCCAGCGCGGTCTCCACGCGCATCACGGTCTCGGCCTCCGCGGCCGCGGTCGGCAGGTCGTCGCCGAGCAGGCCGAAGACCTTGGCGACGTGCCATTCATAGAGGCGGCGCAGGCGCGCGGACTTCGCGTCCGTCTTCAGATAGTAGTCGCGGTCGGGCAGGCCCAGGCCGCCCTGGTCGAACTCGGCGATCACCTTCGTCGAGTCCTTGTAGTCCTGGTCGGAGTCGAAGGAGAAGCCCGCGGACACGCCCTCCGCGTGCAGGCGCGCCAGGAGCGCGGGAAGTTCGGAGGACGTCTTCAGCGCGTCGACGGCGGCCAGCTCGTCCTTGATCGGATCGGTTCCCTTCGCCTCGACCGCGTCGGCGTCCATGCACGCCCCCCACAAGTCGCCCAGGCGGCGGTCGACGGGATCGGTTTTCGGACCGGCGGCGGCCTTCTCAAGAATCCCGCGCAGAACCAGCCGGTTGCGCTCGGCCAGCTCGTTGAAGCGGCCCCAGCGCGACTGGTCGGGCGGGATCGGGTGCGCCTTGACCCAGCCGCCGCAGGCGAATTGATAGAAGTCCGTGCACGGCGACGCGGTGCGGTCCAGCGCCGACGGGTCGAAGGAGGACACGGCCGCGGCCGCGGCGGGCGCGGGGGCGGGAGCATCGGCGGCGAAAGCGGGAAGAGCGAGGGCCAGCAGAAGGGCGGTGGTCATTTTTTTCTCCGAACGCATTGTATACAACGCGAAGACGCGGCTCAATGGCCGCGCAGGCTGAACCAGACGTCATAGAGACCGAACAGCGACAGCAGGGCGCCGTAGACGCGCAGCAAGGTCTTGTCGCGCAGGCGCAGGGCCAGCCGCGCGCCCAGATAGGAAGAAGGAATCGCCGCGACCGACAGCGCGACGACGATGGTCCAGTCCACGTGGCCCAAGTAGACGTGCACGGCCAGGCCGGGCACGGCCAGAATCGCCGCGACGATCATCGAGCAGGCGATCGCCGTCTTCGTGGGCAGGCGCAGGACGCTGATGAACAACGGACCGAACAGCACGCCGCCGGAATTGGCGAGCAGGCCGGAGAGGCCGCCGACGAAAATCGCGATCGCGGCGACCTTCCAAGCCGTGGGCGGCGGGCCGCCTCCCTGCGGCGGCTCGCCCTCGAAGACCAAGGAGACGCCCAGGCCCGCGATCAGCAGGGCGCTCATCACCATCAGCGCCGGGCCGCTGACGCGCGCGCTCAAAAAGGAGCCGGCGATCGTGGCCGGAAATCCCCACAGCGCGCACGATTTCACCACGCGCTCGTCGACCAGCCCGCGGCCGCGGTAGGCCCACGCCGCGGCCAGCAAGGTCGGCAGCGCGCTGGGCAGGGGCGAGGCGAGCGCCAGGTAGTCCGGCACGTGGAGAAAAACCTGCAGGATGGGCGTGGTGACGGCGCTGCCGCCCTTGCCCAAAAGCCCGGAGAGGAACCCCACCAAGGTCCCTACCCCGAGCAGGGCCTCGATGTAGCCGTGCCCGCCGCTCACGCCGCGACCTCGTCTTTCATCACGATCTCCTCGCGCCTCCCCCCGGCAGGCGCTTCATCATAGGACATCCGCGACGCGCAAGCGAGCGCTTCAGCGCCTCTTCAGCGCCGGCTAGGCGACGCTTCGGCGAGCGCGCGCACACTGACCGCAGGGCGAGGCCGCCCGGGAGAACCGCGATGATGGAAAACCAGGATCGCCGCGACCGCGCCGCACGCTTCGAGGCCGCGCTGTGGATCGTGATGTGCGGTCTGGCGTTCCTGGCCAAGGACGACCCCCATCTGGTGCTGCCGCAGGCGCTGTATCCGTTCGCCGCCCTGCTGGCGTCAAGCCTCTCCGCCAGCCTGTCGATACGCCTGGCGCCGCGCCAGGCCTGGCTGCACGCGCTGACCTTGCTGGCCGGTTTCGGCGCGATCGCGGCGGTGCAGGAATGGTCGGGCGGCAGCGAGTCCACGCTGTGGGTGCTCTACCTGATGCCTCTATTCACCGCGGCGATTCTGCTGGACAGCCGCGCCTTGGCCTGGACCGCCGTCGGCGCCTGCGCGTCCAACGCGGCGCTGTATGTGTCCCGCTTCGATCACTGGAACGCCGGCGTCACCTTCGAACTGGCCCTGAAGACAGGCATACTCGCCTGCGCGGCCGGCGGGCTGTGGCTGCTGTCGCGCGCGGAGCGCGAGGCCGAGGATCGCGTGCGCCTGCAGCGCCTGGAGATCGAGAGCCTGGAGGAAACCTCGCGCGCGACGGCCGCGGCCTGGGAACGCGAGCGCGGCCTGCATTCGATCTCCGCCGTCTGGGCCCGCGCGGCGCACGACCTGGCCACGCCTTTGATGGTCGTGCGCTCCTACGCGCGCCTGCACCTGGATCGAGGCGTCGACGACCCGGCGCTGGCCAAGGATCTGGGACGCATCGAGTCGGCCGCCGCGTTCTGCTCGGACCTCTGCGCCGGGCTGCTGTCGAAAGCCAGCGAGACGGCCGCGCCGAAGCAACTGGCGACGGTCATCGAGGCGGCGACCTCGCTGGCCGAGCCGATCCTGCGCTCGCGCCACGTGGAGGTCGTGCGCGAGCCGTCCGAAAATCTCTGCGCGGATGCGCCGTCCCAGGACCTGGAACGCATCCTGCTCAATCTGTTCGGCAACGCGGCCAAGGCGATGACGGACGGGGGCAACATCCATGTCCGCGTTCGGCGCGAGGAACAAAACGGCCGGTCTCTGGCGGCTCTGACCGTGGAGGACGACGGCCCCGGCATCCCGCTGGCGGTGCTGGGGCGGCTCTTCCAGCCTTTCTCCACGACGGGCGGCACCGGGCTGGGGCTGAATTTGTCGCGCGAGGCCGCGCGCCGCCTGGGCGGGGATTTGGAGGCCGAGAACCGGCCCGGCGGCGGCGCGCGCTTCACGCTGCGTCTGCCTCTGGCGGCCGCGTCGGCCGCGACGGTTCCGGCCGTGGCGGCCTGACGAGAACGCTCCGATTAGCTAATATCGTCTCATGCCCGATCCGCTGCAGGCCCTGTTTCGCGCGCGCTTCGGCCGCACCCCCGATAGCTCCGCACCCGTGCGCGCGGAAGGCTCCAACCGCCGCATCTACCGCCTCAGCGGCGGCGACGCGGTCGCGATCGGCGTGCTCAACGACGATATAAAGGAAAATCGCGCGTTCATCGAGTTCTCCAAGCACTTCCGCCGCGAAGGCATCCCCGTGCCCGAGATCTACGCCGAGGACGCGTCCGGGACCGCCTACCTGGAGGAGGACCTGGGCGACACGACGTTGTTCCAATTCCTGGGACGCCGGCGCACGGCCGCGGGCTTTCCGCCGGACGTGGTCGCGGCCTACCGGGACGTCGTCACTTGGTTGCCGAAAATCCAGATCGTCGCGGGCCGCGGCATCGACGAGCGCTGGTGCTACCCGCGCCGCAGTTTCGACCGCCAGTCGATGCTGTGGGACCTCAACTACTTCAAGTATTACTTCCTGACGCTCGGCCGCGTCGTCTTCCACGAGGAGCGCCTGGAGCAGGACTTCTCCGTGTTCGCCGATTACCTGCTGGCCGCCGACCGCGATTACTTCCTGTGCCGCGACTTTCAATCGCGCAACGTGATGCTCAAGGACGGGCGGCCGTACTTCATCGACTATCAGGGCGGACGGCGCGGCGCGCTGCAATACGACATCGCCTCCCTGCTCTACGACGCCAAGGCGGACGTCCCCTTCGAACTGCGCGACGAGCTTCTGGATTTCTACATCGCGGAGGCCTCGAAGCACGCCGCGGTCGACAAGGCCGAGTTCAAGAAGTATTTCCCTGGCTTCGCGCTGATCCGCATCATGCAGGCCATGGGCGCCTACGGCCTGCGCGGCTTCCACGAAAAAAAACCGCTGTTTCTGCAAAGCATCCCCTACGCCATCCGCAACATCGAGCACCTCCTGCTGACGTCCAACCTACCCGTCGAAGCGCCGGAGCTCATGGCCGTCTTCAAGCGCCTGATCGGCTCCTCGGAACTGCGCCAGTTCGGCGCGGCGAAGCTGACGCTGACGGTGCAGATCCAGAGCTTTTCCTACAAGCACGGCATGCCGCGCGACGACAAGGGCCACGGCGGCGGCTACGTCTTCGACTGCCGCTGCCTGCCCAACCCGGGACGCCACGTCCAATTCAAGCGCTCCTCGGGCCTGGACGCCGACGTCATCGCCTTCCTTTCCCGGGAAGAGAGCGTGGAGCGCTGGACGCGCTCGGCCTTCGCGCTGATCGACCAGGCCGTCGCGGACTATGGGCGGCGCAACTTCACGCATCTGCTCGTCGCCTTCGGCTGCACCGGCGGCCAGCACCGCTCCGTGTACTGCGCGGAGCGCCTGGCCAAGCACCTGCGCGACCAGGGCGTGTCCGTGAGCGTCGCGCACCGCGAAAAAAAGAGCTGGCCCGAAAAATGAAAGCCTTGATCCTGGCCGCCGGCGTGGGCTCGCGCCTGGGGCCGCTGACCGCCGCCACGCCGAAGGCCCTGATCGCCGTGGCGGGCGTGCCCATGCTCGAACGCGTGCTGGTCCGCCTGCAGGACGCCGGCGCGGACTCCTTCGTGGTCAACGCGCACCATTTCGCCGCGCGCGTGGCCGAGTTCTGCGCCGACCTGTCGCGGCGGCGCGGCGTGCCCATCGCGGTCTCGCGCGAGGACGACGCCCTGCTGGACACCGGCGGCGGCCTCAAGAAGGCGTCTCTGCTCCTGCGCGGGCGGCAGCCCTTCTTCGTCCACAACGCCGACATCCTGACCGACCTGGACCTGCGCGCGCTCTACGCCGCCCACCTGGAGAGCGGCGCCCTGGCCACCCTCGCCGTGGGCGAGCGCGACAGCTCCCGCGCCTACCTGTTCGACGCCAAGGACCGCCTGGTCGGCCACGAGGATCGCTCTTCCGGGCGGACGACCTGGGCCAAAGGCGCGGTCACCGGCGCGCGGCGCCTGCCGTTCGAGGGCGTCCACGTGATCTCCCCCCCGTTCCTGGACCTCATCTCCGAATCCGGGGCGTTCTCCATCACGAAGACCTACCTGCGCCTGGCCGCCGCGGGAGCCGACATCCGCGGCCGGCTCTCCGCCCCCCACGCCTGGCACGACATCGGCACGCCCGAGAAGCTGGCCGCCGCCGAGGCCTGGGCGCGGCCCTCCGCCTGACGGCCCGGGCCGCGCCGGCCATTTTTGGCACGCGTGCCGCGCCGCGCGTGCTATAATAGTGCCACGGAGGCGGGAACGCCTCCCGCTACACAGACGTACGTGAGCAAGACGCACCAAAAGAGGACTTACAACGACATGGCTACGGGCAAAGTGAAGTGGTTCAACGACCAGAAGGGCTTCGGGTTCATCACGCCGGACGACGGCTCCAAGGACCTGTTCGTCCATCATACGTCGATCATGGGCGAAGGCTTCAAGACCCTGGCGGAGAACCAGGCCGTCGAGTTCGACGTGCAGCAGTCCGACAAGGGACCGCGGGCCTCGAACGTTCGCAAGCTTTAACAGCTCACGAACAACTGAAGCGCCCCCGTCGCCGCTCCCGCGGCGACGGGGGTTCTTTTTTACGCCGGACGCGCGCCGTTTGGCGAGTCGCGGCGAATGTGATATACTGACGCCGCTGGGGTCATGGTGTAGCTGGCCTAACACGCCGCCCTGTCAAGGCGGAGATCACGGGTTCGAATCCCGTTGGCCCCGCCAGCTTTCGTCCTAGTAAGAGCCGCTTCTCAGTCGAGAGAGCGGCTTTTTGCTTTTCCCGGAGCCTATAACAGCTGTTCGATATACACGGCGCGCCCGTCGCGATCCCTGATCCGGGAACCACTCGACGTCGTCGGCGATCCAGAAAAAAGCTCTATCGCCGCCTCGGCGTCGAATACTCCCTGCGGGCGCTACTCGATCCCCGGGCCTGGCCCGCGATCGTCCGGGGAGCCCTGGCCGGCTCCCGCGGACTTCCTAATATCCGTCCGCGGCGACGTCGTCGCCTGCCGTTACGGAAAGCACGCCTACGACCAGAGGTCGGTGAGCGAACTTCTCGCGCTGGCCCAGTCCGCTCCAAATTAACGCGCGCCCCGTCCTCCAAGCCGCCGGACTAAAAAATTACCCAACGAGTACGGCGCGGAATCTCGCATTGTTGGACATCATGCGCTCGTAGGCGCGCGCGGCCTGCTCGCGCGGGAAAGCCTCCACCCGCGGGCGGATGCCCGTCAGCGCGCAGAAGTTCAGCGCGTCCTCGCTATCGGCCGCCGTACCCGACGCCCAACCGCGGATCGTGCGCCGTCCTGGGATCAATTGAAGCGGGCTGACCTGCATGGGCGTCGGCGCGCCGCTAACGACCATCAATTCCCCGTCCAGGCCCAGTCCGTCGACCAACGCGGAAATCGACGGGCTGTGCGGCGCGGTGGCCAGGATGACCCGGGCGCCGCCCATTTTCTGCAGTTCCGCCGCCGCCGTTCCTTTTGAATCGTCCAGGTAGACGTGGGCTCCCAGCTCCCGGGCCAAAGCCTCCTTGTCCGCACCTCTCGAAATCGCCACGGTTTTAAAGCCCATTTTGCGGGCGAACTGGACGCCCATGTGCCCCAGTCCGCCGATGCCCTGCACGGCCACCAGGTCCCCGGCCCGCGCGGACGTGTGGCGCAGGGCGTTGAAGGTGGTGACGCCCGCGCAAAGGATGGGTGCCGCCTCGGCAAAAGAAATCTCATCCGGCAGCGCCGCCAGCGCCACGCCGGCGGCGATCACGTATTCTCCGTAGCCTCCGTCGAAATGGATGCCGGTGATCCGTGCGTCCCGGCACGCCATAAAAGCTCCGCGCCGGCAAGCCGCGCAGAGGCCGCAATGCCCCCCCGCCCAGCCCAGGCCGACGCGCTGGGCTTTCTTCCAGATGGTCGGTCCCGCGCCGATCGCGTCGACCGTGCCCGCGATTTCGTGCCCGAGTGTTCGCGGGTATTGAATACCCGGCCAGTGGCCGTCCTTAACAAGCGAGTCTCCGTGGCAAAGCCCGCAGGCCTCGACCTTGACGCGGACTTCTCCGGTGCCGGGCTCCGGAACGTCGCGCGCCGCGATTTCGAACGCTCCGCCCGCCTTCGCGACCTGAACCGATTTCATCTTGGCCATGAACCCTCCGTCCGTCGAATCGCGGCGACTCGCCGTCCGCCCATTCTAGCGGCCACGGCCATCTTTGGCAAGAAGCCGAACCGATGCGGGCCTCAACTGCCCGCCGAGTCGTCTCAGGGCGGGGGTGGAGCCAAGGGGCGCGGGTTCGCCTTATGCATGGCGCGCACGCGCTCCTCGACGGAGGCGTCGAAACGGGCCTTGAGCACTTCGGTCTGGCGGTCGAACTCGCGCTCGTGCTCGACCTTGCGCACGTTCGAATCGTACTCCAGGAAGTCGAGCACCGCCTTGGTCTCTGTCTTGGAGAGCGGCTGCCCCAGACGGCGGCTGCGCACGCGCATGCCCAGGAGATAAAAATCCCACCAACCGCGACCGACCACCGGCATGTTGATAGAACGCGCGAGCGTGTGGCAGCGCGAGCAGACGCGTGCGTAGATCTGGTAATTGTAGCGCTGCTGGGCCGAATATCCGGATACGTCCACCGTGTCCGGTCCCATGTCGCTGAAGAAGAGGGCGGTGCGAAAACGCTCCCGCGGCGTCGGAGGCACGACGACGCGGAGCGTGTCCGCGCGCGGAGAAGTCGAGAGGATGACGGCCGCAGACTCCTCCGTGCGATTGTCGAGGATCGGGGCCGGTCGCGAGCGCTCCGGGTTCCGCGCGTTGAGCGGAGGGGTCCCTGCGGGCGCGTAGCCGCTCCAGCGCCAGGAAGCGCAGGCGGCCGCCAGGATAACGAGAAGCCAAGGAACGGCGCGGTGCAGGACTTTCATAAAGTTAATTTAAGCAACGATAGAGCCTCCGCGCCCACGAGAGGCGGCGGCGCGTCAGTTTTTGAGGCATAAGACGGAGGACGTATAAGTCACGGAACCCGGGTTCGGATCCGTGTGACGCACCAGCGTCCAACCCGCGGCGCAGGAGCAGATGTACACATACGTCCCACCGCTGCCTCCGGAGGCCGCGAACGGTCCGGTTTGATTCGGACAACAGGACGTGGCCGGATAATGCGGGGAGCCCGGCGTCGTGCAGTCGCCGCCCAGCAGTCCGGAAGTCTGCCCATACGCGGACCAGATGCCGGATTGGGCGCAGTAAATGGACGCATGCGCCGCGTAGTCGTAGCTGAGGCTTCCTTCCGGAGCGCAGCGACCGCCCACCGAATTGCCGACGTTTTCCAGCAGGAGCGAGCCCTTCACATCCAGAGTGACGGCCGGAGCGGTCGTACCGATGCCGACATTGCCGCCCATCACCGCCATCTTGACGCCCGCCGCCAGCGGCGAATTCGTGCCTACGTCCAAATAACCGGTGTCGAAAGTGATTTTTAATTCCGCCACAATGCAGTATGAGCCCTGCGGCGGCGGTTGTCAAGAAGGCGCCGACCTTCCAGAAAAGCGCGCGCGGGACGGCTTTCGCCGTCCCGCGCTATTAGAATTCTCTTGAATTATTCTGCGAACGCGGCCGTTTTCGGAGCAGCGCTCAGGGCCCGCGAAGCCGCCAGGCGCTGGCTCTCTAGGCCGGACGACTTCGCGCTGGCGAACTGGAGAGAGCCGCTCTGGCTACGCAAGGACTGCTCGGCGCGGCTGATGAAGTCCGTGTAGGCGGAGATCATCGTGTAGATGCCGACCTGGGCGCAGGTCTGGTCGCCGCGGCTGGTCACGCCCCAGAGCAGTTCCTGTCCGTTCACTTTCAGGAAGGCCGGGCCGCCGGAATCCCCGGAGCAGGAGCCCACGCCGCCGGTCTGATCCATGACGACCTCGGTCTGCCCGAGCATCTGCTCGACGGGCACGTTATTGACGATGCGCAGGGTGCCCGCGCCGGTGTCCTTGACGCCGTTGTCCACGCCGTAGCCGGCCAGAGTGACGCTCATGCCCGGCGTGATGGGATCGGAGGACGGAAGCAAAGTCGCCGGGGCGTAGCCCGCGGGCAGTCCGCCGTCGAAGTGGAGGATGGCGATGTCGTGCGTGTCGGAGCCGGACTCGGCGCCGTTGGCGGCGCCCTGCCAGCCCGGCGCGTAGAGGTAGCCCGTGGGCGTGCGCAGAGGCGGCAAGGTGGTGGTCGTCGGGGTCACCGCCAATCCGAAGACCAGCCGCATGTTCGCCGCGTTCACGGGGCTGTTGATGTCCTCGGCCACGCAGTGGGCGGCGGTGACCACCGTGTCGTCGGCCAGCAAGGAACCGGTGCAGATATACTGCTGGGGCTGGCCGCCCGCGGTGGCGGGCGCCAGTTCGCCGACGATCAAAACCGTGGAGCTGGCGATCGCGTCGCCCGCCTGGGCGGGATTGCCGCCGATGATGTTGAGCTTTTGCGCGGAGGCCGGGGTGAACGCGCCGAGCGCCAGCATCGCCGCGGCGGCAGACCAGAGGATTTCGCGGCGGGGGGCGGCGTTCTTGCTGTCGATCATGATGTCTCCAATGTCTTAAGGGTCGTGGGGCCCAACGACTATAGGTCTTGCAGACCCACGCCGCATGGGGAATAAGACCTACGACAAAATAGGTCTAAAGTCCTACTTTACGCGGACGCGCCGAGAGACGCCGCGGCATCGCCCGCGGTCTCGGGCAGCAGGCCCATGCGGGCGTAGATCGGGCGCACGGCCGCGTGGAATTCGTCGAGCTTGCGCGAAAACCAGGCGGCGATGAGCAGGCAGCAGACGCCTTCCAGGATCACGGTGCGCGGCGCGCCCAGGCGGTCGGCCAGCGCGCCGACGGCCAGGCTGCCGAACGGCGCGGTGCCCAGGATGGCGATCATCAGGAAGCTCATCACGCGGCCGCGCTTGTCGGGGTCCACGATGGTCTGGATGATGGTGTTGCTGGCGGCCAGCAGAAGCATGAAGCCGAAGCCGGCGGTCAGCAGGAACACGCAGGACAGCCACGCGACCCGGCAGAAGCCGAACGCCGCCAGCGACGCGCCGAAGCCCACGGTCGCGGCCAGGATGGCGCGGCCGAGCGTCGCGACCGAGCGCAAGGTCGCCAGCCACAGCGCCGCGAGCAAAGCCCCGGCGCCGGACGCGGTCATCAAAAGGCCCAGCATGTGCGGCCCGCCGCCCAGGATGCGGCCGGCGAAGATCGGGATGAGCACCGCGTAGGGCACGGCCAGCAGGCTCACGGCGGCCAGCAAGGTCATGATCGTGCGGATGGGCGCGGACCCCACGATGTAGCGCCAGCCTTCCTTGAATTCAGCGCGCGCGCCCGCCGCGCGGACCGGACGCGGCGCGCGGGGAGCCACCGTCATGGCGGCCAGCGCCAGCAGGACCGCCAAAAAGCTCAGGCCGTCGGCCGTGAAGCACCAGGCCTCGCCGCGGGCGGCGATGACCACGCCGGCCACCGCCGGACCGATCAAGCGGGCCAGGTTGAACATCGAGGAGTTCAGCGCGACGGCGTTGCTCAGGTCCTCGCGGTTCTCGATCAGCGAGATCACGAAAGCCTGGCGGCAAGGCATGTCGAAGGCGTTGATCAGGCCCTGCAGGACGTTGAGCGCCAGCAGGGCCGGGATCGTCATGCGGCCGGAGAAGGTCAGCGCGGCCAGCGCGAAGGACTGGAGCATGGAGATCGTCTGCGTGGTCATCAGCAGGCGGTGCTGGTCGACGCGGTCCACCAGTATGCCCGCCAGCGGCATCAGCAGGACCGAGGGCAGCTGCCCGGCGAAGCCCACCAGCCCCAGCATCCGCGCCGAGCCCGTCAGCCGATAGACCAGCCAGCTGGTCGCCGTCATCGTCATCCAGTTGCCCACCAAGGAGACGATCTGGCCGCCGAAGAAAAGACGGTAGTTGCGGTAGCGCAGGGCCCGGACCATGAAGGCCCAGTTGCCGCCCCCGGCGCCGGGCGACGGCGCGCTCACGCCGCGCCTCCGTCCGGCCCGCGGAGCAGACGGGAGACTTCCTGAATGCGCCCCGCCAGCGCGCGCCGGTCCGCGGCGGACAGGCGGCCCAGGCGCGCGTCGATCTTCGCGAAGGCGCGCGCGCGGATGGCGTCGATGCGCGCGGCCGCCTTGGCCGTCAGCCTCAGCTCGATTTGACGGCGGTCGGCGGGATGCGGGACGCGCTTGAGCAGCCCCTCCCGGGCCATCGCCTCGACCATCAAGGACGCGGCGGGCTGGCTGATGCCGAACTCCGCGGCCAGCCGCCCCACGCGCCCGCCGCCGCCGCGCACGAAATGGAGCATGCGGAACTGCGTCAACGTGGGCACGCCCGGACCGGCATCGGCGCGGAACTCCGCCTTGATGGTCTTGGTCAAGAGGAAGGCCAGATCCACCAGCTCCCGCGCCAGAGACGGCGTCTTTTTCATATCATAATATAATATATAATATTATATATATAAATCAAGGCGCGACGCCGCGCCCAGGAGAACGAACATGAACCTCGACCCCCGCAAAACCGCCGTGCTCGGCTTGGATCTTCAGGAAGGCATCTTCGGCTTCGTGCCCGGCGCGGCCGCGTGCGTCCCCGCCGCGGCCCGCGCCTTCGATGCCGCCCGCCGGGCGGGCGCCCGCGTCCTCCACGTGGGGCTGGGCTTCGAGCCGGGTTATCCGGAGATCAGCCCCCGCCACCCGCGCTTCTCCATGCTCAAAGAGCGCGGCGTCTTTCTTAAGGGCTCCGATTCGGCGAAGTTTCACGCGGAACTGATTCGCCCCGGAGAGACCGTCGTCTACAAGCACCGCGTCAGCGCCTTTGCCGGCAACTCCCTGCACATGATCCTGCGCGCGCAGGGCGTCGAGAACCTGGTCCTGTTCGGCATCGCGACCAGCGGCATCGTCCTGTCGACCCTGCGCGCGGCCAGCGACCTGGACTTCCGCTGCGTGGTGGTCAAGGACGCCTGCTACGACGCCGACCCCGAGGTCCACCGCGTGCTCACCGAAAAAATCTTCGCCGCCCAGGCGGACGTCGTCGCCGCCGACGCGCTGGACGCGGCGCTGCGCCCCGGCTGAACCTCCCCGGGACGCCGCGGATTATGAGACAATAGTCCGTTGCGCGGAAAATTGAGCCCATGATCGCACTCCACGCCGGACTGCTTGGCGGCCGCCTGTTCGCCTGGGGCGAAGCGCCTACGCCCGCTCCGCGCGGCGGCCCGCCCGGAGGGCCGCCGCCCCTGCCCTTCGGCGCCGCGCCAGAGGCTCTGGCCGCGGCGCTGAGCGCCGCGGGCCTGCCCGTCGCCGTGACCCGGGACGTTTACGCGCGCCAGGGCGGCGGCGCGGTGCGCCTGCGCAGCCGCCCCGCGCAGTTCCAGAGACTCGCGGCGTGGCTGCCCACGGCGGACGGGCGTCCCGCCGCGTCCGACGCCTTGATCGGCGCGGCGCCGCCTCCCGGCGCGTCCTTCACGCTCGCGCCCTGGTCGGTGAACGCCGTCCTGCTCCAGCCCGAAGAGGCGATCGAACTGCTGGCGTCCTGCGCCGGAAAACGCGCGCCCGCCGACGGCGTGCTGATCGGCCGCGACCTGTCTTTTTGGGCGTCCGCGTTCGAGTTCGCGGCCTCCTTGACCGTCCGCCAGCGGCTCCTGCCGGGACTGGTTCCGGAGGGCGCGCGCCACCGCGCGGTCTGGAAGCCGGTCTACGCGGGAGGCGACGCGCGCGTTTTTCGCGAACTGGCCGCCGCCATGCCCGGCGCGGCCCGCGCACTCAGCGACGTCGCCGCCCAGCGCCTCCCGGAGACTTCGCCGGAAGAACTGCTCTCCGGCTTCATTCAGGAAGCGTCGGACCGGATCACGCGAGCCGCGGCCCCGAAGTCCTCCGCCGCATGGCGCGCCCCGGGCCTTCACGACCAATGGCTGCGCGCGCTGAAGACCGCGGACAATCGCCCGCTGATCGGCGCCGAAGAGGACCTGCGGGAGCTGGCCGCGCAGATCGAGCGCTGGCAGAGGCCGCTGGCCTTGCGCGACGCCTCTCCGTTCCGGCTCTGCTTCCGCCTGGAAGAACCTCCGCGCGCGCGCGGCCCATGGCGCGTCAGCTACCTTCTGCAGGCCGCCGACGATCACGCCGCACTCCTGCCCGCCGCGGCCGCCTGGGCCGGCGCGCGCGCGCCGCAGGCCCTGCGCCGCGAGGGCTTCCAGCCGCGCGAGTACCTGCTCTCGGCCTTGGGCCAGGCCGCGGGCATCTGCCCCGACATCGAAAAAAGCCTGCGTCAGCCCGCGCCGGACGGCTTCGCTTTGAGCGTCCGCGAAGCCCACGAGTTCCTGACTTTGCGCGCCGCCGCGCTGGAGGAGGCCGGCTTCGGCGTCCTCCTGCCCGCTTGGTGGACGCGCTCCGGCGGCAAGCTCCGGCTTCACGCGCGGGCGAAGGCCTCCGTGCTGCGCATGCAAGGTGCCGCGGGCCTGTCTCTGGACGACGCCGTCCGGTTGGATTGGAAGGTCGCGCTGGGCGATCAGGACCTCTCTCAAGAGGAGCTTGAGGCGCTGGCAGCGCTAAGGGAGCCGTTGGTGAACCTGCGCGGCCGCTGGGTGGAAGCCGGCGGCGAGGACATCCGCGCCGCGCTGGAGTTCTGGAAAAGCCGCGGCCGCGCGACGTTGCGCGACGTCGTCATGATGTCCTTGGGCGCCGGCCCCGCGACCGGCGGCTTGGAAATCGACGGAGTGGAGGCGGAGGGGCCGCTCGGCGATTTTCTGGACCGCCTGCAGGGCAAGACACAATACGCCGATCTTCCCGCGCCGAAGAATTTCTCCGGAGAACTGCGTCCCTATCAGGTGCGCGGCTTCTCCTGGCTGGCCTTCCTGCGCCAATACGGGCTGGGCGCCTGCCTGGCCGACGACATGGGCCTGGGCAAAACCGTCCAGGCTCTGGCCCTGATCCAGAACGATCGCGAGGCCGGCGTGGACCGCCCCGTTCTATTGGTCTGCCCGCTGTCCGTGGTTTCTAATTGGCGGCAGGAGGCGCGCCGCTTCACGCCGGACCTGTCCCTGCTGGTCCATCACGGGCTGGACCGCAGCAAGGCCGCCGACTTCAAGGAGGCCGCCGCCAAGCACGCCGTCGTGGTGACCAGCTACGCCCTGCTGGCGCGCGACTTCTCGATCCTGCGCGAGATCCGCTGGAGCGGCGTGGTGCTCGATGAGGCGCAGAACATCAAGAACCCGCAGACCTTGCAGGCGCGCGCCGCGCGCTCGCTCCAGGCGGACTACCGCATCGCGCTGACCGGCACCCCGATCGAGAACCACGTCGGAGAGCTGTGGTCCATCATGGAGTTCCTCAATCCCGGCCTGCTGGGCAGCCAGTCGGATTTCCGCGAACGCTACTTCATTCCCATTCAGCTAGGCGGCGACGTCTCGGCCGCCGAACGGCTGACGCGCCTCACCAAACCCTTCATCCTGCGCCGCCACAAAACCGACAAGACCGTCATCGGCGACCTGCCCAACAAGCAGGAGATGAAGGTGTTCTGCAGCCTGACCAAGGAGCAGGCGTCCCTGTACGCGACCGTCGGGCAGCAGGCGCAGGACGCCGTGGACGGCGCCGACGGCATCCGCCGCCGCGGCCTGATCCTGGCCGCGCTGACCAAGCTCAAGCAGATCTGCAATCACCCGGTTAATTTTTTGGGCGACGATTCAAAGCTGGAGGGCCGCTCCGGAAAGCTCGCGCGCCTGTGCGAGATGCTGGAGGAAGTCCTGGAGTCCGGCGAGCGCGCGCTGGTCTTCACGCAATACACCGAAATGGGCCGCATCCTCAAGCGCCGCCTGGAGGACGCGTTCGGCCGCGAGGTGCTCTTCCTGCACGGCGGCGTGCCCCAGTCCCAGCGCGACCGGATGATCGAACGCTTCCAGGCCGCGGGCGAGGGGCCCGCCGTCTTCGTGCTGTCGCTGAAGGCGGGCGGCACCGGGCTCAATCTCACGCGCGCCAACCACGTCTTCCACTACGACCGCTGGTGGAACCCGGCCACCGAGGACCAGGCCACGGACCGCGCGTTTCGCATCGGCCAGTCCAAGGACGTGCAGGTGCACAAGTTCCTGTGCGCCGGAACGCTGGAAGAAAAGATCGACGCGATGATCGAGCGCAAGAAAGACGTCGCGGCGCGCGTCGTGGGCTCCGGCGAAGGCTGGCTGACGGAGCTGTCCAACGCGGAACTGCGCCAGGTCTTCGCGCTCAGCGCCGAGGCCGTGGAGGAAGAATGAGCGGCATCAAGGCTCGCACCGCGCGCGGCGCCTTCGGCCGAAGTTGGTGGGGACGGCGCTGGATCTCGGTGCTGGAGAGCTTCGACGGCAACCGCTTGGGCCGCGGGCGCGCCTACGCCCGCGCCGGGCAGGTGCTCGACATCCGCGTGGAGAAGGGCCGGGTGACCGCCCGCGTGCAGGGCGCGCGCGACCGGCCTTATCAAGTGACCCTCCGCCTGGCGGCCTACGGACGCCGCGAGCAGGCCGCGCTGATGAAAAACCTCTCCCGCCGCGCGTTGTACGCGGCCAAACTGCTGGCAGGAGAAATGCCTCCCGAGATCGAGGATCTGTTTCGCCAATCCGGGACCGCGCTGTTTCCCCGCCGACTGTCCGACCTGCGCAGTTCCTGCACCTGCCCGGATCGCGCCGCGCCGTGCAAGCACGTCGCGGCCGTGTGCTACCTGCTGGCCGAGGAGTTCGACCGGGACCCCTCTCTGCTCCTGAAATTGCGCGGGCTGACGCTGGACCGGCTGTTGTCCGGCCTGCCCGCGGGCCGGCCGCGACGCAAGGCGGCGGCTCCCGTTTCGGCGGACCCAGCCGCTTTTTGGGGACGCACGGACGTGCCGCGCGGCGCGAAGATGGACCTGCGGCCGCCGCCGGTCGACGCGCCCCTGCTCAAGCAATTGGGAGATTTCCCTTTTTGGCGCGGCGAGGACAGCCTGCTCGACGCGCTGGAAGGCGTCCACAAGACCGCCTCGCTGGCCGCGCTGGAGCTGCTGATCCGCGTCCGCGCTTGACGCGGCCGACGCCGTTTTGTATATTTATTCATCGTGATGAATAAATATACACATGGCACCGCAAAGTCCGCGCGCCAGGCCGCCATCCTGGAGGCCGTCTCGCAAGAGGCCGTCGCCACGCAGAACGACCTGGTGCGGGCGCTGAAGAAGCGCGGCATCGAGGCCACGCAGGTCTCCGTCTCGCGCGACATCGCCGAGCTGGGGCTGGTCAAGGCGGGCGGCGCCTACAAGCCCGCGCCGGCCGACGCCGGCGCGCACGACCCCGAGATGCCCCTGCGCACCTTCGTGCGCACGGTCTCGTCGGCGGGGCCGAACCTGACGGTCGTGCGCTGCGACGCGGGGACCGCGCCGCGCGTGGGCCTGGTGCTCGACGGCCTGGCCTTGCCCGGCCTGGCCGGCACCTTGGCCGGCGACGACACGGTGTTCGTCGCGTCCCAGTCCGGCGCCGCGCAGAAGAAGCTCGTCGAATTCCTGGAAACAAGGATGGCCCAAGCGTCATGAAAAAGCCCGTGATCGTGCTCGCCTTCAGCGGAGGATTGGACACCACGTTCTGCGCGCTGTGGCTGCAGAAGGAGCTCAACGCCGACGTGCTGACCGTCACCGTGGACGCCGGGGGCTTCAGCGGCGAGGAACTGAAGGCTATCGAAGCGCGCGCGCTCTCGCTGGGCGCCGTCGAACACCGCGCCGTCGACGGCCGCGCCGAGATATTCTCCCGCTTCGCCGTCCCGCTGATCCAGGGCAACGTCCTGCGCGGCCGCGCCTACCCGCTGTCCGTCTCCGCCGAACGCGTGCTCCAGGCCGAGGTCGTCGCGCGCGTCGCGCGCGAGGTCGGCGCCGAGGGCGTGGCCCACGGCTCCACGGGTGCGGGCAACGATCAGGTGCGCTTCGACGCGGTGTTCCAGGTTTTGCTTCCCGGCGTGAAGATTCACACGCCGGTGCGAGATCTGGGCTGGTCGCGCCGTCAGGAGACCGACTATCTGGCGAAGTTCGGCGTGGACGTCCCGGCCAAGACCGTGTCCTACTCCGTGAACGCGGGACTGTGGGGCACCACCGTCGGCGGCGGCGCCACGCACGACCCGTGGGCGGAGATTCCGGACACGGCCTTCCCCGCGGCCAGCCAGACCGCCCCGGACTCCGGCCGCGACGTGGTCGTCGGCTTCGAGCGCGGCGTGCCGCGCTCTATCGACGGCCGCACCTTGGACGGCGTCGCCTTGGTCCAGGCCCTGCACGCGCTGGGCCGGACCTACGCGCTGGGCCGCGGCGTGCATCTGGGCGACACGATCCTGGGCATCAAGGGCCGCATCGCCTTCGAAGCCCCCGCGCCGCTGATGCTGATCGCCGCGCACCAGGAGCTGGAAAAGCTGGTGCTGACGCGCTGGCAGGTTTTCTGGAAGAACCAGCTGGGCGAATTCTACGGCCAGATGCTCCACGAGGGGCTCTACTTCGACCCCGTGATGCGCGACATCGAGGCGCTGATCGCCTCCAGCCAGTCCGCCGTCACCGGGCAGGCGCGCCTGCGCCTGCGCCCGGGCCGCTTCGACGTCACCGGCGTCCAGAGCCCCTTCAGCATGGTGGCCGGGGCCGCGACCTACGGCGAGACGACCCGCCTGTGGACCGGAGCCGAGGCCGCGGGATTTGCCAAGCTCCACGCCCTGCCCATGACCTTGGCCGCCCGCGCGCGGAGCGCCGCATGAAAGTGACGCTGGACAAGATCGCCTCGGTCACGCGCAACGCGCGCGTGCCGCGCGAGGTGCTGCTCGACGACCAGATCCAGGCCCGCGAGGGCATGGTCCTGGCGGTGCGCATCCACGGCACCAAAACCGTCTACAACCAAGTCGAGGACGTGCACGGGCGCATGATCGGCCTCAACGACGGCGACGTGATCGCCGCCGTGCTGGGCACGCGCCGCGCGCTGCGCGGCTACGCGGGCGTGGTGCCCGAGAGCGTCAAGGTGGGCGACCGCCTGGACGTGCTGAACCTGGGCGGCGTGATCGGCAAGTGCACCTCGGTCAACATCGAGCTGGGCAAGCCCCTGCAGGCCGAGGTGCTGGGCCAGGTCCTGCACTTTCCGCACCTGGGCGAGCGCGTGGGCGTGCCCGCCACCATCATGACCGGCGCGGTGCCGTGGGCCGAAAAGCTTGAGCCCTCCGCGCCCATCGTCTACGTCGCGGGCACGTGCATGAACGCGGGCAAGACCTTGGCCTGCGGGGAGATCATCCGCTACCTGGCGCGCAAGGGACGGCGCGTGTGCGGCGCGAAGCTCACCGGCGTGTCGCTGCTGCGCGACACGCTGAGCATGGTCGACCGCGGCGCCGTCTCAAGCCTGTCCTTCAACGACGCCGGCGTGGTCTCGACCTCGGGCGCGGTGTCGGTGCCCGTCGCCAAGGGCCTGATCAACGCGCTCAACAAGCAGGAACCCGACGCGCTGGTCGTGGAACTGGGCGACGGCATCCTGGGCGAATACGGCGTGCAGGAGATTCTGCACGACGCCCAGCTGATGGACGCCGGCACGGTGCACGTGCTGGCGGCCAACGATCCCGTCGCGGCCTGGGGCGCCGTCGAGCTGTTCAAGAACCGCTTCAAGCGCCGCGTGGACGTCATCACCGGCCCGGCGACCGACAACGCCGTGGGCTCGGAGTTCATCGAGCGCCAGATGGGCGTGAGCGCGATCAACGCGCGCATCGACTACGACCGCCTGGGCGCGTTCGTGGAAGCCAAGCTGTTCGCGGGGAAGGCCGCATGAAGAAGATTCGAGTCGGCATCGAGGGCGGCGCGGGCTTCACCGGCGGGGAGCTCATCCGCCTCCTGCTCGGCCACCCGAAAGTGGAGATCGCGGCCGCGACTTCCTCGACGTATCCCGGCCAGCCGGTGTTCATGGCGCACCCCAACCTGCGCGGCCGCACGAACCTGGCGTTCACGCGCAAGCTGGAGTACGCCAAGCTCGACTGCGTGTTCCTGGCCGGCGGCCACGGCGACGCGATGGCCAACGTGCCCGCCATCCTGGCCGAGACCGGCCCGCGCCTGCGCCTCATCGACCTCTCCGGCGACTTCCGCCTCAAGGACGCGGCTCTCTACCCGCGCTGGTACACGCGCGAGCACAAAGCCCCGGCGCTCCTGGCGAAGTTCGCCTACGGCCTGGTGGAGCTCAACCGCGCCGAGATCGAAAAGGCGCGCTGGGTCGCCAATCCCGGCTGTTTTGCGACCGCCACCGCGCTGGCGCTGGGGCCGCTGGCCCAGGGCGGCGCGCACGGCGTCGTCTCCGTGACCGCGGTGACCGGTTCCTCCGGCTCCGGCGCGTCGCCGTCGACGATCACGCATCACCCCACGCGCCACGCCAACCTGCGCGCCTACAAGCCCTTCGTCCACCAGCACGTGCCCGAGGTCGAGCAGATCCTCGACCGGCTGGGCGGCGGCAAGTCGGCGCTGAAGCTGTCGCTGATCCCCATCTCCGGACCGTTCGCGCGCGGGATCTACGCGGTCGCGCAGCTGGAATTGCCGAAGGGCTGGACCGAGAAGAAAGTCCTGGGTCTCTACCGGGACGCCTATGAGGGAAGCTCCTTCGTGCGGCTGGTCCCGGAACCGCCGTCGCTGAACGCGGTCAACGGCAGCAACCACTGCGACGTGTTCGTCGCGGTGCGGGACGGGCGCATCGGCGTGATCTCGGCCATCGACAACCTGGTCAAGGGCGCGTCGGGACAGGCGGTGCAGAACCTCAACGTGATGATGGGCTGGGACGAGGCCGAGGGCCTGGCTTTCGCGGGACATTACCCGTGAGCGCCGCGCTCGACTGGAAGGCCCGGGAGGACGCCTACGTCCTGCCCACGTATGAGAAGTTTCCGTTCGTGCTGACGCGCGGCGAAGGCTGCTGGGTCTGGGACGACGCGGGAAACAAGTATCTCGACCTGTACGGCGGCCACGCGGTGGCGGCCCTGGGCCACTCGCCGCGGGAAGTCGCCGACGCCATCGCCCGGCAGTCGCGCGAACTGCTGTTCTACTCGAACCTGGTCTACCTGCGCGCGCGCGCCGAGGCCGCGCAGGCCCTGGTGGAGTTCTGCGGCGAAGCCGGCTCCCAGGTCTTCTTCTGCAACTCCGGCGCCGAGGCCAACGAGAACGCGCTGCGCATCGCGCGCTCCGTCACCGGCCGCGCGAGGGTGGTGGCGGCCGAAGGCGGCTTCCACGGCCGCACCGCCGCCGCCATCGCCGCGACGGGCTACAAGTATCGCAAAGGCCTGTCCGGCCTGGGCGCGGACATCGTCCACGTACCCTTCGGGGACCTCGACGCCGCCGCGCGGGCCCTGGACGGCGCGGCCGCGTTCCTGCTGGAGCCCATCCAAAGCGTGCAGGGCGCGACCACGGCGACGCCGGCGTATCTCCAGGGGCTTGAGGCGCTCTGCGTCAAAGCCGGCGCGCTGCTGATTTTCGACGAGGTGCAGACCGGCCTGGGCCGCGTCGGCGCGCGCTCCGCGCGCCACGCGTTCGGCGCGCGGCCGCACCTGCAGACGTTCGCCAAGGCCCTCGCGTCGGGGGTCCCGGCCGGCGCGGTGATGGCCGTCCCGGAAACGGCGAAGAAGGTGCGCCCCGGCGAACTCGGCTCGACCTTCGGCGGCGGGCCGCTGGCCTGCGCCGCGATCACGGCGACGGTGAACGCGATCTCCGCGCGCAAGCTCTGGGAGAACGCCGCCGCGATGGAAGCCTTGATCCGAAAGACTTTCGACTTCCCGCAGATCCGGGAGATCCGCGGCAAAGGCCTTCTGCTCGGGCTGGCGCTCGACCGCCCGTCCAAGGACGCGCGCCGGAAGCTGCTCGAGCGCCGGATACTCGTGGGCGGCGCCGACGACCCGAACGTGATCCGCCTCCTGCCGCCGCTGACCGTCGGCCCCGCCGAGATCGGAGCGCTGAGGAGCGCGCTGGCGGACATCTTCGCCGAGGAAGCGGCCGCGGCGCGGTGAATGAGTCCGATGAAAACCCTTCGCCACTTCACTCACCTCAAGGACTTTTCTCCCGCGGAATTCCTCGCGCTGGCGGACGCCGCTCGCGCGTTAAAAAAGAAATCTCCGAAGGGCGCGCCGCTGGCGGGCAAGAGCCTGGCGTTCTGCTTCATGAACCCGTCCCTGCGCACGCAGGTGTCCTGCGAGGTCGCGGCCGCGTCGCTGGGAGGCCACCCGATCACGCTGAGCCTCGGGACAGGAGGCGGCGGGACGTGGGGCATGGAGTCCGTGGAAGGCACGGTCATGGACGGCGCCGCGGCGGAGCACCTCAAGGAAGCCGTGCCCGTGCTGGGCCGCTTCTGCGCGGCGCTGGGCCTGCGCTCCTTTCCCGCCGGCAAGAGCTGGGACGAGGACAAGGCCGAGCCGGCGCTGACGGCGTTTCGCAAATACTCGACCGTGCCGGTGATCAACCTGGAGTCCTCGTCCGGGCACCCCTGCCAGGCGCTCGCCGACCTGGTCACCATCCAGGAACGCATGAAGCCCCGAGGCAGGAACTTCCTGCTGACCTGGGCGCCGCACGTGAAAGCCCTGCCCATGGCCGTGCCCAACTCCGCCGTGGAGATGGCCGCGATGGCCGGCATGAACGTGACCATCGCGCGTCCGGAAGGCTACGACCTTGACCCCGAAGTCATGAAGCGCGCGGCCGACAACTGCGCGCGCCAAGGCGGGACGCTGACCGTGACCTCCGACGTGCCCGCCGCCTACGACGGCCAGCACGTGGTCTACGCCAAGTCCTGGGGCTCCCTCCGGAATTACGGCGCGCCGCCGTCTTCCGACGCGGGCTTCCGCGCGCAATGGATGGTCACGCCCGCCAAGATGAAGCGCACGGACTCCGCCCTTTTCATGCACTGCCTGCCCGTGCGCCGCAACCTGGTCGTCGCCGACGCGGTGCTCGACGGGCCGTGGTCGGCGGTGCTCGACCAGGCGGAGAACCGCCTGCACGCCGCCAAGGCCGTCCTTCTGCATCTGCTCGCCGCGCCGTCCAAAACCGCCGCCCACAGGAGAATCGTCCGATGACCGACACGCCCATCATGCTCAAGCAGGCCGTTCCCTACATCCGCATGTACAAAGGGAAGACCTTCGTCGTGAAGGTCGGCGGGCGCGTGGTGGGACGGCGCGACACGCTCGACGCCCTGGTCGAGGACGTGTCCCTGCTCCAGCAGGTGGGCATCCGCGTGGTGCTGGTGCACGGCGGCGGCCACCAGGCCACGGAACTGGCGCGCAAGCTGGGTCTGGAGCCGGAGTTCGTCGCCGGACGCCGCATCACCGACGCGCAGATGCTGGAAGTCGCCAAGATGACCTACGCGGGCACCTTGAACATCGACATTTTGTCCTCCTTCCGCGCGCACCACACGCCGGCCGTCGGCGTGTCGGGCGTGGACGGCGGGCTGATCGTCGCGCATCGGCGGCCCAAGAAGACGATGGAGAAGAACCCCGGCGAGGCGCCCGTCGAGGTCGACTTCGGCTTCGTCGGCGACATCGAGTCCGTGGACCCGAAGATGCTGCTGAACCTGCTCGACGCGGGCATGACGCCGGTGATCTCCTGCCTGGGTTGCGACCCCGAGGGCCTGATCCTCAACATCAACGCCGACTCCATCGCGGAGGCGGTCGCGCGCGCCCTCAAGGCCGAGAAGCTCATCGTCGTCACCGACACCGAGGGCCTCCTGCAGGACGTGGGCGATCCGACCAGCCTCGTGTCCTACACCGACGTCGAGGAGGTGGAGGCGTTCAAGGCCGCGGGACGGCTGACGGGCGGCATGCTGCCCAAGGCCGACGCCTGCATCCGCGCGCTGCGCGGCGGCGTGCGGCGCACGCACATCATCAACGGCCTGAAGGCCGGCGCGCTTCTGCGCGAGGTCTTCACGAACGCGGGCAGCGGCACGATGATCGTCGAGAAGCGTGAGCGCCAGGCCTACCAGGCCGCGGAGCTGGCCGCGACGCCGGAGACGACGCTGAATTCCTCGGCCGCATGATCTCCGCCGTCGAACTGCTCTCGGACCTGGTCCGCATCCCCTCGCCCAGCGGACAGGAGGACGCGGTGGTCGCGCGCTTGGAGGACGCGCTGCGTCAACTGGGCCTGGCGCCGTCGCGCCACGGCCGCAACCTGACGGCCCTGCTGGACGGCGGCGAGGGCCCGCTGCTGCTGCTCAACTCCCATACCGACACCGTGCCCGTCGGCGAGGACTGGACGAAGGCGCCGCTGTCGGCGACCATCGAGAACGGCCGCCTCTACGGCCGCGGCGCCAACGACGCGAAGGGTCCCCTGACCGCCATGATCCTGGGGGCCGCGCGCGCGTTCGAGAAAGACGCGCCGAAGGGCCGCGTGCTGCTGGCCGCCTCCTGCGAGGAAGAGGTCCTGGGCCAGGGCCTGGAAAAGCTCCTGCCGCTTCTGCCGCGCCCGGACGCCGCCGTGGTCGGCGAGCCGACGGGTCTGCGGCCCGCGGTCGCGCAGAAGGGTCTGATCGTTTTGGAGATCACCGCCGCGGGACGCTCCGCGCACGCCGCCCACGGCGGCGGGCTCAATGCCATCGAGGCCGCGGCGCGCGACGTGCTGGTCTTGTCGCAGCTGCGCTTTGACAAGACGCACCCCGCGCTGGGCTCGCCCACGCTGAACGTGACCCAGATCAACGGCGGCGCGCGCCACAACGTGATCCCCGACCGTTGCACGCTGGTCGTCGACATCCGCACCACGCCCGACTACGCGCCCGAGGAGATCGTCGCGGCGGTGACGCGCGCCGTGGAAGGCCAGGTGCGCGTGCGCTCCTCGCGGCTGGGCTCGGTGGAGACGGACCCCGCGCATGCCGTCGTGCAGGCCGCGCTGTCGGCCAACCCGGCGGCGCGGCCCTACGGTTCGCCCACGTTGTCGGACTGGGTCTTTCTCAAGGGCATCCCCACCGTGAAAGTCGGACCCGGCGAGTCCAAACGCTCGCACACGCCCGACGAATTCATTGAGGTCGCGGAGCTGGAGGCAGGCGTGGCCTTCTACGAGCGGCTGATCCGCGACTACTTCGCCAAGGCGGCACGATGAAAAAACTTTGGCAGACGCGCGCCGACCTGGACGCCGCCGTCGAGGCCTACACCGTGGGCGCGGACCCGGAATTGGACTCACGTCTTCTGCGCTACGAAGTCTACGGCTCCCTGGCGCACGCCGCGGGACTGACCTCCATCGGCGTGCTGACCAAGAAGGAGTACGCCGCCCTGCGCGCGGAGCTGACGCGCCTGCACGACAAGCCCGGCGCGTTTGCCGTCACCCGCGCTCAGGAAGACATCCACACCGCGGTCGAACAGCACCTGACCCGGCGTCTGGGCGAGATCGGCGCGAAGATCCACGCCGGCCGCAGCCGCAACGATCAGGTCCAAGTCAATTTGAGGCTGCATATAAAGGATCGTCTGCTGGCCCTGCACGCGCGCGCGGGGGAAGCCGCCGCCGCGTGGGCCGCGTTCGGCGCGCGCCGCCAAAACGTCGTCATCCCCGGCTACTCGCACCTCCAGCGCGCGATGCCCACCACCCTCGGCCACTGGGCCGCCTCTCACGCCGAGGCTCTGTTCGACGGCCGGCGCGCCCTGCGTTTCGCCTACGACGAGGCCGACTCCTGCCCGCTGGGTTCCGCCGCCGGCTACGGCGTCATGCTGCCTCTGCCGCGCGCGCACGTGGCGCGCCTGCTGGGGTTCTCCCGCGTCCAGCGCAACACCTTGCGCGTGCAGTCCTCGCGGCCGCGCTTGGAAGCCGCGTGTCTTTCCGCGCTGTGCCTGCTGGCGCGCGACCTGGGCGTGCTGGCCTGGGACTTGTCGCTCTATACCACGGCCGAGTTCGGCCTCCTGAAGCTGTCCGACTCCTTCACCACCGGCTCCAGCATCATGCCGCAGAAGAAGAACCCGGACGTGGTCGAACTGACGCGCGCCCGCGCCGCGCTGTTTCCCGGCTGGCTTTCGCAGGTCCTCGCCGTCGGCGCCCTGCCCTCGGGCTACCACCGCGACTATCAGCTCACGAAAGGCGTGCTGGTCTCCGCGCTGGACGCCATGGCCGCGATGCTGGACATCGCCGCGCGCCTGCCCCAGTCCCTGCGCGTGGATGAAGCCGCTTGTGCCGCCGCCGTCACCGAGGACCTGCTGGCCACCCACCAGGCCGTCGCGCTGGTCCGCGCGGGCACGCCTTTTCGCGACGCCTACCGCGCCGTCGCCGAGAGGGCCCGCGCGCGCGTCGGCGCGCCGCGTCCCGTGACGGACGTTACGCTCCCGGATTATCCGGGCGCGCCCGCGTCTCCCGGCTGGAAGGAACTCGCCGCCGACGCGCGCGGCGAGGACTCCTGGGGCCGCGGACGGCGCCGCGCGCTTGAAGCGGCCTGGCGCGCGCTTCTGCTTTAGCCGCGTTCAGCGCGCGAGGATCACGGTCACGTACTGGACGGACTGGAAGATCAACCCCAGCGCGATCAGCGCGAAGCCGAGCGCCGCCAGCGCGCGCTCCGGCAGATTGTCGACCCACCACTCGACCGTGGGACTGACCACGCCGACGACAAGCCCGATCAAGCCGACCACCAGCCCGATCGCCATCCCGAAGCCGGCGGCGTGCACGTGGCGCTCCTCGATCCAGCCGGTGATCGCACCCGCCGCGCCGATCTCGACGGCGCGCGCCAGGGCGCCGTTGCGCGCGTGCGCGCTCAAGCGCAGGTGCGGCGCGGGCGCATAGTCGCGCGTCGCCGCGAAATTCAGGCGGTGGGCGACGGATAGGAACGCCGCGTTCAAGACGCCGAACAGCGCGCCGAAGCGCCAGCCGAAGCGCGGCATCGAGGCCACGCCCAGGGCAAAGCCGCGTGCCGCGCCCGAAGCGCCGGCCTGATAAAGCGGCGAGGAACCGTGCGCACGCTGGTGATGGGCGACGCGCCACAACTCGTAGGCGAGGATTCCGCCCAGGCACACGCCCGAAATCGCGCCGAACGCGGGGCCGAAGGCCAAGCCGTAGCCCAGCGCGAAGATCAGTCCGTAGGTCGCCGCGCGCGTGATGAGGCCCAGCGGGCCGCGACTGCCGCCCAGCAGGTCGTAGGTCAGATACAGCCCGCCCACGGCGTCGCACAGCGTGCCCGCCACTCCGAACCACGCCAAGGTCTTGTCCGCGATGATCATAGCGTCGCCCTCGGCGACCGCAAGATTATAATATGAACGCATGGCCGAACGGCCCCTGCTGATCTTCGACGGCGACTGCGGTTTCTGCCGCCTCTGGATCGAGCGCTGGCGCGCCGAAACCGGCGGCGCGGTCGATTTCGAGCCGTATCAATCCGCCGCCGCGAGGTTTCCGCAGATACCGCCCGCGGCGTTCACCGAGGCCGTGCATTTCGTAGCACCCGGCGGACGCGTGCGCCGCGGCGCCGACGCGGTGTTCGCGGCGCTGGCCGCGGCGGGCGGCCCGCGCCGCGCGTGGGCCGAGCTCTACGAGCGCGTTCCTATTTTCCGCCGTGCCAGCGAGCGCGCCTATGCGTTCGTCGCCGCGCGGCGGCCGTTTTTTTCACGCCTGACGCGCCTGCTCTGGGGCTCGCCTCTGCCGCCGCCCGTCGACGGGACGCGCCGCGCCGTGCTCGCGGGGCTGGGGCTGTGCTATCTGCTGGCCTTCGCCTCTTTGGGCGTGCAGGTGCGGGGCCTCATCGGCGTCGACGGACTTCTGCCCGCCGCCGATCTGCTGCGCGCGGCGCGCGGACAACTGGGGGCGCTGCGCTTCTGGGTTCTGCCTACGCTCTTCTGGCTCAACGCGTCGGACGCCGCTTTGGTGGGGCTGTGCGCGGCGGGCGCGGCCGCGTCGCTGGGAATGATCCTCGACCTGTGGGCGGGACCCAGCGCGCTGGCGTGCTGGGCGCTGTATCTGTCCTTATGCGCCGCGGGCACGGATTTCATGAGCTTCCAGTGGGACGCGCTCTTATTAGAGGCGGGTCTGATCGCCGTCTTCTTGGCACCGTGGTCGCTGAAGCCGCGCGGCGGGTCGCGCGCCTCGCGCGGCGCGCTCCTCCTCATGCGTCTGCTGCTGTTCAAGCTGATGCTGGAGTCCGCGCTGGCCAAATGGAACAGCGGCGACGCCGCGTGGCGGGACCTGACCGCGCTGACCTACCATTGGTGGACCCAGCCCCTGCCCACGCCCGCGGCGTGGTATGCCGCGCGCCTGCCTTTGCTCGCGCAGAAGGCCGCGTGCGCGGGCATGTTCGGCGTGGAGTTCGGGGCGCCCTGGCTTCTGCTTCTGCCGCGACGTCCTCGCGCGCTGGGCGCGGCGCTCATCGCGGCGCTCATGGTCCTGATCGCGGCGACCGGCAACTACGGTTTTTTCAACCTGCTGACGCTCGTGCTGTGCCTCGCCGCTCTCGACGACGGCTTTTCTCCTCTGACGCGCCTGGCCCCGACCGCTTCCCCGCCGCCGCCTTCAAGACGGCGTCGCCTGGCGCTGACCGCGTTCGCGGCGCTCTGGTGCTCGGTCGGCGCCGTGGAATTCGCCGGCGTTTGCGGCGCGGACGTACGCGGCGCCGCGGGCGCTCTGGTCGCGGTCATGGAGCCCCTGCGTTCGATCAACTCCTACGGCCTGTTCGCGGTGATGACGAAGACGCGCGACGAGCTGTCCGTGGAGGTCTCGATCGACGGCCATGACTGGCGCGAGTGGCCGTTCCCATGGAAGCCCGGCGACCCGCGCCGCGCTCCGCCCGTCGTCGCCCCGTACATGCCGCGGCTGGACTGGCAGATGTGGTTCGCGGCGCTCGGCGCGCCGAGCCCGTGGCTGGACGGACTGCTGACCCGGCTCTTGGAAGGAAGCCCCGCCGTCGAAGGCCTGCTCGGCCCCAATCCGCTGGGCGGCGCCCGCCCCGTCTACGCGCGCGTGTCGGTCTGGCGCACGCGCTTTACGACGGCCAATGAATACCACGCCGACGGATCCTGGTGGGCGCGCGAACGCGCCGGCCTGCTGATCCCCGCCGTCACGCTGCCGCGGCCGCGCTGACGGCGCGCCCGGTCACTCGCGCAGGAGCGCCACCGTGTCGTCCTCGATGCGGTAGAGCAGGGGCGCCACGTCCACCTTGGGGTAGAGCGCGCGCAGGCGACGCGCCTCGCCGCGAATGAAGTCGCCCTCGGGGCCGATCTCGTGCTGGGGCGCGAGGCGGTCGAAATGCTCCTCGGCCGCCGCGCGCGTCCAGCCCACGTCGATCAAGCCGTCGACGAACGGCCCGCGCCGCGCCGCCAGCCCCGACATGCCGCAATTCGTGTGGCCCATCAGCGCGATGGCGCGCACGCCGCCCACGGCGATGGCGTAGGACACGCGGAACTCGCTGAGGCGCAGGTTCGCGCCGCCGGTGCGCAGGATGAAGGCGAAGTTGTCCGGGATGCGCAGGTGCTTGCGGCTGTCCATGCACATGCCGATGAGAAGCTCCGGGCGCTCCGCCCGGCCGGGTAGCGGAGCGCGCAGGTCGTGGTAGCGCAGGAGCGCGCCGATCGGCGAGGCGCGCCAGCGTTCGGGGATGTCCGCCTCGGCGCGGATATCGATGAAGGAGTTCATGACGGCCTCATTTTACGAATTTGCGCGCGTCCGCGGAAACTTCCTCGACGGCTATTGCAGGCGGCGGGTGAGTTCCGCCAGCGCCGCGGTCATGGCGGCCACCGCGGCGGCGCGCTTGGCGTCAAGGAAGCTCCCGTCCTCGGCGAACGCGGCGTGCGCTTGGGAAATGGCGACCTGCCGGGGCGCCACCAGGACGCCTAAATTTTCCAGTATGGCGCGCACGGCGGCCAAGGAGCGGATGCCGCCCAGCGCTCCCGGCGAGGCGCTCATCAGCCCCGCGGTCTTGCCGGTGAAGCAGGCCAGCGGCGCCTCGCCCTCTTCGGCGCGCGAGGCCCAGTCGATGACGTTCTTCAGCATTCCGGGAATCGAGCCGTTGTACTCGGGCGTGCAGATCAGGAAGCCGTCGTGCGACTTCATCAACTCCTTGAGCCGGCGCGCGCTCTCGGGCAGGCCCTCCTCCTCCTCCAGATCGCCGTCGTAGACGGGCAGGCGGAAATCCGACAGATCGATCTCCGTGACCTCGGCGCCGGCGGCGCGGGCCATCGGCACGGCGGCGCGCAGGGCGCGCTTGTTGAGCGAACCTCGGCGCAAACTGCCCGCGAACGCCAGCAGGCGCGGCTTCTTTTTATCGCTCATGCCGATTCTCCTGGGCCGACTCCGACGTCAGACCGCCTCTGCCGTCCGGCGCAGCTGCGCGACGTCCTCCAACGGCGGCTTCTCGAACTGGCGGCGGTACTCGCGGCTGAATTGCGACGGGCTCTCGTAGCCCACCCGCAGCGCCGCGGTTCCGGCGTTCAGGTCCTCGGCCAGCATCAGCCGCCGCGCCTCGCTCAATCGCAGCCATTTCTGGTATTGCAGGGGGCTCATCGCCGTCAGCGCGCGAAAGTGGTGATGGAACGCCGACGGGCTCATGTGGACGCGCTCGGCCAAGTCCTCCACGCGCAGCGGCTGGACGTATTGCGCGTTCAGCCATTCGATGGCCTGGGAGATCTGGTGGCCGCGGCTGCCCGCCAGCGCCACCTGGCGCAGGCGCGCGCCTTGATCGCCGACCAGAAGGCGGTACGTGATCTCCCGCCGGAGCACCGGCGCGAGTATGGGCAGGTCCTTGGGCTCGGCGAGCAGATCGATCAGGCGCTGGAGCGCGGAGAGCAACGGCGGCGTCAAAGTCCCGCACGCCATGCCGCGGTCCGCGCGCTGGGCGCGCGGCGGGGGCAGGCTGCCGTCCACCATCAGCTGCGAGATTTCCCGCGGATCGAGCCGGAGCACGCACCCCAGAAACGGCTTCTCGCGGCTGGCCCGGGCGATCTGCACGATCGTGGGCAGATGCACGGAGCTGATCAGGAAATTTCCCGGGGCGTAGGTGAAGCTCTCCCCGCCCAAGAGCACCCGCTTGGCGCCCTGCGCGCTGACGCAGACGCAGGGCTCATACATCGCCTGCCGCGGCTTGGTCGGCGCGTCATAGCGGACGGCCGTCAGGCCGGGGATGGCCGTCGGGTTGGGACCCTCGTTCTTGGCCCATCGGGCAATGCCCTTTTTGAGCGCGTCGAGGGCGGCCGAAGGCGGCGAGTCCCGGTCTTCATCTCCGCGCGCGTGCCTTCTCATGGCTCTATCGTAACAGGCCGCGCCCCCGCCTGCAACCGATTTATCGTTTATTTGGAGGATTAGGCAATAAATCGGCAGGTTTGGTCTACCCGCCGCCGGCCTTCCGGGGTTAAGATAGGACCATCACACAGGAGACCCTGACCATGCCACACGCCAAAGCCTACGCCGCCGCCGACGCCCGGTCACCGCTGGCTCTCACCCGGATCGCTCGCCGCGAGCCCGGAGCGCGCGACGTCCAGCTTGAGATTCTTTTCACCGGCGTCTGCCACTCCGACCTGCACACCGTGCGTGACGAATGGCGCGCGGTGATGCCCACCGTCTACCCCGCCGTCCCGGGCCACGAAATCCTGGGCCGCGTCGTGAAAACGGGCGCGGACGCGACGAAGTTCAAGGTCGGCGACCTGGCGGCGGTCGGCTGTCTGGTCGATTCTGACGGAACCTGCCCGGAGTGCACGGCCGGACTGGAGCAGTTCTGCGCGAACGCGACGTTCACCTACAACGCGCCGGACAAGCACCTGGGCGGCGTGACCTACGGCGGCTACTCCGACACCATCGTCGTCGACCAGCGCTTCGCGCTGCGCGTGCCCGCGGGGCTGGACCTCGCCGGCGCGGCCCCCTTGCTCTGCGCGGGCATCACCACCTACTCGCCCATGAAGCACTGGGGCGTGACAAAGGGCAAGAAGGCTGGCGTCGTCGGCCTGGGCGGCCTGGGCCACATGGGCGTCAAGTTCGCGCGCGCTCTCGGCGCGCACGTCGTCGTCTTCACGACCTCGCCCAACAAGAAGGAGGACGCGCTGCGCCTCGGCGCTCACGAGGTCGTTCTGTCCAAGAACGCCGACGAGATGTCCAAGCACGCCGGCAGCTTCGACTTCATCCTGGACGCCGTCTCCGCCGACCACGACGTCAACGCCTACCTGAACCTCCTGCGCCGCGACGGGAACTTGACCTTGGTCGGCGCGCCCGAGAAGCCGCTGTCCGTCTCGGCGTTCGGGCTCATCATGGGGCGGCGCAGCCTGTCCGGCTCGCCCATCGGCGGCATCGCCGAGACGCAGGAGATGCTCGACTTCTGCGGAAAGCACAAAATCGTCGCCGACGTGGAAGTGATTGCCATCCAGAAGATCAACGAGGCCTACGAGCGCCTGCTCAAGTCCGACGTGAGGTACCGCTTCTCCATCGACATGGCGTCGCTGAAATCGGAATAATGCGCGCACAGGAGAACCGGCCATGAATAAGCGTCGACTCGGTAAAAACGGACCGGAAGTCTCCGCGCTGGGCCTCGGCTGCATGGGGATGACCTCGGCCTATGGACCCGCCGCCGATCGCGGGGAGATGATCGCCCTTATTCGTAAAGCCGTCGAGCGCGGCGTGACTTTTTTCGACACCGCCGAGGCCTACGGTCCGTTCCTGAACGAGGAGCTCGTCGGCGCGGCGCTTGCGCCGGTGCGCGATCAGGTCGTGATCGCCACCAAGTTCGGCTTCGACATCGACCAGAAGACGGGAGAGCGGCGCGCGGGAACCAACAGCCGGCCCGAGCACATCCGCGCGGTCGCGCTGGCCGCGCTCAAGCGGCTGCGCGTCGAATCGATCGACTTGTTCTACCAGCATCGCGTCGATCCCGCGGTGCCCATCGAGGACGTCGCCGGAGCCGTCCAACGCCTGATCCAGGAAGGCAAGGTGAAGCACTTCGGCCTCTCCGAGGCGGGCGCCCAGACCGTCCGGCGCGCGCACGCCGTCCAGCCGGTCGCCGCGGTCCAGAGCGAGTACTCGCTGTGGTATCGCGGTCCGGAAGCCGAACTCCTGCCCACGCTCGAGGAGCTCGGCATCGGCTTCGTGCCCTTCAGCCCCCTCGGCGCGGGCTTCCTCACGGGCAAGATCGACGACAAGACGACCTTCGACAAGTCGGACTTCCGCAACCTCGTGCCGCGGTTCAGCCCCGAGGCGCGCAAGGCCAATCAAGCGCTCGTCGATCTTCTGGCGCGGGTCGCCGCGCCGAAAAACGCCTCGCCGGCGCAGATCGCGCTGGCGTGGCTGCTGGCGCAGAAGCCTTGGATCGTGCCGATCCCGGGAACCACGAAGCTCCACCGTCTGGAAGAAAACCTGGGCGCCGCCGAAATCGAGCTGAGCGCGGACGACCT
This sequence comes from bacterium, assembly GCA_021782205.1. GTDB lineage: Bacteria > Elusimicrobiota > Elusimicrobia > UBA1565 > UBA9628 > GWA2-66-18. The sequence continues at coordinate 10,231 of JAJXVH010000004.1, read as the reverse complement.
GCGCGAGATCGGCGCGGCGGCGGCCAAACTCACGCTCCAGGGCGCCAGGCTTCCTGAAAGCCTGTTGAAAATGACGGGCCTTTAAAATATCGGGAGGTCATTTATGCAAAAAAGAATTCTCGGCAAGAACGGCTTGGAAGTCTCGGCGCTGGGACTTGGCTGCATGGGCATGAGCTTCGGCTTCGGCCCGGCCAAAGACAAGACGGAAATGATCGCGCTGATCCGCGCCGCCGTCGAACGCGGCGTGACCTTCTTCGACACGGCGGAGATCTACGGTCCGTTCGCCAACGAGGAACTCGTCGGCGAGGCGCTCGCCCCCTTCAAGGGCCGGGTCGCCGTCGCCACCAAGTTCGGCTTCAAGATCGGCGCGCCCGGCGCCGCGCCCGCCGGCCTCGACAGCCGTCCGGCCCGCATCCGCGAGGTCGCCGAGGCCTCGCTCAAGCGCCTCAAGCTCGAGGTCATCGATCTCTTTTATCAGCACCGCGTCGACCCCGCGGTCCCCATCGAGGACGTGGCGGGCGCGGTCAAGGACCTGATCAAGGAGGGCAAGGTGCGCCATTTCGGCCTCTCCGAGGCGGGCGTGGGAATCATCCGCCGCGCGCACGCCGTCCAGCCCGTCGCCGCGCTGCAAAGCGAGTACTCGCTGTTCTGGCGCGAGCCCGAGGCCGAGATCCTGCCGACGCTCGAGGAATTAGGAATCGGCTTCGTGCCCTTCAGCCCCCTGGGCCGGGGCTTCCTGACCGGAAAGATCGACGACAAGACGACCTTCGACAAGACCGACATCCGCAGCAACCTGCCGCGCTTCACCGTCGAGGCGCGAAAGGCCAACCAGGCCCTGGTCGACCTGCTGGGCCGCATCGCCGTTAGCAAGAACGCGACTGCGGCCCAGGTCGCGCTGGGCTGGTTGCTGGCGCAGAAGCCCTGGATCGTGCCCATTCCGGGAACGACGAAGCTGTCGCGTCTGGAAGAGAACCTGGGAGCGGCCAATTTGAAACTCCGCGCTGAGGAACTACGCGACATCGGCGAGACCGCCGCGAAGATCCCTCTCCAGGGCGACCGCTACCCCGAGCACATGCAAAAAATGGTGAACCGCTGAGAGGAAGACCCGCAATGGCCGCAGGCCTTTGAAAGGCCGGGTCAGTGTCCCTGCTGGTTCTGAAGGTACTTCTGGATGTCGGGATTGTTCGCCGCGCCGGGCGGCAGATTTTGCATCATCTGCTGCACGTCTTGGCCGCCGCCGTTTCCGGCGGCGCCCCCCCCGGCGGCGGCGCCACCGCCGGATGAGCCGAAATTCGAGAAACCACGGGTCGGCTGAAGCTTCGGCATCACGAACGCCTTCTTCGCCGCGGCGGATTTCAGCGGCGCCGCGGCGCTCTTCGACGCGGCGGGCGCGACGGGGGCCGCCGTTTTCGGCGCGGCTGTCGCGACGCTGGCGGACGCAGCCGCGGGACGGGTTTGGAAATCGGGGTCGGCCTTGATGAAATCCAGGGACGAGGGCGGTTTGGCTCCGGCCGGGCCGCCGCCGGTGGCGGCGGGAACGGCGGCGGCATTGGCGGCCGTGTGAGACGGGACGATCGGACCGCCGTCCTCGCGGCGCTCAAAGACGTCCGAGCGGCCGCTGAGTCCGGGCGAAGGCTTGGAATTCGCCCAATAGAGATAAGCGGCTCCGAGGAGCGGCAACACCAAAGACGCGACACCCCCAATAATCAGCAGGCGCGTCTTCTTTTGGCGCTCCTGTGCAACGACGTCTGAGGAGTCATCCAGCATCCCACGGAGTGTATCAGGGCGCGCGCGGATTGTCCAGGGTGCCCGGATCGGACGGAAATGAAGAAGCGGGCTAACGTTTCTTTTTTTCCAGCGCCGCGCGCAGGCGCTCGCCGAGGACACCGAGCGAAGGGGCCTCCGCCTCTTGCCGGTTCTGCCACTCGTCGGCGTCCTGATCGCGCGGCAGGCGCAGGGAGATGCGGCGTTCGGAGAGGCGAACCTCGGCGATCTCCACGGAGAGGACGCCGCCGACTTTTTGATTTTCCAAGCGGAAGTCGGCCGCGTCCACGGTCTGAGACTGGTGAAGCAGGCCCACCACGCCCGGTTCCAACTGCACGAACAGGCCGTAGACTTCGCGGCGCGTGACCTTGCCCTCGATGACCTGGCCGGCGGCGTATTTCGCCCACGGATCGACCGCGGCGACCGCCGGAACGGCCGCGGGCTTCTCCGCGGCCTGCTTCAGCGACAGGGCGATCTTGAGGCGGCCCTCCACGGTCTCGCGCTTGAGGATCTTCACGGCGACGGACTGGCCGACGCGCAGCAGGTCCGCCGGCGACTCGACGCGCGACCAGGCCAGCTCGGAGACATGCGCCAGGCCTTCCACGCCGGGCAGAAGCTCGATGAACGCGCCGAATTTCTCCAGTCGCGTCACGGTCCCCGCCACCACGGAGCCTTCCGGGTTGCGCCCGAAGAAATCAACGACGGCGCGCGCCTGGTCCTCTTCTAAAAGCTTGCGGCGAGAGAGCACGGCGCCGCGGCCTTCCTCGCTCCACTCCGTGATGCGAAACGCCAAAGTCTTGCCCACGAACTCCGCGCCCGTCTCCACGCGCTTGAGGTCCAACTGGCTGATCGGACAGAACGCGCTCTGGCCGCGCACGCTCACGCGCACGCCGCCCTTGCACGTCTCCACGACGCGGCCCTCCACGGGACGGCGGCTTTCGAAGGCTTCCTTCAAATCTTGAGCGATGTTCTTATTTGTGGGATGCACCGACAGGCGGGTCTCCGACGGCCGGACCGAGGTCACGAACAGATCCACGCTCTCTCCCGTCTTGTGCCCGGCCAATTCCACGGAGGCCACCACGCCCTCGCGTCCGGGACCCAGCGCCACGATGGCGTCTTCGGCCCCCAGCGTTAAAATCTCCGTGCGCACACGGTCGCCCACGGCGACGGTTTTTTCGGACGCTTCAAGAGAGTCGTCGAGCAGTTTGGAGAAGTCTTCGGAGTCGGTTTTATCGTGATCCATGATCGGGGGAGTCTTAAGATGGAGACGCCGTCAAGAGTTCTTGGTGCACTTCATCGCAGGATTGGAGTATCTGCGGCAAAAGCTCCTCGTAAACAGCCGGGAAATTATCGGCCGTGACCAGCGCGCCGGGAAGCGAGTAGACGTAGCGGACTTCACCGTCTTCCTTGTTGACCGCGAACGCCCCAGCCAACAGAAGTCCGTTCAACTCGCCCAGAGCGGCGTAGACGCTCAGCCGTTCGGCCGCGCCCGCTTTCAAGACGCCGACCTTGAGCACCGTGAACTGAACGATCCCGGCGGAGACCATCGCGCGAACGACCAGATGATGCTTGGCCGCGGCGGTTTCGTAGGGCACGTGAATATCGCGGTCCTCGCTGTCGGGAGGCACGGTGATCTGGAACTTGATTCCTTGAGATTCGAGATACGCTCCGATCTGGGCTGCGGTGATCATCTTAGTCTCCCGCCGCGCCCGACAGCGCGCCGTCCAGGGCTTCCTCGAAGGCGGCCACGAACGCGCCCGCCGTCGGATAGTCGGCGCGCCGCCCGCTCCACCGGCCCGCGCGCACGCGGAACGCGACCGACCCGTCGTCGACCTGCACGCGCACGCGGTGGCCCAGAATCAGGCAGGACGGCGGCTCGTGCGGCTCGTTGGCTTCCAATTGCACGTCGTCTTCGCCGATGGAATGTCGGCGCAAGACGATGAGCGCGGTCTCGCGCAGGCGAGGCTCCAGGCGCTCCGCGGACGTCACAAGACGAGTCACGCGTGGGCCGCGGTCCCGGTCAGGCCCGCGATGACTTCGCTCAGCTCGGTCTTGCCTTGGACCAAGAGGTCGCCGCACGGCTTGATGCGGCCCTGGGCAAATCCGCCGTACATCTCGGCGAATGACTCGGCGATGTTGCGGGAAAAGCCCGCCTTCATGAGCGCGTCCACGTGCTGGGCCGCGGGGACGTCCACGACCTTGAGCTCCCGGCCCAGCGCCCGGCCCAGCATTTGCGCCGCTTGGCGCACGGTGTAGGCGGGCCCGTGCAGGTCCACGACCTGGCTCTTGGCCGGCGCGTTCAGCAAGGACTGCGCCGCCAGCTCGCCGATGTCCTTGGTCGCGATCATGGGCACCGGATAATCCGCCGAGGCCATGAGGTTGGGAAAGATTCCCGCCTGACGCGCCGGCGCCAAGGAGTTGGCCAGATTCTCTTGGAAGTAGCCGGGGCGGATGGCCGTCAGCACGGTGCCCGTCGCGCGCAGGGCGTTTTCCAGGTAGTGCAGCCCCTTGATGGGCCCGGTGCCCGAGGGCAGGTCCGCGCCCACGGAGGACAGCAGCACGACGCGGGGCACGCCCGCGGCCTTCACCGCGGCCGCGATCGCGTCCGCGGTCTTGACTTGAGCGGCGTAAAGATCCGGGACGGTGAAATTCGGCGGCAGAAGAGCGAAGAAGCCCTCCGCGCCCTTCAGCGCCGCGCCCAAGAAGGCGGCGTCATCCAAAGAACCGACGGCCGTCTGCGCGCCTTGCTGCGCCCACGCCGCGCCCTTGGCCGCGTCGCGCACGATCACCTTCACCGCTTTCTTCTGGGCGATCAGCTCCCGCGCCGCGACCGAGCCGACATGCCCCGTGACTCCGGAAATGACGAACATGGGTTTTCTCCTTGCCGACCGCGATTGTAGCGATTTTCGTTCCCACCGCGCATCCGCCGGATCGGCGGTACAAGAATGTGACGCGGCGGCCGCGGGCGATATCATAGGATGACTCATGCCCGAAGCGCCCAAGGCGCCCGACATCGCCTCCGTTTCCGCTCCCGCGGCGCTGGCCGCCCTGGGAGTCGACCCCAAGACGGGACTCACCCACGGGGAAGCGCAGGCGCGCCGCAAAATGCACGGCTACAACGAGGTCGCCGACAAAAAGAAGCACCCGCTCCTCCGATTCCTAGGGAAATTTTGGGGCGTTTCGGCGTGGATGCTGGAACTGATCATGATCCTGTCGCTCGTCCTGCGGAAATATTCCGATCTGACGGTCGTCAGCGCCCTTTTGATCGTCAACGCCGTGTTGAGCTTCCTGCAGGAACACCGCGCCGCCGGCGTGGTGGAAGCCCTGCGCCGGCGCCTGCAGGTAAGCGCCCGCGTCCTGCGCGACGCGCAATGGCAGGTCCTGGCCGCCCGCGAACTGGTGCCCGGCGACATCGTCCGGGTGCGCCCGGGCGACATCATCCCCGCGGACCTCAAGCTCCTCAACGGCGACCTGAGCATCGACCAATCGGCCCTCACCGGCGAATCCAAGGACGCCGAAAAGACCGCCAACGGCGTGCTGTCGTCGGGCTCCGTGGTGCGGCGCGGCGAGGGCAACGCGGTCGTGATGCTGACGGGCGCGGCCACCTATTTCGGGCGCACCACGGAGCTGGTGCAAAAAGCCCTGCCAAAACTGCACATCGAGGCGGTGGTGACCAAGGTGGTTCGCTGGCTCTTCGTCATCGTGGGCGCGCTGCTGAGCGTGGTCGTGGTCCTCTCCCTCATGCGCGGGGTGCCGCTCGTTGAGCTGATCTCGCTCATGCTGGTGCTGTTGATGAGCGCCGTGCCGGTGGCGCTTCCCGTCATGTTCACCGTCAGCACGGCGTTGGGGTCCAAGGAATTAGCCAAGCGCGGCGTGCTGGTCACGCGCCTGAGCGCCGCCGAGGATGCCGCGACCATGGACACGCTCTGCGTGGACAAGACGGGCACGATCACGATGAATCAGCTGGCCGTCACCGGGATCATCCCGCTGGAGAAAGCGACGTCGGCCGACGTGCTGGCCGCCGGGGCGCTCGCGTCGCAGGAAGCCAACCAGGACCCCATCGACGTGGCCTTCTTGGCCGCCGCGAAGGCGCAAAATGCCTTCGCCGGCTCCGCCGCGTTCACGCCGGTTTCCTTCTCGCCCTTCGACGCGAAAAATCGGCGCACGGAAGCCGTTGTGGAACAGGACGGTCGACGCCTGCGCGTGATGAAGGGTGCTGTGCGCACCGTCGCCCAGACCTGCGGCCTCAATGCCCCCGCGGTGGAAGCGTTGGAGGCGCGCGTCAGTGAATCGGCCCTCAAGGGCTATCGCACTTTGGCCGTGGCGCGCGGCCCGGAAAACGGCGCGCCAGTGCTGCTGGGCTTGGTCACGCTCTACGACCCGCCGCGTCCCGACGCCAAGCAGTTGATCGCGGAGCTTCGCGCTTTGGGCATTTCGGTCAAGATGCTCACCGGCGACGCGCTGGCGGTGGCCGGCGAAATCGCCCGAGGCGTAGGCCTCAACACCCTCCGGCGCGTGGCGGACCTGAAAGCCGACGGGCCGTCCGGCGACGTGCTGGCGGGCACCGACGGCTTCGCCGAGGTTTACCCCGAGGACAAGTACATCGTCGTTCAGCGTCTTCAAGCCGCCGGGCATGTGACCGGCATGACGGGCGACGGCGTCAACGACGCTCCCGCGCTGCGCCAAGCCGAGGTCGGCATCGCCGTCAACTCCGCCTCGGACGTGGCCAAAGGCGCGGCCAGCGTCGTTCTGACCGAGCCGGGGCTGACGAACATCGTGGCTCTCGTCCAGCAGGGTCGCGCCATCTATCAGCGCATCCTGACCTGGATCATCAACAAAATCAGCCGGACGATACTGAAGGCGGCCTTCGTGGCCATCGCGTTCGTGATCACCGGGAAGTTCGTGGTCTCGGCCTTCGCCATGCTCCTGCTGACATTCATGACGGATTTCGCCAAAATCGCTTTGGCCACTGATCACGTGCGGCCGTCTCAAAAACCGGAAACCTGGGACATCGGCGGCTTCGTGCTGGTGTCCGTCGTCCTGGGCATCGCGATGGTTCTGGAGGCGCTTTTTTTATTGTGGACAGGCTGGACGCGCTTCGGCTTGAAGGCGGACAACAGCGCCCTCCACACCTTCAGCTTTCTGACGTTGCTCTACTTCGCGGTCTTTTCCATCGTGTCGGCTCGAGAACGCCGCTGGTTCTGGTCGACCATGCCCAGCAAGACTCTTCTGGCCAGCCTGATGGCCGACGCGCTCACCGGAACCGCGCTGACGTTCGTGGGCCTTCCCGGTCTGCGGCCGTTACCCGGGGACACGATTCTGGCGGTCCTGGCCTACGCGATGTTCGCCTGCCTCATCGTCAACGACGCCTTGAAGGTCGTCCTGATTAAGCGGCTGATCCCCTCCGCCGCGGCGTAGCGTTAAAAGCCCTCCCAATGTCGCATAATGACGATATGAAAACACCCACGCGATTCAAATTATTCAAGCGCTACCAAAACCTGAGCAAGGATTCGAAGGTCGCGGCGTATGAGCTGAAGAAGGACTGCATCACGATCCGGTTCACCGACCATACGGTTTATCGCTACACCAACCAGAGCGCCGACCCCGACAACATCCGCAAGATGAAGTCTCTCGCGCTCGCCGGCAAGGGACTGGGCACCTTCATCGACGCCCACGTGAAGGAACGCTACCTCCGCAAGGTCCGATAAGCCAAACCCACGGCCGGCCGCGCAAGCCGGCCGTGGGCTGACGCCCAACTGGACACTTTGCCGTTTGAATGAACTGACACCTAGTTCCGTAAGCCGTTCTTCTGTGCGCGGGATAAACGGGAGAACCGTCTACGATACGCAGGCGTCTAAAATAAAACTGACCTTGCGGCCTCTGCCGGACCTGGGCTCCCAGGTGGCGGGCGACAAAGTCAGTTTTGATGAGCGTCAGATTTGGCTGCGGGACTAGGATTCGAACCTAGAAAGGCAGATTCAGAGTCTGCTGTGATACCGTTTCACCATCCCGCAATCTTAGGGATAGTTTATCAGATTTTCGAGGGGCGGCAAGGCCCGGAAGCGGGGCGCCCGTCGGGTGCGCCGCGCGCGGGGTGTAAGACGGGACGGTATTGCGGCACCATTTGATACAATAGACTTTCCACATTTAGGGGCCTTATGCCCGAACCTCAGGAGAAGAATATGCCCAGCGCCACCGCCGTGAAGCCCGATTTCAAGGTCAAGGACATCGCCTTGGCCGATTGGGGCCGCAAGGAAATCACCATCGCCGAGAGCGAGATGCCGGGGCTCATGGCCCTGCGCGCCGAATACAAAGGCAAGCATCCCCTCAAAGGCGCCCGCATCGCGGGCTGCCTGCACATGACCATCCAGACCGCGGTCTTGATCGAGACCTTGCTGGAATTGGGCGCGGAGGTGCGCTGGTCGTCCTGCAACATCTTCAGCACGCAGGACCACGCCGCCGCCGCCATCGCGGCCGCGGGCAAGGCCGCCGTGTTCGCCTGGAAGGGCATGGACGCCGCGGAGTTCGACTGGTGCATCGAGCAGACGCTGAAGTTCCCCGACGGCCAGTACCTCAACATGATCCTGGACGACGGCGGGGACCTGACCAACATGGTCTTCGACAAGTTCCCGAAGCTGGCCAACGACATCGTGGGCCTGTCCGAGGAAACCACCACCGGCGTCCACCGCCTGGTCCAGCGCGCGATGAACGGCACGCTGCTCACGCCCGCCATCAACATCAACGACAGCTGCACCAAGAGCAAGTTCGACAACCTCTACGGCTGCCGCGAGTCCTTGCTGGACGGCATCAAGCGCGCCACCGACGTGATGGTGGCCGGCAAGATCGCCGTGGTGGCCGGCTACGGCGACGTGGGCAAGGGCTGCGCGCAGTCCCTGCGCGGCCAGGGCGCGCGCGTGCTGATCACCGAGATCGACCCCATCAACGCCCTGCAGGCCGCCATGGAAGGCTACCAGGTGGTCACCATGGACGACGCCGCGGCCATCGGCGACATCTTCGTCACCGCCACCGGCTGCACCGACGTCATCTTGCGCAAGCACCTGGACGCCATGAAGTCCCAGGCCATCGTCTGCAACATCGGCCACTTCGACCTGGAAATCGACATCGCCAGCATGACCTCCGACAAGACGCTCAAGAAGGTCAACATCAAGCCCCAGGTCGACCAATTCGTCTGGCCCAACGGCAAGGTGGTCACCGTCCTGGCCGAAGGCCGCCTGGTCAACCTGGGCTGCGCCACCGGCCACCCCAGCTTCGTCATGTCCTGCTCCTTCACCAACCAGGTCATGGCCCAGATCGAACTGTGGTCCACCCGCGGCCAGGGCAAATACCAGAAGAAGGTCTACCTCCTGCCCAAGCACCTGGACGAGAAGGTCGCCGCCCTCCACCTGGGAAAGCTTGGCGCCCGCTTGACCAAGCTGACGCCGAAGCAGGCCGAGTACCTGGGCATTCCGGCGGAGGGACCGTTCAAGCCGGAGAACTACCGCTACTAAAGATTACTTCATCTGAAAACGCGCGAGCCCTGGATTCCTCCAGGGCTCGCCGCATTTTAAAGGTGTACGAACGGAAGCCAATCTCCTTCGCGGCAGTCCGAACGAGATGGTCTCGCTGGTCTGGATCCGCATGCGCGCGCATCGACTGGCATCCAGGCTTTTAATACCAAAATGACGAGCGCTCCGGAACCACGACATGCCGCGGTGTGGTGAAACGAACGACGGAACTTTTTCAAGGGGTGCCGCGTATACTCTGCATGGAGATCACGAAAGTCGAAGTGCTGATTCATGTCGTGCGCGGTCACAGGGTCATGCTGGACTCGGACCTGGCCGAGATCTACGGCGTCATGACGATGCGCCTGAATGAGCAAGTTCGCCGCAATATGTCGCGGTTCCCGGCGGATTTCATGTTTCAGTTGAGCGCCGAGGAGAACGAGCGTTTGATATCGCAAATTGCGACATCAAAAATCGGCCGCGGCGGCCGACGCAAATTACCCCTTGTCTTCACGCAGGAAGGGGTCGCGATGCTGTCCAGCGTACTACACAGCCCGCGCGCGATACGCAAACTGATGGAACCGCCCCTCTCTCCGAAAAAGAGGATCGGATTCTAACCCAACGCCGCTCAAGACGCCGCCGCCGTCGCGACCAAAAAAATCAGCGCGCCAGCAGTTCCGCCGCGGCGACCGCGCAGCTCTTGTTCTTGCTGACGCCGGCGCGGCCGGAGACGGTGAAGAAAGGGGTCTGGACGCCGCAGGCGCAGTCGCCGCCCGGAAACAGCGTGGCCAGGTCGCCCATCAGGACGCTGTGGGCGGGCGCGGAGGTGATGTAGGGGCTGACGAAATGCAGGAGGCCGGGACGGCCGAAGCCCAGGACGGAGAACGTGCGCGGGTCGCGGATGAAGACGCGCGACCAGACGGGGACGTGGAAGCGGTGGGACGCGCACTCCACGTACGGGATGG
>JAJXVH010000126.1 GCA_021782205.1 bacterium | reverse complement strand
GCGCTAATCGATGAGCGGCGCCCTGCCCGTCGTCGATCCGCAGGCGCGCATCGAGGCGGTCCTGCGCCACATCACGCCGGAGCGGCCCGCCGTGCTGGTCAAGACCGGCAAGGCCGCCTACGACATCCTCACCAAATACGACGTGCTGACCGCGGTGGCGAGCGCGACCGGAGACGAAAAATGAAGACCTTGCTCCTGCTGGCCGCGTGCGCCGCCCCCGCGTTCTGCGCCGACGCGCCGCCCGCCGCGCCGCTGGAGGCCCCTGCTCCCGAGGCGCACGCGCAACCGGATGCGAAGCCCGATGCGAAATCCGACACGAAGCCCGAGGCCAAGGCGGAGTCGAGGCCCGCGCCGAAGTCCGAGGCCAAGTCCATCCTGCCCGACGTCGCCGCGCCGAAGCCGGTCACGGTCGAAGACGAGTGGGCGTTCGCGAAAGCCGCGGGCCATGACGAGAACGCGGACGTGCGCAAGGCCGCGGTCCCGGAGCTGGAGCTGTTCGCGCGCCGCCGCCCGGACGCGCCGCAGGCGCCCGACGCGCTGCTGATGGCGGCCGACCTGCGCCAGAAAAGCGGCGACTGGCCGCGCGCGATGGGCGACCTTCTGCGCCTGATCGCCGCGTATCCGGGCTCCTCGGCTCTGCTGAACGCGAAGTCGGATTTCTTGTCGCTCGTCGCCAAGCATGCGCCGCGCCGGGACCAGCCGGCGTTGTCCGCCCTTCCCGAATCCTTGGAAGGAGCCGATACCGTCGACCGCCTCTCCCAAGTCTGGCGGCGCGTCGCCGACCGCGCGCCGGACGCGCTCTACGAGCCGGTGGTTCGGGGCATCGACGACCTGTTCGCCCGCGACCCGGGCCGCGGCGACACCGACGAGCTCCTGCAGGCGCTGGCGCGCCTGCACGCGGCCAACGGCGAGCCGGCTTCCGCGTTGCTGTCCTGGCGCAAGCTGCTGGCGCTGTGCCCGGCCAGCATGCTGCGGCCTGTCGCGCAGATGTCGATCGGCGACCTGTATGCCGACGCGCTGCGCGACCCGCGCGCGGCCATCGCCGCCTATCAGGAGCTCGCCGAGAAATTTCCCCGCGCGATCCAGGTCCAGTCCGCGCTGGAGAAATCCGCGGCGCTGTTCGAGAACAAGCTGCATCAATATGACCTGGCCGTCGAGCAGCTGGAGCGCGTCGTGACGCTGTTTCCCAACACGCCGGCTTCCCTGCGCGCCCTGCAGTCCATCGCGCGTCTCCAGCGCGATCGCCTGAACAACCCCGACGCCGCGATCAAGACGCTCCAGCGCCTGTCGAAGATGCACGGCGGCCAGGACGGCGTGAAGGCGCTTCTGCTCGCCGCGGAGATCGCGCGCCGCGACCTGAAGGACTCCGGCCGCCAGGCGGCACTCCTGCACCAGGTGGCCGACGACTATCCCGCCGCCCAGCAGTCGCCCGAAGCGCTCTACGACTGCGCCGGGGTCTGGGAGGACGCGGGCAACACGGTCAAGGCGATCGAAGTCTACAAGGAAGTCGCCACGAAATTCCCCAGCGACCGCTACGCGCGCAAGGCGTCCGACCGCGTCGCGAAGCTGTCGGCGGCCAAGCCGTAGCCGCGGTCACCTTCGCGGAGAAGTCTTTGGCGATGTCGTTGCGTGAAGGCGCCGCCCTTGAGGGACGCTCCGCGATTTTCTAGAATGGCTTTATGGCTTCCAAGATCGCTCCTCCGCCTCCATCGGACCCCTACAAGAAGCTCGGCGCGCCCCAGCTTCTACGGATTCATGAATTGATGGTGCGCGCGCGACTGTTGGAAGAAAGGCTCATCAAGATGAGCAAGGGCGGCGACGGCTTCTTCTGGATCGGCGGCCCCGGCGAGGAGGCCTTCAACGTGCCGCTCGGCCTTCATGTCAAGAAGGGGCACGGCGTGAACTTCGATTTTCTGCACCTGCACTACCGTTCCTCGGCGATCGTTCTGTCCCTGGGCGCCAAGCCCATCGACGCGCTGCGCCAGATGCGCTCCGTGGGCGCCGACCCGTATTCCAAGGGCCGCAATTTCGTCAATCATTACGCGATTCCCGAGTTCAACGTCGTGCCGGTTTCGCCGACCATCGAGACGCAGTATGCCACGTCCATCGGCACCGCCATCGCCCAGGCGCGCGCCAAGACCGACGCGATCACCATCGTCAACGGCGGCGACGCGGGCACGGCGGAGGGCGACTTCCACTCCTGCCTGGTCTGGGCCAACCGTCCGGTCCTGCCCCTGCCGCTGCTGATCGTCGTGGTCAACAACGGCTACGGCATCTCCACGAAGGAAGAGACCCAGCACGGCGAGAAAAATATCTCCGACTGGGCGAAGGTTTTTCCGGACATGCCGGGCAAGACCGTCGACGGCAACGACGTGGCCTCCTCCTGGGCGGCGCTCGACGAGGCCTTCGCCTACATCCGCAAAAACCGCAAGCCCTATCTTTTGGAGGCGCGCTGCAGCCGCCTCTACGGCCACTCTTCTTCGTCGGGCGCCAATCGAATCCCGGAGCCCGACGGCATCGAGCTTTTGGAAAAGAACATGACCTCGCGCGGCCTGGCCAAGGCCGACGAGCTTAAAAAAGTTTGGGAGCGAGAGGCCGCGGAACTCGACGCCGCGCACCAGCAGGTTAAGAAGGAGCCCTTCCCCGCGGTCGAGTCCGTTTGGGAGGACGTATTCGCCGACGGCCTGCCGCCGTCCTATCCCACCAAAGGGGGCAGCTGACATGGCCAACATGGCGCAGGCCATCCGCATGGCCCTTCACCGCGGCGAGTCGGAGTTGGGCGTCACCGAGATTTTCGGCGAGGACGTGGGCGCGCCGCTGGGCGGGGTGTTCACCGCCACGCAGGGCCTGGAGCGCGCCTGGAACTCGCCGCTCGACGAGCGCGGCATCATCGGCGCGGCGCTGGGGCTGGCCTGGGCCGGCGGCCGCCCGGTGGCCGAGATCCAGTTCGTCGACTACATCTTCAACGTCGTCGACATGCTCAAGCTGTGCGCCAACGGCTATTGGAGTTCGGGCGGCAAATACAAGACGCCTCTGGTCGTGATGACGCCCACCGGCTCCGGCATCCACGGCTCGATGTATCACTCCCATTCCTTCGACTCCGTCGCGGCGAAACTGCACGGCATGAAGGTGGTCTGCCCCTCCACGCCCAACGACGCCTACGGCCTGATGATCGCCGCCATCAAGAGCGACGATCCGGTGCTCTTCCTCAAGCCCAAGGCGCTTCTGCGCACCAAAGGCGAGGAACTCCTGCCCGGCGAACCCGACGAGAAGACTTTGCACGACATGATCGACGCGCCGCTGGGCGACCGCACCAAGTGGAAGCCGCGCTGGCCGAAGCTGGGCGAGTACGAGGTGGAGATCGGCAAGGCCAGGATCAGCCATCCCGGCACGGACGCCACCGTGGTCACGCACGGCCGCATGGCGCCCATCTGCCTGGACGTCGCGCGCCGCTTCGCCGCCGAGGGACGCGGCTCCGTCGAGGTGCTGGACCTGCGCTCCCTGATTCCCTACGACTGGGAGGCGATCACCGCCTCCGTGCGCAAGACCGGACGGGTGATCTTCGTCAACGAGGAAACCGAGATCGCGAACTTCGGCGAGCACCTGATCCGCCGCGTCGTCGACGAGCTGTTTTATCAGCTCAAGGTGCGCCCGCGCTTGCTCGCGGGCAAGGCCACGCCCGGCGTCGCGCTCTCCCCGGCGCTGGAAAACTTCATCCAGCCCCAGACGCCCGACGTGGAGCGCGCGCTGTCCGAACTGCTGGCCGAGCCGGCGTAAGGCCCCAGGCGCGTCAAAGACCGAGCAGACTGCGCCAGCCTTTGGCCGAGGCCGCGGGCTTGGGCGGCGACCACAGGTGCAGGACGACCGCGCCCTTGCCGCTGTCGCCGTTGATGATTTTATCGACGTGGATGCGGTAGGAGCCGACGAGCAAGGTCTGGCCTTCGCGCACGTCGGGCTGCTGGAATACGGGCGGCGTCGCGTCGATGGAAATGGAGAGGCTGGCGTGCAGGCCGTTGCGCCGCACCCCTTTTTCATCAAGGTAAGGGCCGCCGCCCACGTAGCCGACGCCGATGTGCAGATCCGCGAAATTGCCCTGCGTCGTGGAGCGGATGTAGGCCGGCAGACCCGCGCCGGGGTCCGCATCGGCCGGAGCGGTCGCAACCGGGGTGGAAGACGGTATGGCGGACGCGGCCAGAGCGGGCGGGTCCTGCGCCCAGGAGTATGCCTGAAACACGAACAGCGCCGTCGTCAGGGATCGGACCGCCGACAAAGCCGCGGGGCGTCGATGAGTTCTCATAGGTTTGTGTTTGTCACGACGACGGGCAGCGATTTCTCCAGCCGCGTCCAAGGCCAAGTGACGGCGGGCACGTGGGCGCCCCAGGGATTTGCCAGCGTGACCGTCTGCGCGTCCGCGTCGACCGCTTTGACCCAGTAGTAATGCGACATCTCCAATTTGACGATTTTTGAAGGATCGGCGCACACGGGATCTTTCGAGTTGGGCAGACAGGCGATCGCGCCCTGATAGAGCGGGTCGGTGCAGACGGAGTAGCCGATAGGCGCCGCGGGCGGAGTTCCGGGCGCCGAGCGGGCGGATTGATCCGGCATGGGGTCCGGCGCGCAACCGCCTTTGGGGGGGTGCTGGGTGGCCACGAGGACGGGATCGTGGTTGGAATTCCAGCGCGCGATCTGGGAAAAAACACGGGGCCGGATTCATAGTGAGAACTTTCGGTCGTAAACGGCGAGAATGGCCGCTCTGAAATGATCACGCGGCTTCGGCGGCCGATGAAATGGGCCAGCGCGTCTCCGGCACGGCCTCCCTCGTTGACCTCCGCGTAGGAGCCGGAGCCGAAGAGCATCGTGTAGGATTTCTCGATGATCAGCGGCCACATCGCGCCCTGGGAGCCGGCTGGCGCGGCGAAAACGGACTGGCCGCCGACCTCGGCGGTCCCGATCTCGGTTTTGGGTTTGTAAACGGGGAACGACTCGTCGATGGGGCCGACGAGGGTCTGTTTCAGCGGTTTGCCGCCGTAGAACCGCACCCACGGAGAGCCGTTGCGGTCCTGCTTGATCATGTCGCGCAGAATTTCCGGTTTGTTCTGGGCGAGAGAAGCCAGCGACGCCAGTAAAAAGCAGTCTCCCAGACCGCCTTGCTGGATGTCGGCGGAGTCCACTTGTCTGGGATCGAGCCAGAACTTCCACCAAGGACGCCGGTCCCATATTTGGTTGTCCGGCCGTCCATCATAATGCACGGTGCCGTAGTCGACGAAATCTGTGATGGGGACGTCGCGAAGCCCGGCGGGCGAGTTTTCTTTCAGAGTCATGACGCCGACGCAGTCCGCTTGCCCCGGGGCGCAACTCGTGTCGCCGAAAGACGGGTTGCGCACGGGGGTGGATGGAGGAGCCGGCGGCGGTGACCAACTGGGGAGCGAGGCGTGGAGCCAGGAACGAATCGTCGAGACGACGTCCGTGGGCGCGGCCGCCGACGGCGCCGGCGGCGCGGCGGCGGGCGCGCGGAATTCTTGAGGAAGCTGCGCGTCCGGAATGGCGGCGCCGTTGGTCGTCGCGCGCGTTCCCGCGGGAGTTCCGACGGACAAGGCGGCGGCGGAGGATTGCTCCCCATAAATCGCCGCGACCTGCCCGTTCGAGACTGCGGCGACGACGCCTTGAAGATTGGAGTGAACGCCCGCGGTCACGCTTTGGGCTTGGGAGTCGTCGGCGGCGGAATCGCCGACGCAAACGCGCGGGATCGAGAACATCAACGCCGCCGCCAAGACGCGCGCCGCGCCGTCAGGCCGGGGGATGTTCATGGGAGCCTTGCCGAAGTGTAGCCCCGGCTCTCGCTGCCGTCAAGGACCGCGCGTCTGCCGGAGGCGTCGCGGCGCGAAATAGTGGTAGAATCAGATCGTCATGGCCATGACGAAAGAGACGCTGATCGCGCTTGTCGCCCTTCAGGAAAAAGACAAGGTCCTGGACGCGCGCCAGAAGGA
>JAJXVH010000003.1 GCA_021782205.1 bacterium | reverse complement strand
GCGGCGAGTGCGAAAGAGTCTTCTGGGGCCGGCGCCAGCGCGGCGCTGGGCGCCAGTGCGGGCGCCGCGGCGAAGGCGGCCCCGGAAGAGGGGAGACCGGCGGCCGCCGCCGCGAGCGGCGGCTCGACGGCGGGCAGACGCAGGACCTGCGCCCCGACCGGGGAAAAGAGCAGAAGCGCGGCGAGGGCACGGCTCGCGCGGATCATCACCGTCAGTGTAGCCAGGCGCGGGCGCGCGGTCTTGGGCCGGAGGACCCAAATGACCGAGATGAAAAGACCCATGGAGCAAATGAGACCAGGATTGCTATACTGATCGCGACGCCATGCCCTTCACTCGACTCGGGCTTAGAACCGAGCTCCTCGACGCGATCAAGACTCTCGGCTACGCGACGCCCACGCCCATTCAGGAAAAGTCCCTTCCCGAGTCCATGGCCGGCAAGGACGTGATCGGCTCGGCCATGACCGGCAGCGGCAAGACCATGGCCTTCACGCTGCCGCTGCTGCAGCGCCTGCTCGACGACCGCGACAAGGATCCGCACAAGGGCGGCCTGCGCGTGCGCGCGCTGGTGCTGGTGCCCACGCGGGAGTTGGCCGCGCAGGTGGAGAAGGCCGTCGGCGAACTGGCGCGGCACTCGCCGGTCAAGTGCGCGCTGATCATCGGCGGGGCCAGCTTCACCACCCAGCGCGACGCGCTCAAGAAAGGCGCGGAGGTGGTGGTCGCCACGCCCGGCCGCCTTCTGGACTTGATCCGCGGCGGCTCGCTGCACTTGAGCGACGTGAAGGTCGCCGTCCTGGACGAGGCCGACCGGATGCTGGACATGGGCTTCATGCCCGACGTGCGCCGCATCATGAAGCTTCTGCCTGTCCAGCGCCAGACCTTGATGTTCTCGGCGACGATCCCGCCCGAGGTGGAGCGCGTGGTCAACGAGTTCATGCGCTCGCCGGTGCGCATCGAGGTGGACCGCCCGCGCTCCACGGCGACGACGGTGACGCAGGCTTTGTTTCCGGTCACCGAGGGCCAGAAGGGCGAGCTTCTCGCGGCCGTGGTCCAGAGCGACGGCGTGGAATCCGTCATCGTCTTCACGCGCACGAAGGCGCGCGCGGACTACGTGGCGCACTGCCTGGGCCGGCGCGACATCGCCTGCGGCGTCCTGCACTCCGACTTGTCGCAGAAAGAGCGCGACAAGGCCATGCAGGATTTCCGCGACGGCAAGCTCACCATTTTGGTGGCCACCGACCTGGCCGCCCGCGGGCTGGACGTGCCCGAGGTCTCCCACGTCATCAACTACGACGTGCCCGAGCACGCCGAGGACTACGTTCATCGCATCGGCCGCACCGGCCGCGCCATGACCGAAGGCGACGCGGTGACCTTGGTTTCTTTTGAAGAGGAGCGCCTGATCCCGTCGATCGAGGCGTTCATCGGCCAGGCGATCCCGCGCAAGGCCCTGCCCGGCTTCGCCTACCGCGTGCCGCCGCGACTGCACACCTACACGGCCCCCATGTCCTCGAAGTTCCGCCTGCGCCGCGTCATCCCCCGCGGCGGCTCCTCGCGCTTCCGCCGCTGAACGCGGCGCCAGGCTCGCGGGCGATATTTTTGGAGGCCGGCTATTTGTAGGTTAGCGGATATTTCTCGGGCTGATCGAGAGCGGCCATCTCCAGATCGACGTCTAAATCGGGCCAATGCAAGTGCATGCCGTGAAGCAGTTGAACGTTATGAATCTCCTT
Organism: bacterium; assembly: GCA_021782205.1. Taxonomy (GTDB): domain Bacteria; phylum Elusimicrobiota; class Elusimicrobia; order UBA1565; family UBA9628; genus GWA2-66-18. Next base: position 98,391 of record JAJXVH010000003.1, on the reverse strand, counting down.
GACCGTGGCATCCTTGAACCAGGGGTAGCGGTCGTGGGAAAGGAAATACTCGCGATCATTGGCGAGAAGCCAGATGCCGCGCATCGTTATATCCTGAACTTCAGCGCTCGAAGTGTTTTTTCCAGGCGCGGGCGATTTCACTCTTTCTCTCCTCGACGATGTCCTGCAGTTGTTTCAGCGTCCTCGGGTTCAGGCCGTCGTTCTGGCTCAGCGAGACGATCGGTTCCAGCTAGAATTTAGCCTCCCCATCCGGACAAGAAACGTGGATATGAATGCGAGACTCTTCGCGTGAAAAAAAGAAGAATCTGAAATTCTTGACGCGGAACACGGTCGGACTCATCGGCAAATGATAACAGCCGTGCCGCATTTCGACAAGCGCGAAACATGAATCCCCCGTAGCCACCGACGGGATCAGAGTTCTTCACGCTCCACACGCCGCCATTGCCCCGGTGCCAGCCCTTTCAGCGTGAGCCTGCCGATCGCGCTGCGCACCAGGCGCAGCGTGGGGTGGCCGACGGCCGCGGTCATGCGCCGGACCTGGCGGTTGCGGCCCTCGGTCAGCGTGAGCTCAAGCCAGGACGTGGGCACGCTCAACCGCACGCGGATGGGCGGGTCGCGCGGCGGCAGTTCCGGATCCGCGTCCAGAAGGCGGGCGCGCGCGGGCAAGGTCCTGCCGTCGGTCAGGTCCACGCCGCGCGCCAGGCGTTCCAGCGCGACGGCGTCGGGCACGCGCTCCACCTGCGCCCAATAGACGCGCGGATGGCCGTGGCGCGGGTCGGTCAGGCGGCGCACCAGCGCGCCGTCGTCGGTCAGCAGGAGAAGCCCCTCGCTGTCGAAATCCAGGCGTCCCGCGGCGTAGACGCCGGCGGGCAGGCCGAAGCGGGCGAGGCCGGGACGGTCGCCCTCGGACGTGAACTGGCTCAGCACGCCGTAAGGCTTGTAGAAAAGAACGGCGTGAGTTTTTGCCATTGCCGTTGAGGGGGGCCTATCTCATCGCATGGATGGATTTTTGAAACGAGGCGTTGGGCGGAGGCTGGTATTTCAGCGCGTCGTCGTAGTCGACGATATACCGCCACCAATTATTAAAAAATCCGTCCGTTTGACCGGGCGCTTTGGGAAGATGCCCCAGCCACCATTTCTGGTAATTCAGGCCGTAATCCGGCCCACCCCAGGCGCTGGCGTTTAGGGGAAGCTTTGCCCCCGTTAGGAATGGATAGTTGTACCAGTCGTCGGCTGCGCTGAGCACCGTATCCATGTCCGCGTAGTCGTAGTCGCGCTTGGAGTTGGGGCCGAAGTGTACGCTTCCGACTTGAGCGTCGTTCGGGAAATCCTTGGCGATGTGCGTATACCTGTTCCAGATGTTGCGCGGGTTTTTTTTCTTGTCCCAGAGGCCCTTTCCGACGGTCAGCGAGAGCATGCCTTCGCATCGATGGCCGTAACTGTGCAGTGCGTCGCCTTCGCCGCGCTCATAGCTCCAGCCCATAATCCAGATCGTCCTGCCGGCATCCGGGATGTCGTAGGGGCGGTAAAACCAGGGATTCTCCGTGGGATAGGGTATTTTATCCCCGGGAATCTTCACGGCGTACTCATCGAAGCCGAAGTAGGGCGCGCCCCAAAGCCAGATTTCCCGCGCGTCTAATTCGCGCAGACGCCGCAGGAGATCGAATTGATAAAAAATAGATTTATAGCTGATTTTGTCAGGTTGATGCGCCTTGGAGCGGTCGTTCCACATCGCGAGATAAGAGGCTTCATCGTAACGGAATCCGTCCTTTTTAAGCGGGAACGAGTCGCTACGGACGAAATCGACGATCTGGTATTCAACGAGTCCGCCGCTCGCTTGCCCTATATCCTCGGCAATTAGATCCGAAAGCAATCCCGGATCCTGCCAATGCATGTAGGCGGTCAAGCGCTGGCCGTCGTGGGTTGCTAAGACCGGATCATAATCGACGACGATGACCCGGATCGTTTTCTTGGGATTCGAGGTTTCCGCTCCGAGGGAAGACAGGGGCATTAGAACACCTAGAAGCGTGGAGACCAGGTGCCGCCATTGCGCCCGACATCTGACCATGGGGCCGTCAGCCGGACTTGCGTCCGCCCGTGAACGCGTAGCGCGAGACGCGGCCGTCGCGCGCGCGTACGGTGACGACGCCCGCGATGCGGTCCTTATTGATGCGCCCCGACCAGACCACGGGATCCAGGTCCGCGTCCTCCAGGCGCACCGTGAACGCCGTGCCCGCGCCGTCGTCGCGCGCGTCGTAGAGCGCGGGCGCGTAGCCCTTGGCGATCTCTCCAGCGATCACCGCGCGGCCGTCGTGGAAGACCAACGTCTCGGCCTGCGAGGTCCAATGAAAGAAGCCTTGCTGGCGCACGCGGACGTCCCACGCGGTGCCGTCCATGGGGCCGCCGAACATCGCGGCGTAGAGAAGATTGACGGCGGTGAAGAATACGCCCGCGACGTTCCCCATCTGCGCGGTATATAACAGGAGTTGCGCGCGTGCGCAAGGCCCACGAGCGCGTGGGTCCGATCTACGCGCGCACCTCGTCGGAGGGGCTTCCTCCTTTGGACGTGAGCTGGTAAGACGTTCGGGCGACATCCACGGGGATTATCAGGAAAAAATCCGCGACGCCGCCCTCTGGGTCCCAGGACGGCTCCCCGCCGATGCGCGCGCCCAAGCTCAGGTAGTCGGTCAGCAGATCCGGCCGGGCCGCGTCGCGCGAGGGCTCTGCGGGGTCGCGCGGGACGGGTCGGCGGGGATGAACGCGCCAGCCGTCGGACGACCAAAATGGCGTCAGCCCGCGCCGCAGGGGTTCCAGCGACTCGATCTCCGGATCGAACGGGACGCTCGCGCAGGCGATCAGATGGGAGACGCCGCGCGCGGCCGCCTCGCGCGTGACCATCGACCATAGCGCCGCCAGCGCCGTGTCGCGACGGCGGCCCGGTATGACGCAGACGCCGCTGACCTCCAGCAGGCGGCCGGGCAAGGTCAGCGCGCGCGTGATCAGGAAGGCCTGCTGGCAGCAGAAGCCGCCGGCCGACATCGCGCCGCCGGCGTCGAGCAGGCGCGCGCAGGCCAGGACGCGCCCGTGGCGGCCTTCGCGCACCAGCACGTGCGCGCAATGGAGGTCGTGCCGGTCGATGTCGTAGGGCAGGAGGCTTTCGCCGCGGCCGGCCGCGGAGGCGGTCGAAAGCCGGCGGCGCAGGCGCTGAGCGTCGAGTACGGACTCGGTCTCGCGGGTCGTTTCGGCGTGGAGTTCGGCGTCGGTCGTGATCATGTCGGGATTGTGCCGCGTTCCGGCCGGAAAAGCTGTCTGCGGCGGATGACGGCCGCGTCAGGAAATTGTTGAATGACCTGTCATTTCAGGCGCCCCGGCGGCACTGACTTGGAGACGTTCTATTCCAGGAGGAAACCCGATGGATCGAAAAGCGGCGTTGACGGCGGCGGCGTTGGCGGCGGTGATGTCGGCGGGCTGCGCGCACATGGGCGGCGCGCCGGTGGCTAAGGTGGAATGCCACGGCGTCAATTCTTGCAAGGGCACCAGCGAGTGCGGCGGCCCCGGTCACGCGTGCGCGGGCCAGAATTCCTGCAAGGGCCAGGGCTGGATCAGTCTGACGACGTCCGACTGCACGGGACGCGGCGGCACGTTCACCGCGAAGAAATGAAGTCGGCGCCGGGCGTCCGGGCGGGAATGACGGGCGTGGGCCTGCGTTCGGTCCACTACCCCTACCTGCTCGGACGTCCGCGCACGGCGGTGGATTGGTTCGAGGCCATCTCTGAAAACTACATGGATTCCGAGGGCCGCCCTCTGGAGATCCTGCTTAAAATACGCGAGGACTATCCGGTCGCCCTGCACGGCGTGTCGCTGTCCGTCGGCGGCGTCGAGGGCCCGCGCCCGGAGTATTTCCGGCGCTTGCGCCAGCTGGCCGACCGCGTGGATCCTTTCGTGGTCAGCGACCACCTGTGCTTCACCGGCGCGCACGCGTCGAACGTGCACGACCTCCTGCCCCTGCCCTACACCGAAGAGGCGATCGCCACGGTCGCGCGCAACGTGGCCGTCGCGCAGGACGCATTGGGGCGGCGCCTGGCGCTTGAAAACGTGTCCAGCTACCTGTCCTATCGCGAGTCCGTGATGACGGAGTGGGAGTTCTTGATCGCGGTGGCGCGGCGCGCGGACTGCCGCATTTTGCTGGACGTCAACAACGCCTACGTCAGCGCCCAAAACCACGGCTTCGCCGCGGAAGATTATATTGACGCGGTGCCGGCGGAGCTGGTCGCGCAGATTCATTTGGGCGGCTACTCGGACATGGGCGCGTTCCTGTTCGACACGCACTCGCGCGCGCCCACGCCTCCGGTCTGGGAGCTCTATCGCCGCGCGATCCGGCGCCTGCCGGACGCGCCGACGCTCATCGAGTGGGACGCGGACATCCCGGACTGGGCGGGTCTTGAGGCGCAGGCGGTGAAGGCGCGCGAGATCCGCCGGGAGGAGCATGAGCTCAAGCCCGCTTGAGCGCCTGCAGAGGCGCTTCGTGCGCTCGGTCACGTTCGCGGCCGACGCGGACCTGATCGCGGCGGTGACCGGCGGCGGGCGGCTGTCGGCCGCCGAGGCGATCGGCGTCTACCGAGACGCCTACCCGGCGCGCCTGACCGAGGCGTTGGGCGAAACCTACGAGGCCTGCTGGCGCGTCATGGGCGACGAGGAATTCTTCGCCGCCGCGCGGGACTTCATCGCGCGCGCCCCGTCGCGGTCCTATAATTTATCGGATTACGGGGAGAGCTTTCCCGAGTTTTTGGAGGCGCGTCCCCAGGCCCAGGGCGCGCCGTTTCTCGGCGATCTGGCGCGGCTTGAGTGGGCGTTCCTGCGCTTGTTCCACGCGCGCGCGCAGGAAGGGCTTGAGCCCGCGGCGCTGGCCGCGGCGGCCGGCCCGCAATCCATTCTGCGCTTGGGCGCGGCCTGTGTTTTGCTGTCGTTCAAGCATTCCATTTATGGGATATGGAAGCGCGACCGCGCCGACGATACCCCGCTTGAGTCCGGGGACTGGGAAGGCGCGCAGCGCCTGGTCCTTTATAAACGCGGGACCAACGAGATTTTCACACGCGAGCTGAGCGTCCCGGAGTACGCCGCTTTGACGGCGTTGGCGGCGGGCCGCCCGTTGGGGGCCGCGCTGGAATACTCCGGTTTGGACGAAGAGGGCGCGCGCGGCTTATTCGCCTTCGTCGCTGACGCGCGCCTGGTCGCCGAGGTCGTCCCGGAGGGACATGGCTCCCGCTGAAAAGAGTGCGTCGGACCCGGCCGGCTGGGTGACGGCCTACGGCGACCGGCTGTTCCGCTACGCGCTCTCGCGCATCCGCGATGAGCGCGCGGCCGAGGACTTGGTGCAGGACGCGCTGGTCGCGGCGCTGGGCGCGCGCGCGCGATTCGAAGGACGTTCCACGGAGCTGACCTGGTTGATCGGCATCCTGCGCAACAAGATCTTCGAGCATCTGCGCCGCCAGGCGCGCGAGTCGACCCTGTCCCTCGGCGGCGACGGCGAGGACGAGCGGGAAAACGCCTGGTTCGAGGCCGACGGCCACTGGCGCGGCTCCGACGCCCCGGCCGACTGGGGCGGCGAGCCGCACGCCCGGGCGGAGAGCGACGAATTTGCCGCGGCTCTGCGCGGCTGCCTGGACGCGCTGACGCCGAACGTCGCGCGGGCTTTCGTGCTGCGCGAGATGGAGGGCGTGGAGCACGGAGAGTGCGCCCAGACGCTGGGCGTGCCTCCGGGCCATCTGGCGGTTCTCCTCTACCGCGCGCGCATGCGTCTGCGCCGGTGCCTGGAAAAAGGCTATTTCGCGCCGGAGGCCGCGTGAGCGTTCTGCCCGACTGCCGCGACATGTCGCGCCGGCTGTCGGCGGAGCGCGATGGGCGGCGCCTGGATTGGCGCGCTCACGTTCACCTTTGGCTCTGCGACGTCTGCCGCCGGGCCCGGGCGCAGTTCGCCGTGCTGGGCGCGGCGGTCAGCAGGTTGCCGGAGTCGGGGCCGGGCCTTAGCGACGCGGCGAAGGAACGCCTGCGCCGCGCTTTGGACGGCTGAACGCCGCTTAAACGGCGGGCTTGGCGGGCAAGGTCGCCGCGACGACGCGGCGGACGTCGTCGCCGTAGCGCGTCTTCTTGAGCTCGGAGAGCGGGGCCAGGGGGTCGCCGCCGGGGCGCGAGCCGTGCGCCGCGATCTGGCGCAAGGATTCGCTCGACATCACGACGACGGGCTCGACGCCGTCTTTTTCCGCGCGCTCCTTGCGCCAGGCGCGCAAGGCCTCGAACAGCTTCCATTCATCCTCGGGCATCCGCTGGCGCGGCGCGGCGGCCGGGCGCGTCAGCGGCGCGGCCGCGCGGCCGCGCTCCACGCAGGCCAGAAGCCCCGGGCCGAAGCGTTCCAAAATGTAGGGCGACATTCCCTTGACCGCGGCCAGCGCCTCCTTCGTCTCGGGCAAGGCCTGGGCGATGCGCGTCATCAAGTCCTCGGGCATCACCCGGAACGGCGCGCGGTCGCGCGCCGCGGCCTGCTGTTCGCGGTACAGCCAGATTTCCTTGAGCGCGGCCATGGCCGCGCCGCCCAGCTCCTGGCGGCCGACCAGCTTCCAGAAGCCCTCGGGGTCGAAGGTCTTGACGTTGGGCTCCAGGCGCTCCAGCTCGCGGAAGGCCTCCGACGCGTCGCCCCAGCGGCCTTTTTCGATGAGAGCCTTCTTCTGCTCGTCGGCCACGCGCATCAGGTAGTGCGTGTCGCCCTGGGCGTAGCGCAGCATCTCCTGAGTCAGCGGACGGCGCCCCCAGTCCGCGCGCTGGAGCTTCTTGGAGATCACGAGGCCGAACTGGCGCTCGATGGCGGCGGCCAGCCCCAACTCCTTGATGCCCAGCACGCGCGCCGCGATCATCGTGTCGTAGAGATTGGCGAACCGGAAGCCGTAGTCGCGCTTGAGGCAGAGCACGTCGTATTCGCCGGCGTGGAACAGCTTCTCGATCTTGGGGTCGGCGAACAGGGGCCCCAGCGCCGCCAGATCGGGGATCGCGATGGGATCGACGATGAAGTCCTCGGTCGGCGAGGAGATCTGCACCAGGCAGACGCGCTCCTTGTAGGCGTAGAAGCCGTTCGACTCGGTGTCGAAGGCCAGACGCGGGCATTTCGCCAGCTCCGCGCACACCTCTTCCAGGTGCTCGCGGGCGGTGATCAAGGTGGCGTCGATATGTTCTTGTGGCAAGCCGTAAAAATAAAAACCGGAGCGCCCCAGGCTCGGCGTTCCGGGTCGGACGTGTCTCGTCTTCGGAGGTTATAACAGCTTGACGCGCGCGCGTCAAGGACGTTATTCCGCGAGAAGCTTCGAAAGTTCCGAGGAGCGGTTGGTCGCGGCGACCACGCCGTCGATCAGCACGGAGCGCAGACCGCGGCTTTCCAGGACGTGGATGGCGCTGATCGCGGTGCCGCCGGGGGTGGTGACCTCGTCCTTGAGGATGGCCGGGTGCTTGCCGGTCTCCAGCACCAGCTTGGCCGCGCCGTAGACGGTCTGCGCGGCGAGTTTCGCCGCGATCGCGCGTGGGATGCCCATCTTGACTCCGCCGTCGATCATCGCCTCGATGACCATGTAGATGTAGACGGGGCCGGAGCCGGACAGGCCGGTGACGGCGTCCAGCGCGGACTCGGGCAAGGTCGCGACCAGGCCGACGGAGGCGAACACCGCTTCGGCGCGGGCCAGGTCCTTGTCGCCCGCGTGAGCGCCGGCGGCGATGGCGGTGGCCCCCGCGTCCACCAGGCACGGCGTGTTGGGCATGGCGCGCACCACGGGGCAGTCGACGCGCAGGGCCTTGTTGATGGCGGCCGTGGTCACGCCCGCCATCACCGAGATCACCAGCTGATCGGTGCGCACGGCGCCGGCCAGATCCTCCATGACTTTCTTGGCCATCTGCGGCTTGACGGCGAGCATCACGATGTCGGCCTCGGCGACGGCCTTGCGGTTGTCCGTGGTCGTGCGCACGCCCCACTTCTTCTGCAGCTCGGCCAACGCGTCGGCGGAGCGGCGCGCGGCGACGATCGACCGGGCGGGCACCAGCTTGGAGCGGACCATCCCGCCGATCAGCGCTCCGGCCATGTGTCCGGCCCCGACCACGGCGATCGTCTGGTTCTTCATTCGGGCGCTCCTGGCCGGCGCTAAATTCCCAGCTCCGCGAGTTCGCGGCAGATCTGGTCGACCAGCGCGGTCAGCGCCGGGTGCGTGGCCTCGAACTGCGCGCCCGCGGCGCGCAGGCCGGCGACGGCGTCGGCCAGCTGTTGGCGCGCGCGCGCGTCCGCCTTAGGCGCGCGGCCCAGCTCCTTCTGCAGCGTGTCGAATTTATTTTTCAGATTGTCATCCATGGCGTCCTCCGTGCGGCGGCGCGCGGGTATTATAGACGATATCGAGGGGTGCCCCGCCGCCGCGTGTCGCTTTTGGCGTTTCAGACTTCGCCATTTCGTAACACTCCTGCAATGCGCCGGAGGCGCGGCGGGGGTATACTCAAAACATGAAGCTTGCGCTGGCGGCCCGCGTGACGTGCGATCCGAAGCGGATTCTGGAGAACCGCTGGACGCACGACGCGGCCCACATCATCGCCGACAACCTGCGCCGCGCCCGTAAGGACGAGATCGTTCGCAAAGCGCGCAAGCACTGACGTCCCCCTGAGACAGGCGCCCGGAGCGAGCCAAGCTTCGGGCGCTTCGTTTTTCCCCGAACGCCGCGGCTATCCGCTACAGTCGCACGCCCCGCTTCTCGGCGGCGATGACGATGCGCGCGCAGGCCTCGGCGTCGGAGAGGGCTTCATGGTGGTTGAGCTGAATGTCGAGGTGGCGGCAGACGTCGGGCAGTTTCGTGGGATAAATCTTCCAGGTCTCGCGCGCCAGGCGCACGGTGTCGACGAAGCGGTGCGGGGGCTTGGGCAGGCGCGCGGCGGCGCAGCAGGCGGTCAGCACGCCGGAGTCGAACGGCGCGTTGTGCGCGGCCATGAAGTCCGCGCCGGCGAGGATGGGCTCAAGCCGGGGCCAGGCCTCGGCGAACGTGGGCTGGTCCAGCACCATGTGCGGCTTGATGCCGTGGATGTAGGTGAACTGGAACTCGCTGGGCGGAGGCGTGAACAGGTCGCCCTCATCCAAGCGCGGCGGGCGGATCAACTGCACGACCTTGCGGGCGATCGTGCCGTTTTCGACGCGCACCAGCCCCACGGAGCAGGCGGAATCTTGACCCTTGTCGGCGGTCTCGAAGTCGATGGCGACGAAGACGGACACTTAACGCCTCCCGCGCGCCAAGCCGTAGGCCTTGTGCACGGCGCGCAGGGCCGACTCGCCGTCCTTGAGGTCGACCACGCAGGACACGCGCAGATCGGAGCCCGAGATCATGTGGATGTTGATCTTGGACCGGGCCAGCGCCTCGAACATGGTCGCGGCGATGCGCGGGCTGTGGCGGAAGCCCGTGCCCACGGCGGAAACCTTGGCGACTTGATCATTGAGGTCCACGCGCTCCGCGCGCAGTCGCCGCGCGGCGGCCTCCAGGGATTTCTTGGCCTTCACCGCGAAGTTTCTCGGTGTCATGAAGGACATGTCGTTGACCCCGGACTGGCTGGCGGCGGACTGGATGATCATGTCGACGGGGATGCCGTCGGCGGCGAGCGCCCCGAGCACGGTCGCGGCCACGCCGGGCTGGTCGGGCACGCCGACGATGGTCAGGCGGACCTCGCTCTTGTCGAGGGCGAGGCTTGAGACGAACGCTTTTTCCAGCATGGAACCCTCCTGAGCGACCACGCGCGTGCCGGACTGATTGTGAAAAGCGGAGCGCACGTGCAGCTCCACGCCGAAGCGCTCGGCGACCTCCATGGACCGCGCCTGCATGACCTGCGCGCCGGCGCCGGCCAGCTCCAGCATCTCCTCGAACGAGATCGTCTTGAGCTTGCGCGCGTCGTGGACGATGCGCGGGTCGGCGGTGTAGACGCCCTTGACGTCGGAGAAGATCTCGCAGCGGCCGGTCTTCAGCGCGGAGGCGAGGGCCACCGCCGTCAGGTCCGAGCCGCCGCGGCCCAGCGTGGCCGTGTCGCCGTTCGGCGCCAGGCCTTGGAAGCCGGCCACCGCGACGATGCGCCCGGCCTTCAGATGCTTGAGGACGGCGCGCGTCCGTATGCGGCGGATCTGCGCGCGCCCCGCCCCGCCGACCGCGTCGATGCCGGCCTGAGGCCCGGTCAGCGAGACCGCGTCGGCGCCGCGCGCCTTGCACGCCAGCGCGAACAACGCGATGCCCACCTGCTCGCCCGTCGCGATCAACTGGTCGAGCTCGCGTTCGTCGGGCGTCGAGGTCACGCGCTCGGCCAACGCGATCAGCTCGTCGGTCATCTCGCCGGGCGCGGACACCACGACGACCACCGCGTCGCCGCGGCGGCGCGCGGCGATGGCGCGCTCGGCCGCGCGCGCGATCTTCTCTGGATCAGCCACCGACGTGCCGCCGAACTTCATGACCGCGATCTTCATCAGCCTTCCACGCGCACGCCCTGGCGGTCCACGGCCAGGGCCAGCCACTGCGCGGCCACGCGCCGTCGCGCGAAGGCGCGCACCATCGCGGCACCCGCGCGCGGGCCGCGGCCGTCTTCCACGAAGGCGAACACGCTGGGCCCGGAGCCGGACAGCGCCGCGCCGGCCGCGCCGGCCTTGACCGCGGAGGCCAGCGCGTCGGCCAGCCCTGGCACCAGCCGCGCGCGGTAGGGCTGGTGCAGGCGGTCGTTCATCAGTTCGGCGAGTTGGGCGGTCCGGCCGGTCTCCAGCGCCCGCGCCAGCAGAAGCGCGCGCGAGGCGTTGAACACCGCGTCGGCCAGCGGGACCTTCTTGGGCAGGACCGCGCGCGCCTTCTTCGTGGCCAACTCGAAGGCCGGCACGCAGACCACGGCCGAAAGAGACGGGTGAAGGTTGAGGCGCTGGGGTCCGAAGCCCGCCAGGCTGGCGGTGAGTCCCCCGTGTACGCAAGGCGCCACGTTGTCGGGATGGCCTTCCAATGAAACGGCCAATTTTTCGAGCTCATCTTCGGAGCGGCGCAAGGTGCCGAACAGGTGCGCCGCCGCCCACAGCCCCGTCACCGCGGCGGCGGCCGAGGAGCCCAGCCCGCGCGCCAGCGGCACGCGGTTGGTCGCGCGGAAATAGAGGCGGCCCGGCGCGGCGCGCGGCAGGACCAGGCGCGCGGCCCGGACCAGCAGGTTGGTTTCGCCGCGCGGCAGGGTTTTCTCGCCCTCGCCCCGCGCCTCGACCACGGCGGGGCCCGCCTCGTCGCGCAGCTCCAGCGTCAGCTCGTTGCGCAGGTCCAGCGCCAGACCCAGGCAGTCGAAGCCCGGGCCCAGGTTGCTGGTGCTGGCGGGCGCGGACACCGCCACGCGCGCGAGAATCTTGCTCACAGCCGGATTCTCCCGCCCGCCGACACGCGGCGCACGCGCGGCTTGAAACGCGCCGTGATGCCCGGATCCTTGAGGCCGTGGCCGGTCAGCACGCACACGCTCAGGCCTTCCGGCGCGCGATGCGCGCGCGCCAATTGGAAAAGCCCCGCGACCGGGGCGGCGGAGCACGGCTCGCAGAAAACGCCTTCCTCGCGGGAGAGGAAGCGGTAGGCCGCCAAAATCTCCGCGTCGGTGACCTTGCCGATCGCGCCGCCGGACTCATCGCGCGCGGCGATCGCGCCTTTCCAGGACACGGGGTTGCCGATGCGGATGGCGGTGGCCAGCGTGCGCGGATTTTTAACCGGGCGGCCCAGCACCAGCGGGGCCGCCCCCGCGGCCTGCCAGCCGAACATCCGCGGCGCGTGGCCCAGCTCGCGGTAGCCTTTCCAGTACGCGGTGATGTTGCCCGCGTTGCCCACCGGTAGGAAATGATTGTCCGGCGCGCGGCCCAACTGCTCGACGATCTCGAAGGCGGCCGTTTTTTGTCCCTCCAGGCGAAACGGATTGGAGGAGTTCACCAGGGCGAAGCCTTTCGCCTTCGCGGCCTCGGTCGCCAGCGCCAGGGCCTGGTCGAAGTTGCCGGACACCTCCACGATCTCCGCGCCGTGCATCACGGCCTGCGCCAGCTTGCCCGCCGCGACCTTGCCTTTGGGCAGGAACACCACGCAGCGCAGGCCCGCGCGCGCCGCGTACGCGGCCGCCGACGCGGAGGTGTTGCCCGTGGACGCGCACAGCACGCCGACGGCGCCGGCCTCCACGGCCTTGGACACCGCCACGGTCATCCCGCGGTCCTTGAATGAGCCGGTGGGGTTCAGGCCTTCGAGCTTTAAATAGACGGATCCCGGCGGCAGGCCCGCGGCCTTGGCCGCGCGGTCGGCGCGCAGCAGCGGCGTGCCGCCCTCGCCCAGCGTGATGACGGGCGTCTTCGCCGTCACCGGCAGGCGCGCGCGCCAGCGCTCGATGAGCCCGGTCTTCATGCCAGCGTGCGCATGGCGCAGTGACGGGGTGCGACGTCTTCGAGCGCGAGAATGCGGCGGCGCGCCATGTTAAACGCGCCCAGCTTCGCTGGGTGCGTGGTGATCACCACCGGCACCGCGGCCGCGCCGCGCGCGCGGTCCTGGTGGATGGCGGCGATGGAGACGCGCTCGCGGCCCAGCGCGCCCGCGATGCGCGACAGCGCCCCGGGCCGGTCGCGGACCTCCAGGCGCAAATAAAAACCGGAGAGCGTCTCGTCCGGCGAGGCCAGCGCCAACGCGCGCGGGCCCGGGCGCGCCGAACTCCGGCCGCCCAGCACGTCGCGCGCGGCGCCGAAGACGTCGGCCAGCACCGCCGACGCGGTGGGGCCCGCGCCCGCGCCCCGTCCGTAGAACATCAGGTCGCCGGCCGACTTCGCGCGCACCAAGATCGCGTTGTATTGCCGGCGCACGGCGGCCAGCGGATGGCCCAACGGCACGAGCGTGGGAAACACCCCCGCCTCCACGCGCGGGGCGCGGGCCGTTCCGGAAAAGCGCAGCGACGCGATCAGGCGCACGGCGCTGCCCAGGCGCTCGCGCGCGTAGGCCGCGTCGCGCGCCGTCACCGACTGTATGCCGGTCACGGGAAACGAACCCGGCTTGAGCCAGCCGCCCGTGACCACGCCCGCCAAGACGGACAGCTTCTGCGCGGCGTCCTGGCCGGACAAGTCCAGACGCGGATCTTTTTCGGCGAACCCCAGCTCCTGGGCTTCTTTGAGCGCGGCTTCGGCGGAGAGACCGTCTTCGCAGCGCGTCAAAATATAATTGGTCGTGCCGTTGAGGATGCCGTCAAGGCCCAGCACGCGATCTCCGGCCAATGACAACTCCAGCGCGCGCAGCACCGGCACGCCGCCCGCGACCGCGCCCTCGAAGGCCAGGCGCGCGCTGGAGCGCGCGGCCGCGCGCGTCAGCGCGGGCCAGGAGAGTGCGAGCAGGCGCTTGTTGGCGGTGACCAGCGCGCCGCCGCGGCCCAGCACGGAGAGCGCCAGCCGCCGCGCGGCGTCCGTGCCGCCCAGCAGTTCGACGGTGACGTCGGCCCGGGCGCGGCGCTCCATCTCCAGCGGATCGGTGAAGCGCGCGACCGACGCGGGCAGCCCCAGCGCGCGGCTTTCGCGCGCGGCGGCGCGGTCGGCGACCGCGACCAAGACGAGTTGCGCGCCCAGGCGCTCGCGCAGTTGCGCGCGGCGCTCGCGCAGAAGGCGCACGGTTTCCCGGCCGACGGTTCCCAGCCCCGCGACGGCGACGCTCACGGTCCTCACGGCGAGGCGGCGGGGGTGCTGGAAACGGGAACGGCGGTCGGCGCGGGAGGCGGCGGGGCCGGGGCTGCCGTGGAGACCGAGACGGGCGCGGCGGCCGACGAGGTGGAGACCGCCACGGCGGCGGGGGCGACGGGCGCGGCCGGCGCCGGCACGGCGGGAACGGAGACGGCGGCGGGCGCGGGCGCCGCGCCGGGAACGGCGGCGGGCGTCGGTCGCGGCGGAGGCGCGTCGGCCGGGGCCGACGACAGGCTCAGGAGGTAGGACAGCGGCAGAATCCCTTGACCGGCGGGCGCGGATTTCGGCGGCGGCGGAAGTCCGCCGCGTGCGGGCGCCGTCGACGCCAGGAGGCCGAACGCGCGCGCGAACTCGTGGCCTACCTCCTGGCCCAGCTTTGGAGCGAGGGCTTCCAGGCGGCCGGTCAACAGCGGCGGCGTGGTCTCGATGTCGACCAAGGTCATCGTGGAGGCCTGATCGACGTCCTCGTTGAGATGGTCCCAGATCTGCTGGGAGTTCAGTCCTCGGTAGACGCGCCACGACGCGGCCAGGTCGGGCAGGAGGTTCCCGGCGTCGTCGGCGGTGGTGCCGAAGGAGAGGTTGACGTCCAGCACCAACGCGTCGTCCAGGCCGAAGCCGCGCGCGTAGTTGCGCGGGGCGGGAAGGTCGGGGTCGATCTCGAAATAGCGCGAGCGCCAATCCGACTGGTTGCGCGCGCGGTTCCAGCGCTGGATCTGGTCGGCGGGGACGCCGGCCTGCAACCCGGACTGCAGCGGCGCCGAGGAAATGTGCAGCCTCAGTTCCTTCATCAGCGCGTCCTGGAACTCGTCGTCGTAGCGCGGCCGGGGCAGATATTGCTGGATGGCCTTGGACACCGACAAGGTGTGCGAGTCCTCCATCCCCTGCACCGCGAACCCCAGCGGCGAGATCTGCGCCGCCGACTCCAGCTTCGAGTCCGTGCCCGACACGATCCACGGCCCCGGCGCCTGATAAACGAACACCACCAGACGCTGCCCCGGCTTGTAGACGCCGTGCGGATCCGGCGGGGGTGCGACGCTGACGCACGCGCCGGCGGCGGCGGCCAAGAGCAGGGGCAGGGCGAGCCTTCTCATGCGCATCATGATATATCATCGGCGCGCCGCTGGTCATCCCGGGGGGCGGTTCCGGCGGTATTCCGGCGGTGTCGCCCGGGCGCCGAAATTGCTAAACTGCCGCGTTCGATGATCAAGAAAGTTTTCGAGATGATGTTCGGGACGGCCAGCGAGCGCACGCTCAAGCGCTATCGGCCGTTGCTGGACCAGACCAACGCGCTGGAGCCGGAGATTAAGGCGCTGGCCGACGCGGATTTCCCCCAACGCACCGAGGCCCTGAAGGCGCGCGTCAAGGATTTGTTTTCGGCCATCGAGTTCGACGCGGAGGATGAGGATCACCGCGAGGAGCGCAAGAAGGCCGAGACCGAGGCGCTGGACACGCTCCTGCCGGAGGCGTTCGCGCTGTGCCGCGAGGCCGCGCGCCGCTCGATCGGCCTGCGCCATTTCGACGTGCAGCTTTTGGGCGGCATGACCTTGCACAACGGCTCCATCGCGGAGATGCGCACAGGCGAGGGCAAGACCTTGGTCGCAACCGCGCCCGCCTACCTCAACGCCTTGGCGGGCAAGGGCGTGCACGTGGTCACGGTCAACGACTACCTGGCCAAGCGCGACAGCGAGTGGATGGGCCCGGTGTTCAAGTTCCTGGGCTTGACCGTGGGCTGCGTCCAGCACGACATCCCCAACGCCGAGCGCCAGGCCGCCTACCGCTGCGACATCACCTACATCACCAACAACGAGATCGGCTTCGACTATCTGCGCGACAACATGGTGGTGCGCAAGGAAGACCGCGTCCTGCGCCCGCTCTACTACGCGATCATCGACGAGGTCGACTCGATCTTGGTCGACGAGGCACGCACGCCGCTGATCATCTCGGGTGCCGCCGAGAAGTCCACGGAGCGCTACGCCATCGTCAACGGCCTGATCCCGCATCTGAAGGTCCGCCTCATCACCGAAGAAGACGAGATCCAGGCCAAATACGACGGCACCGACCTGGACAAGGGCTGGGACGCCATCGTCGACGAGAAGAACCACACCGCGGTCCTGACCGAGGACGGAATCCAGAAATCCGAGAAGCTCCTGGGCCTGGCCAATCTTTACGACGACCTGGAAGGCGAATGGGTGCATCACATCACCCAGGCCCTGCGCGCGCACTTCCTGTATAAGCGCGATGTGGAGTATGTCGTCAAGGGTGGAGAGAACGGTCCCGAGGTCGTCATCGTCGACGAGTTCACCGGCCGCCTGATGCCGGGGCGGCGCTGGTCCGACGGCCTGCACCAGGCCGTGGAGGCCAAGGAGAACCTGCCGCCGCGCGAGGAAAACCAGACGCTGGCCACGATCACGTTCCAGAACTTCTTCAAGATCTATAAGAAGCGCTCCGGCATGACCGGAACGGCGATGACCGAGGAAGACGAGTTCCTGGAGATCTACCAGATGGACGTGCGCGAGATCCCCACCAACCGGATCATCGCCCGCGACGACATGCCCGACCTGGTCTACAAGTCCGAGCGCGAGAAGTTCGGCGCGATCGTGGAGTCGATCAAGGAGTTCTGGATGAAGGGGCGGCCGGTGCTGGTGGGCACGCGCTCCATCGAGAAATCCGAGAAGCTGGCGGCCATGCTGCGCGGCGCGGGCATCCCGCACCAGGTGCTCAACGCCAAATACCACGAGATGGAAGCGTCGATCATCGCTCAGGCCGGACGCAAGGGCGCGGTCACGATCGCCACGAACATGGCCGGCCGCGGCACGGACATTCTGCTGGGCGGCAACCCTCAGGACCCGGCCGAATACGAGCTGGTCAAGTCCTTGGGCGGACTGCACGTGCTGGGCACCGAGCGCCATGAGTCGCGCCGCATCGACAACCAGCTGCGCGGCCGCTGCGCGCGGCAGGGCGACCCGGGCTCCACGCAGTTCTACCTGGGCCTCGACGACGAGCTGATGCGCCTGTTCGGTTCCGACCGGATCGCGCCGCTGATGGAAAAATTGGGCATGAAGGAAGGCGAGGTCATCGAGTCGCCGCTGGTCACCTACCAGATCGAGAACGCCCAGCGCCGCGTCGAGACGCACAACTTCGACATTCGAAAGCAGCTGCTCGACTACGACAACGTGATGAACAAGCAGCGCGAGGTCGCCTACAAGCTGCGCGACGTGGTGCTTTTCGGGGAGTCGGTCACCGCGCAGATCCATGCGATGATCAAGGAAGACGTCGCCGCCGAGGTGGACGCGGCGGTCGCGGGCAAGGAAGATCCCGCGGAGTGGGACTTCGTGATGCTGGGCGCCTACCTTGAGCGCACGTTCGGCCTGCGCTATCCGCCCGAGGACTTCATCGGCCTTTCCGACGCGGCGCTCAAGGAGAAGCTGACGGCCGACGCGCTGGAGCACTACGCGCGCCGCGCCGAGGACTTCAAGGGCTACGATTTCCGCGAGATCGAGAAGATGATCCTGCTCCAGATGATCGACAAGTCCTGGAAGGGCCATCTGACGGACCTGGACCAGCTCAAGAAGTCGATCGGCCTGCGCGCGTACGGCCAGCTTGATCCGAAGATCGAGTATCAGAAGGAGTCGCACAAGCTCTTCGGGGAGATGTTGGACCGGGTCCGCGAGCAGACCGTCGAGTATCTCTTCAAGATCGAGGCGCCCAAGGCGCCGCCGCCGCCGCCCATTCCGGAGACGCCGGCCGCGGGAGAACCGCCGCCGGACGGCATGCTTGATCCGGACGCGGCGCGACCCGCCGCCCCGACGGCCAAGCGCCCCGCGCTGGGACGCGGCGTGCTGTCGGGCGGCGGCGTCGCCGCCGCGCCGCGCGACATCCAAAAGATCGGCCGCAACGATCCCTGCTTCTGCGGCTCCGGCAAGAAATACAAAAAATGCCACGGGGCGGACGCGCCCGCCTAGCGGGCCGCTTTCCATGACGTCCGGAAGCGGCACTTCCGCGCGGTCTCGCGCGGTCGCCGCCGCCGCCGGGGCGGCGCTCGCGGGGCTGGCCCTGCCGCGCGCGGGCTTCTGGTTTTTCGGTTGGGTCGGTCTGGCCCCGCTGTTTCTCGCGGCCGATGAGGCCGACACGCGGCGCGGCGCGGCCGCGGCGGGCTTCTGGGCGGGCTTTGCCTATCACGCGGTCGTGCTGCACTGGATCTACTCGACGTGCCGCTTCGCGCGGATTCCAGCACCGGCCGCGGCGTTGGTATGGGCGGCGCTTTCCGCCGCTCTGGCGCTGAACTGGGCGTTGGCGGCATTTGCGGGACGCTGGCTGACCACGACGGGCGCGCGCTTCCTGAGACCCTGGACGTGGGCCGCGGTTTGGACGGCGATTGCGGCGGCGACGGGCTGGTGGACGCCGCGGCTGGCCGTCGACACGCTGGCCTATACTCAGTGGAACAACCTGGCGCTCATTCAGGCCGGCTCCTGGGGTGGACCGTATCTTCTTGGCTTCCTGCTTGTTCTCATCAACGCTTCGCTTGCCGAGGCCTGGCTCGACTCGCGCGGGCGCGCGCCTCAGGCGGCGGCGCCGCTGTCCTTGGGCTTGGCGCTGGCCGCCGGGACGTGGATTTTCGGCGTAGCCGAGTTGGCGCGTCGCCCGGCGGACCCAGGCCCGACGGCGCGCGTGGAGATCCTTCAGCCCGCGATCGACGAATATCGGAAATGGGACGGCGGCGCGGTCGAGGAGATTCTGGGCGGCTTCGACGAGCTTCTGGCGCGGCCGGAGACACGCGCGCCGGCGCTCGTGGTCTGGCCGGAGACCGCGATTCCGTTTTATCAGGCGCGCGGGCTGGCCGCGCCCATCGCGGCGAAGTGGGCGCGGCGTCAAAAAGCCGCGCATCTGGTGGGCATCGTCGCCGCGGCCGAGCCGGGCGTAGGTCCGGCCAACGCGGCGCAGCTGGTTCTTCCCGACGGGACGGTGGGCGGGATCTACGTCAAGCGCGAGCTGGTCCCCTTCGGCGAGTACGTGCCTTTGCGCGCGCTGGTGCCGCGCTTCGTCATCGAGCGCTGGCTGAAGATTCTCGACGAGATGGGCGATCTGAGCTCGGGCACGGCAGATCAGGCTTTATTCGAAACGGCGTTTGGGCCGACCGCGGTCACAATCTGCTACGAGGCCATGTTTCCGCGCTGGGCGCGACGCGACGCGGCGCGCGGAGCGCGCATGCTCATCAACATGACCAACGACGGGTGGTACAAGGATACTTGGGGGCCCTATCAGCATTTCGAGGCCAACGTGTTTCGCGCCATCGAGAACCGCATCCCGGTGATCCGCTCCGGCAACACCGGCATCTCCGCGGTGATCGACCCATGGGGCGTGGTCACAGCGAAGCTGGATTTGAACGCGCGCGGCCGCCTGGACGCCGACGTGCCGCTGGGCGATCCATTCCCGGCGCGCTCGCTCTACGCGCGCCGCGGCGACTGGCTGGGCGCGCTGTGCCTGGCGCTGACCGTTCTTCTGTGCGCGCACCGCGCGCTGATCCGGCCGTGAAGCCCCGCGTCGTCTTCTCGCCGCGATACGACGTGGACTACGGCGGCCACAATTTCGCGGCCCGCAAGTTCGCGTTAACCGCTCAGGCCCTGGCGCCGTTCGTTGATTTGGTCGAGCCGCCCGAGCCGTCGCGCGAGGATCTCCTTCTCGCGCACGACGCGGTCTGGGTCGACACGGTGGTCTCGGCGTCTTTGAGCGCGGCGGATTTGCGTCGGTTGGAATTGCCGTTTTCGCCGGAGATCTCATTGGCGCACCGGCTGGCCATCGGGGGCACGATCTTGGCCGCGCGCCACGCGCTGGAAGCCGGCGTCGGTCTGCACGCCGGAGGCGGTGGACATCACGCCTTCCGCGATCACGGCGAGGGCTACTGCGCCTTGAACGATATCGCCGTCGCGATTTATAAACTGCGCGTCGAGAATGCGATCCAGCGCGCCGCGGTGATCGACTTGGATGTCCATCAAGGCAACGGCACCGCCGCGATCTTCGCCGGCGACCCCGACGTCTTCACGTTCTCGATGCACCAGGCCGATCTGTACCCCGAAATGAAAGAAAGAAGCTCGCTCGACGTGGAGCTGGCGGCCGGGACCGCCGACGCCGAATACTACGATCTCCTGCGCCGCCACCTGCGCGCGGTGATGGACTTCAAGCCCGACCTGGCGATCTATCAAGGCGGCGTCGACGTCTGGGAGCACGATAAGCTGGGCGGTCTAAAGCTGACCGAGCGCGGAATTTTGGACCGCGACGCCGCGGTTTTTGAAACCTGCCGCCTGCACGGCGTCCCCGTCGCCGTCACTCTGGGCGGCGGCTACGGCCCGACGCCGGAGGGCACCGCGCGTCTGCACGCGAACACGCTGCGTGTTTTCGGCGGTCTTGGAACGCCGCGCGCGTGATCAACGACGAAGCGCGCCGAGCGCGGGAACGCGACGGCGCGAAATTATTCACGTTGGTGAGGAGGGCGCGCTACCGCGAGGCCCTGATCTTGGCCGAGGGCTATCGGCGCGGCCACCCGCATGACTCATATTACGTTTACCGCTAAAAATGGGCGGTGGTCGCGCGCGCGGCATTGGGCGCGCATCGCGCAGGCGGCGTGGGGGCGGTTCTTGAGACGCGACCGCTATTACAACGCGTACGTTCACCTCGGTCTGGCGCTGGGCGTTGCCGGGCGAATCGATGAGATGGAGCAGGCGCTTGGGACCGGGGCGAAGCTCGCTCGGCGTCGGAAGAATTGGCACGAATTCGCCGAAATCCGTGAAATCGTCGGGCAGCTTCATCGGTCCTGTTCCGGCGACAGCCGGCGCCGTCAGCCGTGTTGCGGACAAGCGGACAAAGGGAATGCCTTTCGACCGGAACGGGAGCAGACGCGCCGAATGTCCTAAAATAGAACGATGTTCGAGGATGCCGACCGAAAGATAGAAGAGATGCGCGGCCTGCTGGCCAAGGTCGCCAAGCTGATGGACCTGCCCAAGATGCGGCGGGAGGCGGAAGCGCGCGAGGCCGAGGCGGGAGACCCCGCGTTTTGGACGGACTCGGCGAAGGCCAAGAAGAAATCCAAGGAACTCAACGATCTGAAGAAAGCGCTGGCCGAATACGAAAAGGCCGAGCGCGGCCTCGACGACCTGAAGGCGCACTGCGAGTTGGCCGCGGAGATGAAGGACGAACGAGAGACGGCGGAGATCAACGCGGGCCTGGCCGGTGTCGAGAAGATTCTGCGCGCGATGGACCTGCGCCTGAAGCTCTCCGCGGAATTCGACAAGGACGACGCGATCATCTCCCTGCACGCGGGCGCGGGCGGTCTTGAGGCCTGCGACTGGGCGGAGATGCTGTGGCGCATGTACGGGCGCTGGGCGGAGGCGCACGGCTTCGAGTTGGCGGTCACCGAGGTGCAGAAAGGCGACGGCGCGGGGCTCAAGACCGTCGAGGCGTTCGTGCGCGGGCCCAACGCTTACGGCCTGCTCAAGGGCGAGATGGGCGTGCACCGCCTGGTGCGGATTTCTCCTTTCGACGCCAACAAGCGCCGTCACACCAGCTTCGCCTCGCTCGACGTCCTGCCGGACATCGAGGACGACATCGAAATCGAGGTCAAGGATTCCGACCTGGAGCTGGAGACGTTCCGCTCCGGCGGCGCCGGCGGCCAGAACGTCAACAAGGTGGAGACCGCGGTGCGCATACGTCATAAGCCCTCCGGGCTTGTGGTCGCCTGCCAGACCGAGCGCTCCCAGTTGCAGAACCGGATGAACGCCCTGCGCATGCTGAAGGCCAAGCTCTATCAGATCGAGCTGGATAAAAAGCGCTCCGGCATGGAGAAGCACTACGGCGAGATGGGCGACATCGCCTGGGGCCACCAGATCCGATCCTATGTGTTCATGCCCTATCAGATGGTTAAGGACCTGCGTACAGGCGAGCAGACCTCGCAGATCCAGAACGTCATGGACGGGGATTTGGATTCGTTCATCGAGGCCTACCTGGGCTGGCTGGCGGCCGGCAAGCCGCCGCGCGTCAAGGCCGGCGCGGAAGACGACTAGCCGCTATGAGCCCTTCCTCCGCGCGGCTGTGCCGAGCCCGAAGGGTCGAGGCCTAGCGGCTTGAGCGAGCCTCAGTTTCCGTCGTTTCGCGCCGTGCCGCGCACCGGCGTCATCTACGTGATGGCGGAGGCGGCCAAGCTCGGCTACACGCCCGGCGACCCATCTTGGATCAACCTGGGCCAGGGCATGCCGGAGACCGGACGCCTTCCCGGCGGGCCCGCGCGCCGTGCGACGGTCGCCATTGACCCCGCCGATCAGGAATACGCGCCGGTCGCGGGCCTGTGGGAACTGCGCGAGGCCGTCGCGGGCCTCTACAACCATCGCTACCGGCGCGGCATGCCGAGCCACTATTCGGCCGAGAACGTGGCCATCGCCGGCGGCGGGCGCGCGGCGCTCACGCGCGTGGTCGCCGCGCTCGGCGGCGTGAACCTGGGCCACTTCCTTCCTGACTACACGGCCTACGAGGAGTTGCTCGACGTCTTCCACTCCTTTGCCGCGATCCCGATCCTTCTGGAGCCGGAGTCCGGCTACGCGTTCTCGCCCGACGCCCTGCGCCGCGAGATCCAGGGCCGAGGCCTGGGCGCGCTGCTCGCCTCCAACCCTTCGAATCCGACGGGTAAAGTCATCGCGGACGAGGAGCTGGCGCAATGGGTCGCGCTGGGCCGCAAGTTCGACTGCGCGCTCATCCTTGATGAGTTCTACTCGCATTACGTCTGGAATCAACCCGGTGCGGCGGCCGCGGTCAGCGCCGCGCGCCATGTGGAGGACGTGGACCGCGACCCGGTGATCATTTTAGACGGCCTGACGAAAAACTGGCGCTATCCTGGTTGGCGCGTGAGCTGGATCGTCGGTCCCAAAGCCGTGATCGAGGCCGCGTCCTCGGCGGGTTCGTTCTTGGACGGCGGCGGCGCGCGCCCGCTTCAGCGCGCGGCGATCGACCTGCTGTCGCCGCAGCGTGCCGAGGCGGAAGCCGCGTCCTTGCAAGGGGCCTTTCGCGCCAAGCGCGATCTGATGCGCTTGGGCCTGGAAAACATGGGCGTGACTTTCGACGCGCCCACCGACGGCACGTTCTATGCCTGGGGCGCCCTCGATGGCCTGCCCGCGCCGTTCAACACCGGCATGGGCTTCTTTCGCAAGGCGCTGGAGGCCAAGGTCATCGTCGTGCCGGGGGAGTTCTTCGACGTCAACCCCGGCAAGCGGCGCGCCGCCCGCGCCTCTCGCTTCCGATCCCACGCCCGCTTCTCCTTTGGCCCACCCGAGGCCGCGGTGCGCGAGGGACTTCTGCGTCTGTCGGCGTTGCTCGGACGCTGACGATCCTCTGACGGGGTCAGTGGAATATTTTCGTGACCCTCGTTTCGAACGAATAGATGTGCGCTTCCGGCGAGGCTTCGACGGGCACCTCGTAGGCCAGGGCCATCTCGGCTGCGCGGCTTATTTTTCCGGCGATGTCATTGGCTCCGGATGAGTTGAGCCTGGCGACGATCGTGGTGTTGAGCAGATGCACTGCCGCCGCGTCTGCGCGTTGTCGAAAAAACGCCTGCATGTTGGGGGACATCGTGGGCAGATAAGAAAGAATGTGCGCCTTGTCGGAATCCAGCGGAGCATAAGTTCCATCGCGCAACCTTCTTGCCAGGCGCTCTTGGCAGAGCCGCTCGAGGGCGGCGCGGCAAGAGCGCTCGTCTGCATCGACAGCCGCGGATATTTCGCGGAGATTGCATGCGCGTCCGCGGGCGATGA
This sequence comes from bacterium, assembly GCA_021782205.1. Classification (GTDB taxonomy): domain Bacteria; phylum Elusimicrobiota; class Elusimicrobia; order UBA1565; family UBA9628; genus GWA2-66-18. The sequence continues at coordinate 74,850 of JAJXVH010000003.1, read as the reverse complement.
GGTACACGTAGCAGTCGCAGACGATTTTTGAGGACATGATCATCGTGGAACGCTTCGCATCGAGATTGAACGAGGCTCGTGCGGTGAATCCGCGCACGAGCTTCGCATCCGAGCCTTCTGCGTTGTCGGAACCCGAGTTCAAAGCCGCAGTAACAAGAAAATCGAAAGCCGCGGCGTCTCCGCAGAGATCAATAAAAAACATCCGCGCCAGTTTTCGCACGTCGGGGTGTCCATGTGGAATCCTGAAGCCCTGGACGATGATGAGCAGCCATGAAGCGCGGGGGAGGCTGGTGCCGTTTTCGATCTTCTTATAGTAAGCGTACGTGAATGGAAAGGTGCGACGCCCTCCGTTGGCGTGGTAAAACTGGTACGCGGTTCTGAACCCGCGCTCAGCGCGGAGGCGTCTGAGCGCCTTGCCGAATTCCATGTCCCTAGTTACCTCTCAATTGGACTATGTTAGGGATTATAGCGCCGCATGAACCGGCGCGCACCGTTTCGGCGTCCGCGTCACAGGATCGCGTGCCGCGCTTGCGCGAAAGTTTCCAGGCATGTGCGACGTTTGTCGACGAGGGTTTTTCAAAGAGTTATTACTGGAGTGGTGCTGATAACTAACACGTATAGAGCTTTTTACTTGTGGCCGCTGGGCGCAAAAGGATTTACAGTGAATTCGGCTCGTCGCATAATGCAGGCATGAAGATTGAGATTTCCTTCTCGCGCGGAGCTTGCCGAGCCATATTGATTGGCGCAGCCATCGGGGCGTGTGCCGGAGAATTGGCCTCCGAAAATGTCGCCTTGACCACATACTATCCAGCTCCGTCTGGGGTCTACACTCAGCTGATCGCCACCAGCAACACTTTTGCGGCGCGTGATGCCGGCTACCTGGACGTCGGAACCAACGTCCCGTTGCCGGCGTACGCGAAAATGTCCGTCATGGGCGGGTATGTCGGCATCGGGACGACTAGTCCCATAGCGCAGCTTGATGTTGATGCGCCAGGGAACGGAGGTGCTCCAAACATGGCCTGGTTCCGCGACCAGGCCAATGGAGTCTCCATGGCTGTCGGGATCAACTCGGGAGCTACCCCCCCCCATTTTCGCTATGGATGTTTTTGGTGCCGCGTACCTCGGCTCGGTCACGGGCGGCTTCCTTAGCCTGAACGGCGCGCCGCCGGGCGTGACCCCGGGCAATGTCGGCATCGGCGACTTGCCATCCTTTCCGCCGGCCGCGCAGTTGGAGGTTGGCGGTTCGTTTCAAGCCGACGGCATAAGCCAGTTCCTTGGCGCACCTCACGCCATAACCGGGGTGCCCGGAGGAGGGCCGCTTTTTTTTGTGGCGGCGTCGTATGACGATTGTTCCGGCACGGCATATTTTTGCCCGCCGAATTATTCTAGCGGGGGCGCGTGGCACGTCGGCACGCCGCCGTGCAACGGTGGACAGATGACGGGAGCCGGGTACGGCGGCGCGGGTATCCCGCCGTATGCCGGAATGGGTGCGACGATTGATAGTGGGTGGATGCAGCTTTGTGTGTGGGACCATCCATGAAACGGGCGCTGATCGCAGCCGTCATGGGATTTCTTTGGATCCGACCAATTGGAGGATTCGCCGTGGGGCAGGAGGGACTGCCGAGCGGCGTTGATCGGACGCGGGCCGAAAATGAAGAACGGGAGTTGTTGACGTTGGCGCAGGACATCGCTCCGGATTACGCGCGGTATTGGCAGCGAATGACGGAAATCGAAGGAGAGATAAGAAAGATCTCCGGCAACCTCGCCGCGGACAACATTACTGAGCAGGAGGCCGTCGACGCGTTGACGCCTCTCGTCGTCGAGCGGCAGCAGATCGCCGCGAATCCGGATTACATCGTCTCCCAACTCGTTTTTGAATCGTACTTGAAGAAGCCGGCTATTCAGGCGCGACTGCGAAAAGCGTCAAGAGTCGCCGCCGGTCGTCCGGCGCCCGTCAATTCCAAGCCGCCGGCAAAACTCAAGCTTCTCCCCCTGCCCGCCATGCCCTGGATGGACGATTACCTGAAGAAATTCAGGAATAATCAGCCGCCCAAGTAGCGGTCTATCGCGCCCGACCGCCGGGGCCGGCGGGCATCTCGCAGGGTGCTCCCCGGCCTTTGGTCCTAAATCCGCGGGTCTATTTCCCGAGCCGCCGCTGAGCCCAAAGACCGATGCGTGGCGGCGCGCGTGTTGGTATCTTCTGTTCCTAGGAGAATACGATGAAAATCGCCCTTGCCGCTTTGCTGTTGACGTCTTCGGCCCGCGCCGCCGGCGTCGTCTACGATCACCCGGCGCTCAAAATGCGTCTGACCGCTTTCACGGTCGACGGGGCTAAAAATCCGGACGCCGTGGCTTACGAGGGGCGCAAGGGCTTCTACCTGATCAAGGCGTCGGAACTGCGGACCTTCGAGCGCGTGGATGGTTGGAGCGGCATCGTCCAAGATGTGCGTGAATTCACCCCGACCGAATATATCCGCCGCGACCAGCCGTATGTGGCGGCCTCTTCCTGCCGCTACGCCGACGACGCCTGCGTTGCCGTCATCGAGGGGCTGGTCGACGAACTGCGCGCGCGCGGCAAGCGCGAAGCGCCCGACGATTTCGCCCTCCGCACCGCCGAGCTCAGCGAGCAGGCGGCGTCCGAGCAGTCGACGTGGCGCTCCTACGAGGCCGAGGCGGTCTCCGATCCCGACGCGATCGCCGACAAGGCCGCGTTGGACGCGGGACGCAAGCCGTTGGACGAAGCCGCCGCGGCGGTCGCACGCGCGCGCGCCCTACGCATCGGTGGCGAGTGCCGCGCTGCCGCGGCCGCGCCGACGACCGAGGATCCCAATCCACGCGCTGAGTTTTACTGGCGCCAGAGCCTGGCGTTGGACGCCGCGGCCGGCGCGCTGACGCGCGCGGACTGGATGTTGCGCTCCCAGCCGGTTCCGGCCTACTGAGCGAGGACGATCGGGCGCGTCAGCGGAACATCTTGCGGAAGGTGCTCATCTCCATCGGGTGAAGCTCGGCGTCGGCCGGGCTCCGCAAGGCGGCGGCCTTGTATTGAGCCTCGGCCGGGTTGAGCCAGAGCTGGAGTACGCCTTTGCCGGGGCTCTCGGGAATGATCTCCTATGCGCGGCCGCAATAAAAAGGCCTCCGCTCGCGCGGAGGCCTTTGCGTCGAGAGGCGTGCGGTTAGACGGCGGCGTATTTCACGTTGTGGTCGACCTTCAAGCCGGGACCCATCGTCGAGGAGAGCGTGATGCTCAGCATGTAGACGCCTTTCGACGCGGCGGGCTTGGCCTTGGTCAGAGCTTCCAGGATGGCGCGCGCGTTGCCCGCGATCTTGTCGGCCGGAAAGGACGCCTTGCCCACGGGGACGTGGATGATGCCGTAGTCGTCGACCTTGTACTCGACGCGGCCGGCCTTCAATTCCTTGATGGTTTGCGCCACGTTCATGGTCACGGTGCCGGACTTGGGGTTTGGCATCAGGCCCTTGGGGCCGAGCACCTTACCCAACTTGGAGAGGTCCTTCATCATGTCCGGGGTCGCGACCAGGACGTCGAAGTCCGTGAAGCCCTTGGCGATTTGGTCGATGAGGTCCTCGGCGCCGACCATGTCGGCTCCGGCGGCCGTCGCGTCCTTCTGCTTGTCGCCGCGCACCACGACCGCGACCTTCTTGGTCTTGCCCAGGCCGTGAGGCAGGCCCACGGTGCCGCGGACCTGCTGGTCCGCCTGCTTGGGATCCACGCCGAGTCGGACGTGCAGTTCGACGGTCTCGTCGAACTTGGCGGTCGCGCACTTCTTGACGGTCGCGGCGGCGTCTTCCAGCGTGTTCAGCTTCGCGCGGTCGAGGTCCTTGACCAGCGCTTCGTATCTCTTGCCCATGTGCATTTTCTCCTGACCTGTTGGCGCCCCTTATGCGGAGCTCGGTCTAATAAAATTATTTCGTGACTTCGATGCCCATCGAGCGGGCGGTGCCCTTGACCATCTCGACGGCGGCGGCCAAGTCCTTGGTGTTCAGGTCCGGAAGCTTCGCCTTCGCGACGTCCTCGGCCTGCTTCTGGCTGATCTTGCCGACCTTGTTGCGGTTCGGCTCGCCGGAGCCCTTCGCCAGGCCCGCGGCCTTCTTGAGCAGAGAGGAGACCGGGGGCATCTTCGTGATGAAGGTGAAGGAGCGGTCCTCGAAAACCGTGATGACCACGGGAATCAGCATGCCCGCGTCCTGGGTGCGGGTCTTCTCGTTGAACTGCTTGCAGAAGTCCATGATGTTGAGTCCGTGCTGGCCCAGCGCGGGGCCGACGGGCGGCGCCGGGTTCGCCGCTCCCGCGGGAATCTGCAGCTTGATTTGGGTTTTAATCTTTTTCGCCATGGTGATGACCTCGTGGTGCGGCGTGAAATTCTAGCGGCGGCTCCAGGACCGGGGCAGGAGCATCTTGGCCAGCGTCCCGGCCAGAGCCAGCAGTACGAACAGCTTTAAAAACGGCGCGCGGTCCGCGCCGAACACCCACTGCGTGAACGTCGGGCTGAACAGATACGGCCAGAAGACGTAGACGGCGGCGGCCGCCAGCAAGGAGCGGCCGAACAGCATCAGCAGGCCGAAGCTCAGCGCCGCGGCCATCGTCAGCAGCGCCAGCACCGCCCCGGCGACGCCCAGCGACTTCACGTGCGCCAGGCGCACGCGCACGCCGGAGAAGCCGGCGTCCTCGGCGTCGCCGCCGGGCGGCAGGATCTCCGGCTCGGCCACGATCAAATCTTCTCCACCTGCAGGAAGTCCAGCTCGACGGGCGTCGGGCGGCCGAAGATGGTGACCATCGCCTTGATCTTCGCCTTCGCCTCGCTGACGTCCTCGACGACGCCGACAAAGTGGCGGAACGGGCCGTCGACGATGCGGATGTTCTCGCCGCGCTCGAACTGCACGGCCGGACGGGGCTTGCCCTCGGCGGCGGTGTTCATCAGGCCCAGGATCTTGTCGACTTCCTCCTGGGCGAGCGGGGTCGGGTCGGTGTCGCCGAGGAAGCCGGAGACGCCCTTGACGCTCTTGATCAGCCAGTAGGTGGTCTCGTCGATGACCATGTCCATCAGCACGTAGCCGGGAAAGAACATCCGCTTGGAGATCTTCTTCTTGTTCTTCTTGACCTCGACGACGTCCTCGGTCGGAATCAAGACGTTGAAAATGCGGTCCTGCAGTTTTTCCACGTCGATCTTCTGCGCCAGGGTCTTGCGCACGCGGTCCTCGTAGCCGGACTGCACGTGGACGATGTACCAGCCGCGCGGACGGGCGGAGGTGGAAGCGGCGGCGGCGGTGTTGGTCATGGCGCCTCTTTAGTGACCCAGGAAAGCCCCGACGAAGATGGAGAGCACGTAGTCGACGCCGGCGACGTACAGGGACATCAGCGCCACGAGAATCAGCACGGCTTTCGTGGAGTCGATGGCCTGCTCACGCGTGAGCCAGGTCGACTGCTTGAGCTCGGCAACGGCTTCTTTCAGGAACTGCGTTGGGTTCATAATTGGGAATCCTCGGATCCGGCGGGGGCACTAGGAGTCGAACCTAGGCGAACGGTTTTGGAGACCGTTGTGCTACCGTAACACTTTACCCCCAACCGGATCCGAACGGGTTTACTTGACCTCTTTGTGCGGGGCCTGCTTTCCGCACGCGCGGCAGAACTTCTTGAGCTCCAGCTTGAACTCCTTCTTCTTTCCGCGCTGGTAATAGTAGTTCTTGTTCTTGCAGACGGTGCAGCCGAGAATGACGATATGTCTGTCGCCCATGGTCTAGTCCAAAATATCCGCGACGACGCCTGCGCCGACGGTGTGGCCGCCTTCGCGCACGGCGAAGCGCAGCCCCTTCTCCATCGCGATCGGCACGATCAGCTCGCAGTCGATGTCGATGTTGTCGCCCGGCATCACCATCTCCACGCCCGCCGGCAACGTCACCGCTCCCGTCACGTCCGTCGTGCGGAAGTAGAACTGCGGCCGGTAGCCCTTGAAGAACGGCGTGTGACGGCCGCCCTCGTCCTTCGTCAAAACGTACAGCTTCGCCTTGAACTTCTTGTGCGGCTTGATCGATCCCGGCGCGCACAGAACCTGCCCGCGCTCGATCTGCGCCTTCTCGATGCCGCGCAGCAGCACGCCCACGTTGTCGCCCGCCCGCGCGTCGTCCAGCAGCTTGCGGAACATCTCCAGACCCGTCACCACCGTCTTCTGCGTGTCCTTGATGCCCACGATCTCCACGTTGTCGCCCACCTTCACGACCCCGCGCTCCGCGCGACCCGTCGCCACCGTCCCGCGGCCCGTGATCGAGAACACGTCCTCGACCGCCAGCAGGAACGGCTGGTCCGTCGCCCGCTTCGGCTCCGGAATGTCCTTGTCGAGCGCGTCCATCAACCGCTGGATCGCCGGCTCCCCGATCTCCGACGTGTCGCCTTCCAGCGCCTTCGTCGCCGATCCCCGGATCACCGTGATCTTGTCGCCGGGGAACTCGTACTTCGACAGAAGCTCACGCACTTCCATCTCCACCAGCTCCACCAGGTCCTTGTCCGCCACGTCGATCTTGTTCAGGAACACCACGATGTGCGGCACGCCCACCTGCCGCGCCAGCAGAACGTGCTCCCGCGTCTGCGGCATGGGGCCGTCGGCCGCCGACACCACCAGAATGGCGCCGTCCATCTGCGCGGCACCCGTGATCATGTTCTTGATGTAGTCCGCGTGACCGGGGCAGTCCACGTGCGCGTAATGGCGGTTGACCGTCTCGTACTCCTGATGGTGCACGTTGATCGTCACGCCGCGCGCTTTCTCTTCCGGCGCGTTGTCGATTTCATCATACTTCTTCGCCTGCGCCAGCCCCTTCTTCGAAAGGTAGTGCGTGATCGCCGCCGTCAACGTCGTCTTGCCGTGGTCCACGTGACCGATCGTTCCGATGTTGACGTGCGGCTTCGTGCGCTCGAATTTGGCCTTGGACATGATGCGGTCTCCTTAATTTTAGCTGGCGCGTCTCCACGTCGACGACTCAAAAAAGCTGGGAATGGGATTTGAACCCACGACCTTCTCCTTACCATGGAGATGCTCTACCAACTGAGCTATCCCAGCGCCTGTGCGATCGGAGCGGGCGATGGGAATCGAACCCACGTAACGAGTTTGGAAAACTCGTGTTCTACCATTGAACTACGCCCGCATCTTCCCGCCCGACCGCGGCCGCCGGAAACGACGCCCCCGGGACTCGCGAGAGTCGCCGGAGGAGAACCAACGGACTGCGGGAACCCTATTCTAGCCAAACACGAAAGCCCATGTCAACGACCGCTCCCGGGTCTGGACGGGCGGCCGCGCGCGGGCTATCCTAGGCGGAACCACCCATGTTTCTGCGCCTACTGCGTTTGACGGCGATCGCCGCGGCCGTGGTCCTGCCCGTGAGGAGCTGGATCGCGGAGCCTATCGTGATCGCGAGCGGGTCCATGGAGCCGACTTTGTCTATCGGCACGCTTCTGATCCTTGATAAGTGGACTTTACGCGCCCGGCCGCCGCGTCGGGGAGAGGTTGTCTCCTTCCGTAGTCCGGTGGGCGATGAGGACATGGTCAAGCGCGTGATCGCGGTTCCCGGGGACCAGATCGAACTGCGCGGCAAGAAGGTCGTACTCAACGGCGCGGCGCAGGATGAGGATTATGCGGTACATCGGCGCGAGAACGAAACACTGGAAGGCGACGACCTTGGGCCCATGACGGTCCCGGCCGACTCCTACTTCATGCTGGGAGACAATCGCGACGAATCGGATGATTCCTCGGTCTGGCGGGCCTCTTCGGGGGCGCGCGTCTATTTCGTCTCGAAGCAGGCCCTACAGGGGATCGTGCGCCGCCTGCCTTGGGCGGAGTAGGGCCAAAGACCGCGCGCCAGTGGGCCCTTGGGTCCTCGGCCGGACGCGGCGGCGGCGCTACAATGCGGAAGATGAAGGTTCTTCTGTCGACGGTGGTTTTGGCGGCGGTGTTCACGCTCGCGCGCGCCCAGGCTCAGGACGAGTGCGGCGCGACTCCGGCGCCGGAATCTCGGGCGCAGATGCTCTCGGACGTGGATGCCTGGCGAAGCCTGGAGCTGCCTCCGGGAGACCCGGCCGACGTGAAGTTTGGCCCGAGCCTGGATCGCCTGAAATCGCGTCTGAATGATCCGCATGAAGACGTTCCCTCCTTGCGCCGGGCTCTTCATGATTGGAAGTTGGCTGTTTTCCAGGCGAAATACGGCGACTCGTCCGGGCCGGGCTTCTGCGCCTACGTCAACGGCGAGACGCGCAAGGCCCGGTCGATCGCGGACTTTGCGCGCGCGCTGACGGTGCAGGTGCAGATCGAGGAGACGACGCGCGCGCGGCTGGCCAGCTTCGCGGCGGCCCAGTCCCCATTCGACGGCGCCCGTGCCTACGGGCACGCGTCCTATGATTTCTCCAATTCCTCGGCTTTTTTCGCTCCCGCGTCCGCCGGGCCCGACGACCTCGCCCGCTACAGCAAGGTCCGCCAGATACTGGTCTCCGAGGGGGCTAACCCGCGCATCGTCGACGCGGCCATTCGCGAGGCCCTGCGCCAGCATGCTGATCCCCTCCTCGTGCTCTCCGTCATCAACGCGGAGTCCGGCTTCAATCCGTACGCGCGTAGCGCCGTGGGCGCGCGCGGCCTGATGCAGATCATGCCCGGCACCGGCCGAGACCTGGGCGTGAATAACGCGGGAATGCTCTACGACGTGGAAACGAACATCGCGGCGGGCGTGCGCTACCTGCGCGGGCTTTGGGGGGACTTCGCGGATTTCAGCATGAGCAATTTGCAGAACGTCGATCCGTTCTACAGCCGCGGCGTCAAGAACGTGGTCGCGGCCTATAACGCCGGGCCCGGCGCGGTCCAGAAATATCATGGCGTGCCGCCGTATCTCGAGACGCAGGGCTACGTGCGCGCCGTCCTTGACTATTACGAGCAGTTGCGTCGCTACCTGCTGGCCTAGCCGCCGACATGGTATAATCCATTCGCCCGTTCCCACCCACGGGCAGTTAGCTCAGCGGTAGAGCACTGTCCTCACACGACAGGGGTCACAGGTTCGAATCCTGTACTGCCCACCATTTTATCCCGGACTCGCCTGAGGGACTTTCCGGCGGGGGAAGCCGCCAAAGACGCAATGACGGAGGTTTCCCTCGGGCGACGAGACCGATGAAAATCTGGCGAGAATAGATTTTATTTTATACAGTCGGCTCTTGCCCATGCGCGAACTTGCGGTGTGTGGAACCGGGGCCGCGCTCCCCTGGTCGGGTCATGAGAGCGGTCGTCGATGAAGGCCGCCGCTCACCGAAGCGCCCATTCCCGGATATTGCTCGTTCTTCCCCGCGGCGCGGTGCGCGCGGCACGGAGTCTCGGCCGGGAACTTGAACGCCGATGGGCCGTCGATCGGCTTGAATCCTCCGGCGCGGAGCACGCGGTCTCTGACGCGCTGGCCCAGCGCTGCCGCGAGGCGATAACGGCGCGCTCGTATGAGGCGGTGGTGATCGTTGACGGTCCCGAGTCGCGTGCCTGCCTGCCCTCTTTGCGGGAGTTCACCCGCATGCCGCTGGTGCTTGCGATTTTGGGACGAGCGGCCGGAGACGAGCGGCCGTCTGCGCGCTTATTTAGGGACGCGTTCCATGCTCCGCGCCGCGAGCGCGAGCGCCTTGAGCGCCAGTCCTGCGCGGCCGACGAGATTTGGGCGTTCGGCGCGGGGACCGCTGATGCCGAGGGGGGATTTGCCCGCCGCGCGCGCCCTGAAGCGGCGTGGATGGCAAGCCGCCTGCGTGCCCTCGGCCGCCCGCGCGGCCCGCGCGCGCTGACGAGCATCATCGTTCCTTGCGTCGACGGCTTGCGCTGGACGCGCGAGTGTCTTGAAGCCGTCAAGCAGCACACCCAGAGTCCCTACGAGATAATCGTCGTCGATAACGCATCGGCGGACGGTACCGGTGCCTGGGCGCGGCGCGCGGGTGCCCGGGTGATCCGCAATAAGACAAATCTCGGCTTCGCGAAGGCGATCAATCAAGGCATGACCGCGGCGCGCGGACGCTGGCTCGTCTGGCTCAACAACGATGTGGTCGTCACTCCGGGTTGGCTCGAGCGCTTGATCGACTGCGCCGAGCGGGCGCCATGGATCGCGGCGGTCGGTCCCTGCACCGACGTCACCGTGGGCTCCCAGCGTGTCGCCGCGCCGCCGTTCAAAACCGCGCGCGATCTCGCCATGTTCTCCGAGGCCTGGGCCCTGCGCTATGCGGGCCAGGCCGAAGGAGTGCCCCGACTCACGGGTTTCTGCGTGCTCATTAAGCGCGAGGCCGTGCGGCTGGTGGGCCTGCTCGACGAGCGTTTCGGCATCGGCACTTATGAAGAATTCGACTACTGCCTGCGTCTGCGTCAGGCCGGCTACGATCTCGCGGTGGCGAGGGACGTATTCGTCCGCCACCACGGCCACAAAAGTTTCCGCAGTTTCGCGGCGATGGCCGAGCAGGCGCGGCTGAATCGCGAACTTTTCCTGGACAAGTGGTGCCGGCAGTCTTTGGCATTTCTCGACGACGTTAATCCCGCGGCCTCCGGCGCGGGGTGAGCCCTATGCCGGAGCCCGCGCGGACCTGGACATTGGCCGTTCGCGGTGATTCTATGCGCTTCCTGCTTAAGGCGGGAGATCGCATTCTGGTGCGGCGCGCGCTGCTCTCCGAATTGCGCCCGGGCGACCTTGCCGTCGTGCTCGACTGGCGGGGCGGGCCCCCGGAGTATGTCGTGCATCGCTTTCTTGGGCGGCGACGACGTGCGGGTGTTCTCTGCGCGGTCACCAAGGGGGACGCGAACCTGCTACCCGACCCGTTGTCGCCGGAGCCGGCCGTCGTCGGCGTCGTTGAGGCGGCGCGTGTTGCGGGCGTGTGGCGTTCGGTCGGGCCTCAGGGACGTGTGTGGGGGCTCGCGCTTGCCGCGCTGGGCGCGCCGGTCTATCGCGGCCTTGCGGCGGCCGACCGCTTGTGCGAGGCCGCGTTGCGCCTGGGCTGGACGCGCCTGCCTTTGCCGCGGTCGACCCGAGGCACGCTTCTAGGCTTGCTCGCCTGGCGCGAGCGCGCGACCGCTGGCGCCTACGCACGCCTGCAGTCGCTCGGCGCGAGGCTGACCTGCGGCGCTGAGATCGCGGCGCCGCCCGATTCCGAATCCGCGCGCTCGGTATTCGGTATTCTTGATGGGGACCAGCGGTGGTCGGGACGCATATTGGTCGAAGGCGACGTGTTCGTGCCTCCGGGGGCCACGCTGCGCGTCGAGCCCGGCACGGAGATCGTGTTCCGGGCCGATTCGCAGTGGGACTGCCTGAAGGAGTGCCGTATCTGGAAAGGCTGGCCGCAGAACCTCGAGGGCAAGTGCCGGCTGCTCATCGGCGGGCGTCTTCTCGCCGAGGCAACGTCGCAGTCCCCGATTCGGTTCGGCGGCGCGGATTGGGCAGGGATCCACTTCGTGACCGACTCCTGGGGCTCCTCCCTGAGCCACGTATTTGCCGGCGGAAGCCTGTGCGCGGCAGTGACGCTGCACGACTCCGCGCAAGCGACGCTTAAATTCTCGCGCTTCTCGGACTGCGAGGGAGGCGTGTCCTTGGTCGGCCGCGGCGCGAGCGCCGCGCTGGAGGATTGCCGGATCGAACGGAGCCTCCGGCGCGGTCTTTCGAGCGCGGGCGGCGGGCTCACGGGCAAACGCGTCGTGATCTCTGACTGCGGCGAGATCGGTGTGTTCGCTCAGGATGCGGAATTGGAGCTCGAAGACTGTGCGTTTTCCGGTTCGCCGGTGGGGCTGGCGCAAATCGGGGGCGCAGGGCGATTGACGGGCGTGCGCGTGGAGCGCGCGTCTACGGCGGCCTTCGAACTCGACGGCGGCTCCTACGAACTGCGCGGCTCCTCGGCGACGGATTGCGGGAAGGCGCTCAACTTCGCGGGAGAAAATCTGCGGCTTGAAGGCTTCGAGGCGTCCGGTTGCGGCTCGGGCATCGTCCTGCGCGCCGGTGAGTTGAGCTGGTCGGGAGGGCGGGTCTCGGGCGGGCGTTTTGGCCTGGAGAGCGCGGGCGCGAGCGCCCGAGTCGAAGACGTCGTGTTTCAGGCTCAGTCGATCGCGGGGTTGCGTGTGGCGGGCGGCGGGCTGACGTTGCGCCGCGTCTCCGCATCGGACGCCGGCGAGTTCGGCGTGTTCGCCTCGGAATCTGAGCTCGAACTCGAGGACTGCGCGCTCTCCGGCTCACCGGTGGGGCTGGCCCAAAACGGAGGCGGCGCGCGCCTGACGCGCGTGCGCGTGGAGCGGGCGACCAAGGCGGCCTTCGAGCTCGGCGGCGGCGCGTATGAACTGCGCGGCTCCGCGGCGACGGACTGCGGGGCGGCGCTCCACTTCGCAGGGGAGCGCCTGCGGCTCGAAGGCTTCGAAGCGTCCAGCTGCGGGTCGGGTGTCGTCCAGCGCACTGGGGAACTGAGCTGGTCGGGCGGGTGGATTCGGGGCGGGCGTTTCGGCTTGGAAAGCGCGGGCACGCGCGCGCGGATCGAAAACGTGGCGTTTCAGGCCCAATCGATCGCGGGGTGCCTCATGGACGCCGGCGGTCTTTCTCTTCGCGAAGTGCGCGTTTCTCACGGGGCGCTGGGAATTAGCGCGGCGGGGCCGCTGGACGCCGAGGACCTTGGCGTCGAGGGTTGCGCACGAGGCGTTGAGGTTTCCGCGGGGCCGCTGTCCTGGCGCGGCGGCTTTTTGCGCGGCGGCGCGCTGGCGGTCTTTCCCGGAGTCGCGGCGCACATCGCGGAAGTGTCTTTTAAGGACGCGTCCGGGATCTTCGGCGTTCTTGACGGCGACCAGAATTGGTCGGGGCGTATTCAAGTGGAGGGCGATGTTTTCGTCCCTTCCGGCGCTACGCTGAACGTCGAGCCCGGTACGGAGATCGTCTTCCGGGCCGATTCGCAATGGGAATGCCTCAAGGAGCGTCTAACCTGGAAAGACCCGCCGCGAGTGCTTTCCGGAAGGTGTTGCCTGCTGATCGGGGGGAAATTGCGCGCCGAGGCAACGGAGCAGGAGCCGATTCAATTCGGGGGCGCGCCTTGGGCGGGAATCCACGTCTTCGGCGATTCCGGGGAATCCGTCTTGAGCCACGTTCTTGCCGGGGGCAGCCTGTGCGCGGCCGTGACGCTCCACGATGCGGCGCGGGCGGCGCTAAAGTTCTCGAGTTTCTCCGGTTGCGAAAGCGGCGTCGTCCTGCTGGGGCGCGACGCGAGTGCTGAGATCGAGGACTGCCGGATCGAACGCTGCCGCCGCGGCCTGTCGAGCACGGGGGGAGGTCTGAGGGCGCGACGCGTCGTCGTGTCGGACGCGGAGATCGGCATATTCGCCGAGGCGGCCAAGCTTGAGTTCGAGGACAGCCGGATCGAGCGCTGCCGCCGCGGCCTGTCGAGCACGGGGGGAGGGCTGAGGGCTCGGCGTTTGGGCGTGTCGGACTGCGGGGAAATCGGCATATTCGCCGAGTCGGCCGAGCTTGAGCTCGAGGACTGCGCGTTGTTGGGCTCGCCCGTGGGCTTGGGACAAACCGGAAAAAGCGCGCGTCTGACGCGCGTGCGCGTCGAGCGCGCCGTTAAGGCGGCTTTCGAGCTTGACCGGGGCGAATATGAATTGCGCGACGCCGCCGTGACGGACTGCGGTTCGGCGCTTAGCTTTGGGGGAGGCAGATTGCTTCTTGAAGGCTTCCAGGCGTCCGGCTGCGCGTCGGGCGTCGCTCAACGCGCCGGGGAGCTACGCTGGTCGGGTGGCCGGGTCGCGGGAGGACGTTTCGGCCTGGAGAGCGGGGGAGAGCGTGCTCAGGTCGAAAACGTCGCCTTTCAGGATCAGTCGATCGCGGCGTGCCGGATGGAGGGGGGCATTCTCTTTCTGCGTGGGGTGCGCGGCTTACGGGCGGCGCTTGGCGTCAGCGCGGGCGGCGGCCTTGACGCCGAGGATCTCGGCCTCGAGAATTGCGCGCGCGGCGTCGAGGTTTTCTCGGGAGCGCTCTCCTGGCGCGGAGGCTTCCTGCGTGGAGGCGGCGGTTTGCGTATTTTTTCTGGGGTCGCGGCGCACATGGAGGACGTCACACTCGAAGAGGGGGCCGGCAACCCTCTTTATCTGGAGGACGCGGAACTCTGGGGGCGCGGCTTGCGCGTGACCGGCTGGCCGGAAGGAGGAATGCTTGCGCTGCGTCCGCGTCGATTGGAGCTTGAGGCCTGCGCTTTCGTGCGTACGCGCTTCGGATTGGAAATTTCCGGAGGCTCCGCGGTCCTGCGCGGCCTGAATTTTGAGGATTGCGCCGAGCGGGCCCTCGGCGCCCATTCGCAGTCCGTCGTGCGCGCTGAACGCGTGGTCGTCGTCGGCGGCGTCGATGGCTTCGTGGCGCGCGGCGCGGAACTCCGCGTCGACGACTTCGGCGTGGCCGGACACGCGGGGACGGCGGTGCGGGCCGACGACGCCCTTCTCGAACTGCGCCGCGCGCGCTTCGACGGCGGCGAAGCCGGGGTCTTGGCGGAGAAGGGGCGCACGATGCTTGATGGCTGCGTCTTGCGCGGCCAAGCCGGACCGGCGGTTTTTCAAAACGGAGGCGCGCTTGAAATAGCGGGCGGCGCGGTGGAGGGTCTTGGGAGCGGCGTGCGGGTCACGGCGGGACGGTTGCGGCTCGAGGGCATGCGGCTCAAGGGGCCGCGCCTAAGCATCGAGTGTGACGGCTCGGCGGTTCTTAAGAGCGTGGCTCTTGAAGGAGGAGCGGGCGGCGCTCGTTTTGAAGGAACGTCGTTTGAGCTGTCGGGTGTGGAGCTCTCGGGCTCGCGCGGCGTCGAACTTCCTCGCGGCCGTCTGGTCTGGAGTTCGGGGAGATTGGCGGGGGGCGGGCTGTCGATCGGGTCCGGAGCCGAGATCCGGCTTGAAGGCGTGGCTATTGAAGACGTTTCTGGCCACGGCGTGGCGCTTGCGGGCGGACGAATGGTCGCCTCGCACTGCCGTTTCTCCGATATGGCGGAGGCTGGGGTGTTCGTGACGGGCGGGGGGGCGGCCTCGTTGACGGACTGCGCGCTGCGTCGCTTGCGCTACGGCGTCGGCGTGGTCGACGGCGATACGAGTCTTGAAGACGTGCGCATCCTCGAGGCTTCCGAAGTGGGATTCACCGCCGAGTCCGGCTCTCATCGACTGACGCGCGTCGTCTTCCACGGTTGCGCCGACCGCGTGCATGCGGCGGGCGGCGCGCGAGTCGAGCTCAGCGAAGATCTTCCCGCCGGACGGGGGGCCGTCGCGAAGTTCAAGCGCGCGCTGCGCGAGGGCGTTCTGCGTACGCGCCGACTGCCGCTGTTCGGCGCGGCCTACCGGGCGGTCTACGGCCTGCCAGTGCGCGCGCTCCAGCTGTGGGCGCTACTGGACGGCAACGCGTCCGCCCTGTACGCGCACCGGAGCTGGACACGGCGCGATTGGGATCCGGGGCTCAGCGACGTGGACCTGCTTGTTGCCGCGCGAGACCTCTCCGGAGAGACCGGCCGGCGCTGGCTTGAACGTTTCTGGTCCCGCTACGGCCTGCTCAAGGGCGCATTTCCGTTTCTTGGCGAGTGTCTGGTCGCCGAGCCCGCGGAGCTTTCCGGCTACGCGCAGTGGGGCGGCTTTCGCGCGCGCGAGTTCGCGGAGCAGTTGGTGCCCTTGCACGGGCGTTTGCCTCGGACGCAGGCGCGGCCCGCGTCGGCGAAGACCGCGCTCGAGCCGTTGGGCGAGCTTGCCCACGCGTACACGCGGCTCATGGCGTCCGCGCTGTGGCGGCCGGAGCCGTCGCAGGCCGGGCGTTCATCGGCGCGCAACGCCGCGCTCGACGTCATTCGTCTGAGAGCGGCGGGCGCGGAGGCGGGGCCTTCGGATCTGGCGCCGCGGGAGACCGCGCTGGACGCGGCGGACTCCGAGCTCAGAATATCTTTCGAGGCGTTGGCCGCGGCGGAGTCTCCCCCCGCTCGCGCTCAGCTGTGCGCTGAGAGCCTCTCTCGGTTGCACGACGGCGCATATCGGGCGCTTGCCTCCTGGCCCGCGGCCGGCAAGTCGAGCCTGCGCTGGGTTTACGCGGCGTCGGAGTCGTCGCCCTTGGTGGCCGTTGAGCTGCGCCGTCGGCGCGGCCTCGTGGAGGAATACGCGCGCGCTTGCGAGGGCGCACTCGTCGCGGGTTGTGCCGACGACCTGTATCGCACCTATCTCGTTCTCGACGACGCCGCCGTTGCTCCTCAATCGCTGGCCCGTATTTTTGAGTCTTTGTCCCGCATGATCGCCCTGCGCGGCGAGCCCGCAACGCTGCCGATCGTTCTGACGGCCTCGTCCTGGAAGGTCTGGTCTCGGCTGGCCTATCTGGAGTCTCCGACTCGGTTTCTTGAGCCCGGGGCCGGGTCCGGGGACTTCTTGACGAGCGCTGGCGTGCCGCTCCCGGGCGCTTGGCAGTACGCATGGGGCCGCGAACGCTTGTCCGCCGTCGAAGCCCCGGACGCGCTTGTGCTTGATCTTGCCCGAGAAAGCCGCGCGACCTTGCGTTGCGTCTGGCGCTGGCAGGCGTGCGAGGGTTCGTCTCTGTCGCGAGGTTATATCCAGCACTACCTGCTCGGGCGCGCGATGGGGCTACGGCTTTTGCTTGGGCGAGGCATCGGCGCCCCTTTCTTCAATCTCGATCTTCTGCGCTCGCTCTATGTCCAGGAATTCCCGGAGCGCGCCGAGGAACTCGAGCGTCTCTGGAGGAGATTGGTCCTTCGCGAGGGGCCCGCGCCGTGGACCGAGTTTTACGCGTGGGTCGATGCCGAACTGCGCGGCGACTAAATCGGTCTGAAACCGCGGCCGCGAGTCATGCGGAAACGAGACGCGCCAATGGTGTCTCCCCCGCGACCGTTTTCTGCCCGTCGCGGCAGAGCGGCTCCCAGCGTCCGGGAAGCTCCAGCACGACCGTGCTTCCCAGGCGTATGCGGCCGAGGCGTTGTCCCGTCGTCGCCGACGTTCCGGGCGTCAGATAGCTTTCGATGCGCCGGGTCAATAAGGTCGTGATCTGCCGGACGACGTAGACGCCCGCCGCCGAATCGATGGTCGTCGCCGTCTGCACGCCGCCCCAATAGCCTTCCTGATCGGGATAAAAAAAACCGCTGCCTTCGCTACGCACGGACACCACCGTGCCGGCCAGCGGCACACGCTGGACGTGGACGTCCGTCAGGCGCAGGTGCACGACGAATTCGGCGGCGTGTCCTTCGCGACGCCGCAATTCCAGGAGGCCGTCGGCGGGGGCCACGACCAGGCCCGCTTCCGAAGGTGTCGTCCGTTCCGGGTCGCGGTCGAAAAAGCGGCGGAAATCCTCGGGGATGATTCCGGTTTCAAGATCGGCGAGTATGCGGCGCATGTTCCAGCCGCTGTTCGGCGGAAGGTCGCCCTCGTCAAAAATTAGCTTTTCCGGAAAGGGTTCTCGCTCCATCGTTGGGAATGATTATAATTCTTTCGTCGAGACTCCATGAGCACGCCCGCGCGCCCCCGCGTATTGATGCTGACGCCCTGGGCCCCCTATCCCTACGACGGCGGCTCCAAGCGCATCCATTCCCTCTGCCGCATGCTGGGAGACCGCTTCCGTTTCTCGCTGCTGACGTTTCAAAGCAAAGCCTCCGGCATCGCGGAGATCGCGGAAGATTTGCGGCGCGAGCACGCCGAGTTGCGGCCGGTGTTCGAGAACATTCATTGGGTCGAGCGCCCCGCCGGACCGGGGCCGGCCGTTTTCGACGGTTTGGAACTGCCCGACGACGCGCGGCGCTTCTACAGCGCCGCGATGGCTGAAAAACTGCGCGCTCTCGTGGATGCCGGCGAGGCGGACATTGTGCACGCAGAGTTCGAGCTGATGGCCGCCTACGGTCGAGGATTCTCCGGTGCCGCGAAGGTGCTCACCCAGCACGACATGGGTGGCGCGTCCTTCTTTGGTTCGTATTTCCGAGAGATGTCGGGGTGGGGAAAGCTGGCCCGCGTGCCGGAGTGGAGGCGACGCGTGCGCTTTGCTGCGGCGACGGGCGCCGACTACGACCGCGTGGTCGTGACGACGGAGCCCGACCGCCGGGCGCTGCGCCGGCTCTCTGCGCGCGCGACCGTCTCGGCGATCGCGACCGGCGTCGATCTTGATTATTTTCGTCGCATCGAGCCGCCGGGGCCGGGCGTGCGCCTCGTTTTTCTCGGGCACTATCCTCATTTCCCGAACGAAGACGCGGCGCTGCACCTTCTGCGCGACATCTTTCCGCGCGTGCGGAAGCGGGAGCCGCGCGCCGAACTCATTTTGGCGGGCTCTGATCCGACGGAAGTCTTGAAGGCCGCCGCGGAAAACGTCGCGGGCGTGCGCGTCACCGGCACGGTTCCCGACGTGCGTCCTTATCTTTCGGACGCGACGGTCTTCGTTGCTCCCGTGAGGCTTGGGCGCGGGATCAAAGGGAAGATCCTGGAGGCGTTCGCGATGGGGGTTCCCGTCGTGGCCAGTTCGCGCGCGGCATCCGGGCTGGACGCCGAGGCCGGCAGGGATCTGCTGGTCGCCGACGGAGCGGCGCGCTTTGCCGATGCCGTTCTCCGCTTGGTCCAGTCGGAGACCCTGCGCCTTGAGTTAGGGGAAAATGGAAGGCGCGCCGCGCTGAGAAGCTACGACTGGCGGACGCTGGCCGCGCGCCTGGGCGATCTCTACGACGAACTGCTTCGGCCGGCGGGAGCCCCGGCGCGCTAGCGGCGCGGGTGTCGATCTTTGTCAGCTCGCGGACGTGGGCGTGGTCTCATCGAACGCGGCTTCCATCACGCGGTCGAGAACGGGGTTGGCGATGCAGTTTAGCCAGCAGCGGCACTGGCACGGCACCATTTCGCCGGCCAGCGCGCGCGCGCGCGGCCCAGTCCAAAGCTCGTCGAACGGGGTGTCGCGCACGTTGCCCACCTGTTTGTGCTTATTGACCGGGCAGAAGAAAAGGTTGCCTTCGGGGTCGAACATCGCGTAACGACGTCCGGCCATGCAGTCGTCAAAGAAGCGCGGACCGCCGCGGCCGTGCTTGCGCAGGTACCACCAGAACAGGATCCGGTTCCAGAGCCATTGGGATTCACGTCCCGGCTGGGTCACCAGCCGCTGCAGAGCCTTTTGAGAGACGCAGATGTCCTCGAGGATCAAGTCCACCTGGCTTTCGACGACATCCAGTTCGGCGTCGGACCAACGGAAAGTCTTCGGCGCCTGAAAGCCTTCGTGATTGACGACCAGCTGACATCCGAACCCCAGTTCCCGTTCCTGCGCCCACCGATAGACGGCGAATATTTCCGAGCTGTTGCGCGGGATGATCGTGAAATTCACGGTCAGCCGGAGCTGCGGGAAATCCCGGCGTAGCATGTCCAAAGTTCTCTCGAAGCCCGCGAAGGCTCCGGCCTGTCCGCGGATGGCATCGTGCGTGGCGCCAAGCCCGTCCAGGGAAGACCCCAGCCAGAGGTCTTCGACGCCGAGGTCCTTTAATTCCGTGAGCCGCCGTCGTAGCAGTCCCGAGTTCCAGAAATTGGTCAGCAGGCCCACGGAGGCTTCGCGGAAATGCCCGCGCAGAAAGGCGATGATTTCGACGGCCTCCGGGCGCATCAGCGGCTCGCCCCCGGTCACGGCCACGAAGCGGACGCTGTCCAATAGTTTCGACTGCGAGACAAAGCGGCGGATATCCTCGACGGAAAGCTCTCGGCCCACGGAGTCGGGATCATTGGCGGGCATCTCCCAGTGATGGCACATCACGCACTTCAGGTCGCAACGATGGGTAAGCTCCAGGTGGAACTCGCGGATCGGCGTCTCGTTCTCCCGGCCTTTCAGGCGGCCGACGCCCGCGTCGACCCACTGCGAAAGCTGCTTGAGAACAAGCCGGAGATCTTCCGGGTGGCGGGGTTGGTTCACGGGCCGATTATACACTTTGCCCGAAGGCCGCTATTCGCAGATATGACAGACGCCCAGTCCGTCGACCGGCGACGGCCGGTCGCGCTCGGAGTTGACGATGCACAGGAAGCCGAACGGCTCCGTGGCGCCTTCGGGGCAGCGAAATTGATGCGGGTCCGAGGGGGAGACGTAGACGACGTCGCCGACGCCGACGGTCCAGACGTAGCAACCAGCCTGGGCCTCACCCACGCCCCGCATGGGGATGACGACGTGCTCGTGCTCGTGCTTTTCCAGCGTGGAGTGACCGCCGGGCTGGATTTCGAAATAGCGGACGTGAAATTTCGCCGACTCGCCGCGCTTGCCGACGAGTTCGCGGCGTGATATGCCCTTGTAGTTCGCGGTGTCCGTCTTGTACGGCTCCAGTGGCACGTCCTTCCACTCGAACGCCCCCGCAGCCTTGCGGATCACCTTCGAATGGTTGCCGTCGATTGGCGGGGGCGGCGGCGCCTTAAATCCCCCGCGCGTGCGGTCTTTAGATGGACTCATGACCGCTCATCGCGATCCTTCGGACGCGGCGCAGACGTGTTGAGGAAGGGCGCATAACGTCTAGCCGATGTGCGGCGGCACGGTCCGGACGCGGCGCGACACATGCAGGCGCGTCCGAGCGCGGCGCATGGCCGCCTCCATCTCCGCCGACTGCAGGGAATCGATTCCCACCTGCGCGGAGGCGCGCTTGACGCGCTCCAGCGCCTGGTGTGCGCGTTCGGCGTCGATGAGCTCGGCGGCTTCCGCCGTTTCCGCGAAAAGAGAAACCTCGTCGTCCTTGACCTCGGCAAACCCCCCGGACACAGCGAAGCTCTTAACCTGTCCGTTATCGGTGACGCGCACCTCTCCTGCCGTTAGCTGCACCAGGAACGGCTGGTGTCCGGGAAGCACGCCCATCTCCCCTTCGAACGCCGGCAGGACGACGAAGTCCGCGGACGCGGACCAGGCGACCTTCTCCGGCGTGATCAGCTCAAGCGTCAGGCGTTTGTCGGGCATGGAATTCTCCGGCCTACTTCATCTTCTCGGCGTTGGCGACGGCGTCTTCGATGGCGCCGCACATATAGAACGCCTGCTCGGGCAGGGCGTCGTATTTGCCCTCGATCAGCGCCTTGAAGCCCGCGATCGTGTCTTTGAGCTTCACGTATTTGCCGTCGCGGCCGGTGAACTGCTGAGCCACGAAGAACGGCTGGGACAGGAACTTCTGGATCTTGCGGGCGCGTGAGACCACCAGCTTGTCGTCCTCCGACAGCTCGTCGATGCCGAGGATGGCGATGATGTCCTGCAGGTCGCGGTAGCGCTGCAGAACTTTCTGCACGCCGCGCGCGACGTCGTAGTGCTCCGCGCCGACCACGTTCGGGTCCAGGATGCGCGACGTGGACTCCAGCGGATCGACCGACGGGAAGATGCCGAGCTCGGCGATCTGGCGCGACAAGACGGTGGTCGCGTCCAAGTGCGTGAACGTGTTGGCCACGCCCGGGTCGGTCAGGTCGTCGGCGGGGACGTAGACGGCCTGAATCGACGTGATCGAGCCCTTGTTCGTCGAGGTGATGCGCTCTTGCAGGGCGCCGATCTCGGTCGTCAGCGTGGGCTGGTAGCCGACCGCCGACGGCATGCGGCCGAGCAGGGCCGAGACCTCGGCGCCGGCCAGCACGTAGCGGAACACGTTGTCGATGAAGAGCAGGACGTCCTGGCCCTGCTTGTCGCGGAAATACTCGGCCTGCGTCAACGCGGTCAGGCCCACACGCGCGCGCGCGCCCGGCGGCTCGTTCATCTGGCCGAACACCAGCACGGTCTTGGACAGCACGGGCTGGCCGTCGGAGAGCTTGGCTTCCTCCATCTCGCGGTAGAGGTCGTTGCCTTCGCGGCTGCGCTCGCCGACGCCGCCGAACACGGACACGCCGCCGTGCTCCTTGGCGACGTTGTTGATGAGCTCCAGGATGGTCACGGTCTTGCCGACGCCGGCGCCGCCGAACAGGCCGACCTTGCCGCCCTTCATGTAGGGGGCCAGCAGATCGACGACCTTGATGCCGGTCTCGAAGATCGCGGGCTTGGTCACCAGGTCCACCAGTTTCGGCGCCTCGCGGTGGATGGGCAGGTGCTCGTCGGACTTGATCGCGGCCGCACCGTCCTTCGCTTCGCCCAAGACGTTCATCAGGCGCCCGAGGCAGGCCTTGCCGACCGGCACCGTGATCGGCGCTCCGGTGTCTTCCACGGGGGTGCCGCGGGTCAGGCCTTCGGTGGCTCCCATGGCGATGGTGCGCACGATGTTGTCGCCCAGATGGCTGGCCACCTCGACGGTGAGCGTCGCGGCGGAGCCGTTGCCCTCGTGGGGCAGGCCGATTTTCAGCGCGTTGTAGTTCGCCGGGAGCTTGCCCGAGGGAAACTCCACGTCGACGACGGGGCCGATGACTTGGACGATTTTGCCGATGTTCATTCGAGTGCTCTCTCTATCAGATGACCGGGGCGTACCCGATCTTGTGGAAACGTACGCCGCAGCGGCGCAGTCCGGCGACGGGCGCGCCGACGTGGCGTACCTCGCCGCGGATTTCGATCTCGGAGGGAAGCTTTAGGTGCAACGTCATTCCCTTTTCAAGCAAAGCGTCCGTCTGGAAGGTCATACCGCCCGGGGACAGGTCGGAGATGGTGCCGCGGCAGAGCGGGGCGTCGCCGGAAAGGCGCAAATCCAGAGTCACGCCCACGGGGGAGCGCGGATGGCGCCTCTGCTCCGTTGCGGCGAAGGTCTTGTCGGTCATGGGTCTCCTTGAAATTCTCAGCCCGCGAGGGCTTCCGCGCCGCCCACCAGTTCCGCGATTTCCTTGGTGATCATCGCCTGGCGGGTGCGGTTGGCGTCCAGCACGTACGACTCGCGCAGCTCCTTGGCGTTCTTCGATGCCGAGTCCATCGCGTTCATGCGCGCGGCCAGCTCCGCCGCTTGCGACTCCAGAAGTATCCGGTATAGCTGCGCCTTGATCACGCGAGGCAGAAGCGCCGCCATCAGTTGCGGACGCCCCGGCTCGAAGCCGTAATCGGGTAGCGCGACGGAATCAGGAACGACTTCGGGCGCGGGAATGGGCAGGAGCCGCGCGTGGAGCAGCTTCTGTTGAGCGACCGACTTGAACTCGTTGTAGAGAACGGTCACCGTCGAGGCGCCGCCCTTGAGGTAGGCGTCGATCACGGCCTGGCCGAGCAGGTCCGCGTGCGTGAAAGAGATTTTCGGGAAAATGCCGACGAGTTCGCTCAGGACTTCAATGTCGTGGCCGCGCAGGCGGTGGACCATGTCCCGGCCCTTGCGGCCGACGACGATGCAGTACGTCTTGCGGCCCTGCCGTTCTCGGAACCAGTCCAGCGCCGCGCGCAGGACGTTGCCGTTGAACGCGCCGCACAGGCCCTTGTCGCCGGCGACGATCACCAGCAACGGCGCGCCGCCGACCTTCTTGTGGAAAAAAGGATGCAGTGTGGAAGCGCCGCCGGCGGCGATGTCCGCGCGCTCCTGCAGAAGCGCCAACTCGCGGACCAGATGCTCCATCTTCGTCGCGAACGGCCGTGCGGCCAGGATGGCGAGCTGGGACTTGCGCATACGCGCCGCCGCAACCATCTTCATGGCCTTGGTGATCTGCTCGGTGGACTTCGTTGACTTGATCTTGCTGCGCAGCTCTCTGAGGGAAGCCATGTTAGACCTCGACGGCCGCGGCCTTTCGACCGCCGCCGATATAATCCGCGATCCCGCGCTCCGGCGTCCATTGCGCGGCGAAGCCGAAGGCCTTGCGCGCCTTCGCGGGGTCGCCCAACGTTTCGTTCTGGTAGAACGAGTAGGGATTCTTGAAATAGTCCGGCGCCAACTTCGCGCCCAGCGCCTCGTTGAGCGCGGCGACGATCGCGTTGAAATCCGTCTTGCGGCCGGTGCAGCAGTTGTAGACGCCGGGCGCGCCTTTCTCAAAGGCTTTGATGTTCGCGTCGACGACGTCTTTCACGTAGATGTGGTCGCGGTACTGCTCGCCGAATTCGAAGATGCGCGGGCGGCGCCCTGCGCGCATTTGCAAGGACAACTGCCAAATCATGCTCGCGTATTTGCCTTTATGCGTCTCGCGCGGGCCGAACACATTGAAATAGCGCAGGCCGACGGCCTTGACGCCTTTGGCCTCGGCGGCGACGGTCTCCATGACCGCCTTCGAAAATCCATACACGTTCAAAGGCTTCGGAGTGGCGTCTTCCCGGTGCGGGACGGGCAGATCGCCGTAGGTCGCCGCCGACGAGGCATAGACGACCTTCTTCACCTTCGCCTTCGCCGCCCAACCCAAGAGGTCTCGGAAAGCCTCGACGTTGACACGCATCATGAGCTTCTGGTCGGTCACCGTCGTGTCGGTGATCGCGGCCTGGTGGAAAACGGCGTCCACCTTGCCGACGCGCGGCGCCCAATAAGCCGTGTCTCCCACGTCGGCGGCGACGACGTCGCCGGGAAAGCCCTGAAGATTTTGAAAGACGCCGTTGGACATGTCGTCGAGCGCCACGACGTCCCACCCGCGTGCGGACAGCTCCCAGCACAGGTTGGAGCCGACAAAGCCCGCGCCGCCGGTGACCAGCGCCCTCATCGGCTCCTCTTGATCATAAGCTCGGCGAAAGGGACGACGCGCGACAGGATGCACTCGTTGATGATGGACATGCGCTTCTTGTCGGGCAGGCCGCTGCGGTCGGAGACGGTCTCGAAGCGGTCGACGAGTACGGCGCAAACCTCATGGTCCCAATCCGTGACGCCGCCCGCTGCCTGCATGTCGCGGTTGAGCTTGTCGGCGTAGCGCTTGAGGCCGCGGTGGTCGCGCGTCAGAAGTTCGGCCAGAGCGGCGGGCTGGTGCGCCAGCGGGACGTAGGCAAATACCGCCACGAGGTTGGGCTCGTCCATGGCGTTGACGTCGTCGATCAGCGAACGATCGATCATTCCGGGCTTGGGTATGGCGCGCGGACGCGTCGCGACGGGCGCCGTCGCCGATTGCGACGCAGCCAGCGTCGCGGACGTCGCCAGGATCAATAGAACGGCCGACGTTCTCGCGATCATTTGAATTGAGCTTTGAAGTCCTTGAGCAAGGCTTCGATCTTGGCCTTCAGGGCGTCGTCGATCGCCTTCTTGTCGGACAGTTCCTTCATCGTCGCGGCGTGCCGCGCCTCGGCGAAGGCGAACAGCTCGCTTTCGAAGCGGCGCACGTCCTTGGCCGGCACGTCGTCGACGAAGCCGTTGGTGCCGGCGAAAATGGTCAGCACCTGCCGCTCGATGGGCAGCGGCACGTATTGGCCCTGCTTCAGAATCTCGACGAGGCGCTCGCCGCGCGCCAGCTGCTTCTGCGAGGCCTGGTCCAGCTCCGAGCCGAACTGCGCGAACGCCGCCAGCGCGTTGTATTGCGCCATGTCCAGGCGCAGGCGCCCGGCCACGCCCTTCATCGCCTTCGTCTGCGCCGCGCCGCCGACGCGGGACACGGAGAGGCCGACGTTGACGGCCGGGCGGATGCCGGAGAAGAACAGGTTCGACTCCAGGTAGATCTGGCCGTCGGTGATGGAGATCACGTTCGTCGGGATGAAGGCCGAGACGTCGTTGGCCTGGGTCTCGATGATGGGTAGCGCGGTCAGCGAGCCGCCGCCGTTCTCCTTGGAGAGTTTGCAGGCGCGCTCCAGCAGGCGGCTGTGCAGGTAGAACACGTCGCCGGGGTAGGCTTCGCGGCCCGGCGGGCGGCGCAGCAGCAGGGAGAGCTGGCGGTAGGCGGCCGCGTGCTTGGAGAGATCGTCGTAGACCACGAGCACGGACTTGCCCTGCCAAAGGAATTCCTCACCGATCGAGCAGCCGGTGTACGGGGCGATGTAGAGCATCGGAGCGGGCTCGGAGGCGCCGGCCATGACCACGATCGTGTAGTCCATGGCGCCCGCGTCCTGGAGCGTCTGCACCACGCCCGCGACGGTCGACTGCTTCTGGCCGACGGCCACGTAGATGCAGATCGGGCGGTTGGGCTGGTTTTTCTGATTGATGATCGTGTCGATGGCCACCGCGGTCTTGCCGGTCTGGCGGTCGCCGATGATCAGCTCGCGCTGGCCTCGGCCGATCGGGATCATCGCGTCGATGGCCTTGATGCCGGTCTGCAGCGGCTCGTTGACGGGCGAGCGCTGCATCACGCCCGGGGCGACGACGTCGATCGGCCGGCTCTTTTTCGTGTCGATCGCGCCCTTGCCGTCGATGGGCCGGCCGAGCGCGTCCACCACGCGGCCGATCAGCGCGTCGCCGACCGGCACCTGCGCGATCTTGCCGGTGCGGCGGACCGGATCGCCTTCCTTGACCAGCTCGTCGGAGCCGAACAGAACGCAGCCGACGTTCTCTTTTTCCAAATTGAGGACCATGCCCATCACGCCGTTGGGCAACTCCAGAAGCTCGCCCGACATCGCGTTCTCAAGCCCGTAGACGCGCGCGATGCCGTCTCCGACTTGCAGGACAGAGCCTTCTTCCTTCAGCTCCGTGGAGCCGGAAAAGCCCTCGATCTGCTTCTTGATGACGGCGGTGATTTCTTCGGGTCGAATGGCCATTTTATTGGATGCTCTCTCTCATGCGGCGCAGTTGGCCCCGCAGGCTGGAATCGAGGGCCCAGTCGCCGATCTTCACGGCGACGCCGCCGATCAGCTCTGGGTCCTCTTTGACTTCGATCTCGACGTCTTTGCCGACGAAAGCTTTCAGGCGCGCGGCCAGCGTCTTCTGCGCGTCGGCCGGCAGCGGCCGCGCGCTGCGCACGACGGCCTTGACCACTCCGCGCTTCTCCGCGGCCAGGCGCGCGTACATCGCGGCGATCATCGGGAAAAGCTCATAGCGCTTCTTTTCGATCAGCAGGGAGATGAAGCGAGCCGTCGTAGCCCCAACCTTCCCCAGCTCCGCGCCCGCGAGATTTTTCTTGTCGACGATTGGCACGCGCGGATGGCGCAGCAGGGCGTCCCGGCTCAGCAGGCGTTCACGCGCCACGCCCAGATCCGCCTGGACCGCCTGATCTTCGGATTTCGCGGACGCGGCCTGGAAAAGTGCTGCGGCATAGCGTCCGGCCAGCACGCGATCGGAGGACTGCATCAGTTTTTGCTCGCCTTGGACGTCTCGAGGTCCTTGAAGAAGCCGTCGAGCACGGTCTTCTGCACGCCGTCGTCGATGCTCTTATGCATCAGCTTCTCGGCGGCCAGCACGGAGAGGGAAGCCACTTCTTTGCGCAGATCGGCGACCAGTCGGTTCTTCTCGGCGACCAGTTCCGCGGCGGTCTTGTCCTTGATCGCCTGGGCGTCGGCCTCGGCCTCGGCCTTGAGGCGCGCGCGCAGGGCCTCGCCGTCCTTGGCGGCCGCGGCGAGCAGTTCCTTGCTCTTAGACTGCGCGTCGGACATGCGGGCCTCAAGCTCCTTTTGAATACGCTCGGCTTCAGCGCGCGCTTTTTCGGCGCCCTCGCGGTCGGCCTTGATGCGCCCCTCGCGCACCTCGATGGCCGCGAGCAGGGGTCCCCACGCCGCTTTCTTCAGGATCACCATCAGCAAGAAGAAGGTGACGACGGTCCAGAACATCAGTCCGGTGTCGGGGACGATCAGCTTATCCATTCGTTTGCGCTCCTGCGTCCATGAACTTCAAATTGCGGCCTCCGGGCGGCGCGTGCGCGCCGCCCGGAGGCCCTGTGCCTCAGTGAGCGGGGGCTTCCGCTGCCGTGCCCTGCGCCGCGCCTGCGGTGGGCACGCCCTTGTTGATCGCCAGCGCGGCGAGCAGCGCGACGATGAGCGCCAGCAGGCCCAGGCCTTCGATCATGGCGGCCGGGATGATCATCATGATCTGCAGCTTGTCCAGGGCTTCGGGCTGGCGTGCCGCGCCTTCCAGCGCGGAGGCGGCGAGCTTGCCGATGCCGGCGGCGGCGCCGATGACGACCAGGCCCACGCCGATGAAGACTCCGAGGTAAGACATTCCGATTCCACCCATTTCTTTAGCTCCTGACGGCTTTCTCCGGATCGCCGAAAGGCGGCCGGGGTGCGACCTCCGCGCGGAGAACGGTCTCAGTGCGGGTGTACGGACGAACCGACGAACAGTATGGTCAAGAACGTGAAAATATAAGCCTGCAGGACCGACACCAGCACGTCCATCAGCATGATGAACAGCGCCAGGCCCACCGCCGCCGGCGACACGCCGTAGCCGGCGACATGGCTCATCTGCGCAAAGATAAAAATCAAGGAAATGAACGAAAGCACCACCACGTGGCCGGCCAGCATGTTCGCGAAGAGACGAATGGAGAGCGAGATGCATTTGGCGGCCATGCCGAACGTCTCGATGACGAACAGCAGGGGCCACAGCCACCACGGCACGCCGGATGGAACAATGTGCGCCAGGTAGGAGCTCAGGCCCTGTTCCTTGACGCCCGCGAACTGCATGAGCAGAAAGGTGCAGATCGCCAGTGAGGCGGTCACCGCGATGTTCGCGGTCACGCCGGAGGCGCCGGGAATGAGGCCGAAAAAGTTGCAGGCCAGAAGAAAAAAGAAGAGGGTCAGGAAATAGGGGAGATAAATGTCGGTGTGATGGCCGAAAATGGGTTCGACCATCTCGTCGCGCACATAGAGCACCAGAGGCTCCATCGCGCTGCGCGCAAACGAGCCATTGGCGCGGGCGCCGATGCTCAGCGAAACGATCAGGAACGCGCACGCGGCCCACATCGTCAGAATCAGCGGCGAGAGGCCGAGGTCGAGGGGGCCGACCATAAAATGGAAAAGCTTGCGGTCGATCAGGTGATGCGCGAGCTCGTGTTCAAAGTCCATCCGTTCTCAGCCTCAGGTGTCTGATTTCCAGCGTCAACAGCAGCCCTAACAACGCCAATCCATACGAAATCAGGAGGGCTTCCATCGACGTGCCCGCGCGGCGCAATCCCCAGAGGAACAAGCCCCCCAGAACGCTTGCGCGTAGCAGCATCCCGCCGCCGAACGCCCCCCAGAACGTCCCCGTCGAGCGCTCTCGTGCCCAAAGAAGCCACGTCACGCTCGCCGTCGAGGCGGCCCACGCGGCCGCCACGCCGAACCTCACTCCGGCCACCAGCGCCGGCTGCGTCCAAATCATTCCCGCCGCCGCCGCGAACGCGACGCCTAGCACCGCTCCTTCAGCCGCGGCCCGAATCATCGTCCGACGGAGGACTGAACGTCTTAACAAGTCGATAGAGAGCCCCGCAGATTCCCGCGATCGTCACCAGGAGCACGCCCCACGGGGAGGTGCGGAAATGTCCGTCGATCCAGTAGCCGATAAAGAACGCCAGCCCCGTAATGGCCACCAGGTCCCAGCCGATCATGAACGCAACGGCAAGGCCACTGCGTTCGCGGTCGGCGGGCTTCTTCTGGTCGGACATTTCGTCGCCGAAACGTAATTGTATGAATTACGCCCGCGGCCTGTCAATTCTTCGGAAAATGGGGTATTCTCAGGGCCGTGACCGAGGTCAACCGCAATCCGGCCCGTATTCTGATCGCCGACGACGTGGCCGACCTGCTCATGGCTCTGCAGGACGCGCTGGAGCGCGCCGGCTACGCGGTGACGGCCGTCGGCGACGGCGCGGCGGCGCTGGAGTCCATCCGCCGTGACCCCCCCGACATCGCCGTGCTCGATCTCAAGATGCCCAAGCTCACCGGCTTCGACGTCTGCCGGGCGCTGCGCGACGATCCCCTGCTTGAGAATCTGCCGGTCGTGATCCTGTCGGCGGCGGCCACGCGGGAGAACAAGATCGAGGGGCTGGACCTGGGCGCCGACGACTTCATCACCAAGCCCGTTGACGTGCGCGAGCTCCTGGCCCGCATCCGCATGATCCTCAAGCGCACCCGCCAGGGCCTCGACGCCAACCCGCTGACGCGTCTGCCCGGAAACTTGTCGATCGAATCCCGCATCGACCGCGCGCTTTCAGAAAACCGTCCGCTGGCGGTGCTCTACGCCGACTTGAACCAATTCAAGGCCTACAATGACGCCTACGGCTACGATGCCGGCGACCGCGTGATCCGCGCCATCGCCCGCGTGCTCGTCGACGAGGTGCGGGGCGGCGGACCCGTGGACTTCATCGGTCACATCGGCGGCGACGACTTCATCGCGCTCTCCACGCCCGAGCGCATGGAGGAGGCCGCGCGGCGCATCTGTGCGGCGTTCGATGCCTTGGTTCCATCCTTTTACACACCGGCCGACCGGGCGCGCGGCACGATCGTGGCCAAGGACCGCCAGGGCGTGGTTCGGGAATTCCCGCTCCTGTCGGTCGCGATCGGCATCTGCCATAACAGGGATCGCGCGTTGGCCAGTTTCGCCCAGGTCGCCGCTCTCGGCGCGGAATTGAAAAAAACGGCGAAAGCCCGCCCGGGCTCGGCCTACGTGCTGGATCGGCGACGCGCCGACACCAGCCGATAGCGTCCGTCGCGCGCCGATTCGACCGTCCCGGGCCACGGCGCCAGCGCGCGGCGCAGAGCGAGGATGCGCCGTGAGACGGTTTCCGGTCCGGCCTCCCGTCCGAACGCGGCGTCCAACGCGTCCGCGAGTTCCGCGCGGCTGACCGGCCGGCCTTCGTGCTCGAGCAGGCGCCACAGCAGTTCGAAGCCCGGCGCGGTCACGTCCAGCGCCAGCCAGCCCGCACGCGAGCGCGCGTACGCGCGTCGCGCGCGTCGGTCGAGGCTAAGGCCGCCGTCGGCGCTGACGCGCGCGTCCGTCGCCAGCGCGCGGTCGCGCAGAGTCGAAAGGCGCGCGGTCAGACGGTCGTCGCTCCAGGACTTAAGCACGGTCTCGTCGGCTCCGGAGGTCAGGGCCTCGCTCACGACGTTCGGCCCGGCCTCGCGCTCCGCGCAGGCCAGGGCGACCGACGCGCCTGGACAAAGCTCGCGCAGGGCGGCCACCGTGCGCGCGGGGACGGCACCGGCCAGAGAGCGGTCCAGAACGACAAGCACGCGCTCGAAGGCTCCCGCGCCGCGCGCGGGCAGTTCGCCGCGCGCCTCGATGGGCCAGCCGCCGCGCTCCGCGACCTTGCCCAGCCGCGTCACCCAGGCCGCGTCGCGCGAAATGACCAGCACCTCTAGACCGACTCCCATGCCGTCGCCAGTCCTTGACCCACGCCCACGCACAGCGCGGCCAGGCCTTTCTTCGCCTTGCGACGGCGCATCTCGTGCAGCAACGTGACGACGATGCGGCAGCCGGAGGAGCCCAGCGGATGTCCGAGCGCGATCGCCCCGCCGTGGACGTTGAGCCGGGAGGCGTCGAGCCCTAATTCACGCTGGCAAGCGAGCGTTTGCGCCGCGAATGCCTCGTTGAGCTCGACGAGATCCAGCGCGGACGCGGTCCAGCCGAGACGCCCCAGAACTTTCCGCGCCGCCGGCACCGGGCCGATGCCCATGTAGGAGGGGTCTACCCCTGCCGCCGCCGACCCCGCCCAGCGCGCCAACGGCTGGAAGCCGAGCGTTGCGGCTTTGGCGGCCTCCATGATCAGCACGGCGGACGCGCCGTCGTTCAAGGTCGATGAATTCCCCGCCGTGACCGAGCCGCCCTTGCGAAAAGCGGGCTTCAGGGCGGACAGCTTTTCGAGGTTCGTGTCCGGTCGGATTGTTTCGTCCTTTGAATAAAGGAGCGGCTCGCCCTTTTTCTGTGCGAGGGAGATCGGGACGATCTCCTCGGAGAAAACGGAGTCGCGCGCCTTCGTCGCGCGCGCGTGGCTTTCCAGTGCGAACGCGTCCTGATCGGCGCGCGAGACGCCGTATTTCTCGGCCACGTTTTCGGCCGTCTCGCCCATGGCCAGAAGGGGAAACATCGCCTCGAGCCGCTTGTTGGGATAGCGCCAGCCCAGGGCCGTGTCGTAGGCCGTCAGATTGCCGAACGCGTAGCCAGCTTCCGCCTTGGGCAACGAGTACGGCGCGCGGCTCATGCTCTCCACGCCCCCCGCGACGTAGGCTTCGCCCTCGCCCGCCAGCACCGCGCGCGCGGCCGCGTTGATCGCCTCCAATCCCGACGCGCACAACCGGTTGACCGTGCAGCCCGGAACCGATTGCGGCAGGCCCGCCAGGAGCGCGGCCATGCGCGCGATGTTGCGGTTGTCCTCGCCGGCCTGGTTGGCGCAGCCGAGATAGACGTCGGCGATCTCGGCCGGATCGAGGCCGGGCGCTTTTTTAAGAAGAGCGGCGATGGTCAGCCCCGCGAGATCGTCGGGACGAACGGTCGATAGGGACCCGCCCAGCCGGCCGACCGGCGTGCGCACCGCGGCGACGACGACGGCCTCACGCGGCGCCATCGAACGCCTCCATTTTCTCGCGCCAGTCCTCGCGCACGCGCACCACGCGCGCGGCGGCGTAATCGTAGGACACCAGCACGGATTTGGCCAGCGCGACCAGCCTTCCGGTCTCCTTGTCCTCGATGCGGTAATCCATGTGGATGCTGGAGCCGCCCACTTCCGACACGCGGCAGCCGACGCGCAAGATCTCGTGATGGAACGCGGGGCTCTTGTAGTCGATCTCGATGCGGGCGATGATCACGCCGAGATCCTCGATCTTCTTGGCGCCCAGAAGCTCGCGCAGATAATCCACCCGCGCGCTCTCCAGGTAGCTCAGGTAGACCGCGTTGTTGACGTGGCCCAGAGCGTCCGTGTCCGAAAAACGCACCGGCACGTCGGTGACGATCTTGTAGCCTTCCATCAGCGGGCCTCCTGGAGAATCTTGGCGAAGCGGGCGCGCGTCATCACGACCTGAAGCACGGAGCCCTCGCCGATCTTGCGGCCGCGCGTGTGCACCTCGGCGCGGGTGTAGACGCGCGCGCCGCGCGCGCGGACCAGCCGCGCGACCACGTGCAGGGGCGCTCCGATGCGCGCGGGGCGCAGATGCTTGACGAGCACGCCGCCGCCGACGGCTTCCTCGTGCGGCTCCAAATACGGCGCGAGCAGCATCCGGGAGACGGTCTCCATGTGGTAGACCATCGCCCACGTCGCGTACAGCGGATGGCGCACCAGTCCTTCCAGGCGCGGCCGCATGTGCTTCTCGACTCGCGCGGGCATGTCCACGGTCAAGCCGACGCGAAGCCCCGGCCTCACGACAGCGCCCCGAGCGCCGCCGCGCGCACCGCGTCGGCGGCCGCCGCGAACGGCATCGCCGCGGCGGCGCCGCGCGCGGCCCGGCCCATCGCCTGCAGGCCCGCGGGGTCCGCCATCAACGTCAGAAGCGCGTCGGCCAGCAGCGGCGGCGCTTTTTTCGGTGTCGGGTAGTGCACCAGGCGGCCCGCGTCCGGCGGCAGGACGTCGCGCACGCCGTAGTGATCGCTGGCGAGCACCGGCAGGCCCGCGTGCATGGCCTCGACGACGTTGAGGCCGTAGCTCTCGTGCACCGACGGCGAGACGAACAGGTTCGCCAATTGGAGGTGCACGCGCTTGGCCGACGCGTCCAGGTAGCCGGGGAAGACGACCTTGACCTGCTTGAGCCGGGCCGCGGCCGCGCGCACCTTCTTGTGGTAGGCCTGCCCCATCATGAAGGCGGGCTCGCCGCAGACGAACAGGCGCACGTCGCGCCCGGCCAAGCGGCCGTCGGTCTCCAAAAGGCGCAGGGCCTCAAGCAGAATGTGTATCCCTTTTTCCGGCGAGATGCGCGAGAGCGTCATCAGCACGAACGTGTCCGGCCCGATCTCGTGGTAGTCGCGCAGTTCCTCGGCGCGGTTCTTTTCGGCCGGCGTCGGCTCCGAAGCCCAGACGCCCCACGGCACCACGGCGATGCGGCGGCGCAGTTCCTCGTCCGGGACGAGTTCCGAATAGCAGCGGCGAATCGTCTCGGCCATCGCCGTCGAGG
Organism: bacterium; assembly: GCA_021782205.1. GTDB lineage: Bacteria > Elusimicrobiota > Elusimicrobia > UBA1565 > UBA9628 > GWA2-66-18. The sequence goes on along the minus strand of JAJXVH010000003.1, from coordinate 41,121 downwards.
GCACGATGATGCGCCGCGAGTGCGCGACCGTCTCGCGCTGCTTGTCGAAGACGAGCTTGAGCACGTCGGGCATGACCCGATCGACGCCCGCCGAGCGAAGGCGTTCGTGCACGCGCGTGAGGTTCTCCGGCGCGAAGAAGCGGCGCAGATAGAGCTTGTTGAAATAGTCGACGACGTCGACGTGCCAGATCGACGTGATCGCGTAGCCGGCCTGGGCCAGCGGCGCGAGCGTGGGGCCCTCGGAGATGTCGTTGACGACGATCGCGGTCTGAGACGGCGGCAGTTCCTCTTGCCGCGACAGAATCCAATCGGTCGTCTCGCGCTCGAAATCGCGGCAGAAGCGCGCGTAGGCCAGTTCTCCGAGCTCGACGAGGCTTTCGGCTCGCGCGGCCAGGCGCGTGTAGTCGACGCCTTCCGCCGGGGACTCCGGGCCCGATCCGAGCACCCTCAGGCTCCAGTTCTCGTCGGGCTTCCAGTGGCGCACGAGCTGCAGCCCCACCATGGCGCCGCCGCCCAGAGGCGTGCGGTCCATCGGATAGCCCAGATGGCTGGCGACGAAAACGAGATTCTTCAAGCCCTCGAATTATATAATTACGCCGGTCGCCGCGCCCGGCGCACCGGAGGCTCACATGAACGCATCTTCAAAGACGATCGTCGTGGCCGGCGGCGCGCGTACGCCCATCGGGCATCTGTCGCGCTCCTTGGCGGGTCTGACCGCCGACGCTTTGCTGGTGGACGCCTTGGTCGCGACTTTGGAGCGCTCTCGCCTGCCCAAGGACGCCGTCGACGGCGTGATCGCCGGCTGGGTCGGGCAAGGCTTTCAAGCGCCCAACATCGCGCGCGTGGCCGCGCTGCGCGCGGGCCTGCCGGAGAGGGTGCAGTCGGTGACCGTGCAGAACAATTGCGTGTCCTCCATCGAGTCGATCGCGGCGGCCGCGCGCTTCATCCTGGCGGGCGAAGGCGAGCTCTACCTGGCCGGCGGCACCGAGGTCATGTCGCGCCTGCCCTACACCATCGACGGTTCGCGCGCGGCCAAGGCCCTGCGCAGCCTCGACACGGTGAAGGCGAAGTGGGGGGAGCTGCTGACCACGCCCGATGTGTCCGTCGTCGACGCGATGGAGGCCGGTCTGACCGACCCCGTCGAGAAGATCAACATGGCCGGCACCGCCGAGGTCTGCGCGCAGATGTACGGCATCGGCCGCGATGAGCAGGACGCCTACGCGCGCGAGAGCTTCCGCCGCAGCCTCGCCGGCTGGAAGTCCGGCTTCTACGACACGCACGTGGTCCCGGTGACGCGCGGCGGCCAGGCCGTGCTCGACAAGGACGAGTACCCGTTCCTGCGCGAGGACCTGGTCGAGAAGCCTCAGATGTTCGCCAAGGCGCCCGTGCTGTTCGACAACTCGGCCTATTCGCTGAAGGATTTCTACCGGGACTACGGCCGCCACGTCGAGGGCAAGTCCTACCAGGAAGGAATGAAGGGCAGCGTGACCTTGTTCAACTCCTGTGGCCGCTCCGACGGTGCGGCCGCCGTGATCGTGACCACGGCGGAAAAGGCGAAAGCCCTCGGCCTTGAGGTCCTGGCCGAGATCAAGGGCTGGGGGTTCGTCGGGAATAATCCCGCGCACATGGGCGTGGCCCCCGCGCTCGCCGCTCCGGTCGCGCTCCAGCGCGCGGGCGTCTCCTTCGACGCGCTCGACCAGATCGAGCTGCACGAGCCGTTCGCGGCCACGGTGCTGTCGATCTTCAAGCTGGGCAAGGATAAATTCGGCCACGATTGGGCGGCCAAGAACGCGTCCGGCGCGCTGAATCCCAACGGCGGCTCGATCGCCGTCGGCCATCCGCTGGGGGCCACGGGCGCGCGCTTGATGCTGAACCTAGTTCACGCGCTGAAGAAGAACCCGAAGGGCCGCTACGGCTTGCTCGCGGCCTGCGCGGGCGGCGGCATGGGCGGCGCGCTGGTCGTCGAGCGGCGCTGACCGGGCTCGGGCTCGACCCAAAAGAAAGGTCCCAGCAGGAAGCCCGCCGCGTAGGCGAGGTGGTGCAGAGGGGTCAGCCCCGCGCAGAGCGCGGCCACGTGCGGGCCATGAGCGCGCGCGGCCGCGGCGGTCTCCAGCCCAAGCCACGCCGCGTACGCCGCCAGCGGCAGTGCCGCGGCGGCGCTGGGGCGGAGGACAAGCGCGGCCAGATACAGCGCGAAGAGCGGCGGCGCCAGGTGTATCGGCCGCAGGATCGAAGGCAGGCGGCTGGCCGTTTGGCTGCGGCCCGCGCCCGACCGGAACGTCTGCGCTAAAAATCCTCTCCAGCCGGAGCGGCGGCGATGATAAACGAACAGGTCGGGATCGTACAGCGCACGTCCGCCCTTGCGGCGAATGCGCTCCAGCAGAAGATTCTCCTCCGCCGAGGCCAGGCTCTCGTCGAAACGCAGGCCCCCTGGCCCGTCGGCGCCGGCGCGAAAGGCGAGGCTGCACAGCATCAGGCTCTCCTCGCCGGCCGCGCGCGCGGCGCCGACGGGGCGGTAGCGCGCGCGCATGCTCCAGGCGCCCAGCCGCGAGGAGAGCAGGTGCCCGACGGCGGTCTCGAACGCGGAACTGTCCGGCGGCGTCGTGTTGGGCCCGCCGACGGCCGCGAGAGAGGGATCGTCGGCGAAGCGCGCGACGGTCGCCGCGAAGAGACCGAGTGGAACGACCACGTCGTCGTCGAGGAAATGCAGGAGCAGCCCCGTCGCGGCCGCGGCGGCGAGGTTGCGCGCGCGGCCGCGCGACGACAACGGAATTTCGAGAGCGCGCACGCGTGGCTCGCGTTCCGCGGCGGCCGCGGCGACGGCGCACGCCTCCGGGTCGTGGCCGTTGACGACGACAAGCACTTCCCGGACTTTGCCAAGGTCCGCGCGCAAGACGCTGTCCAGGCACGCGCGCAGAAGACCGGGACGAGCGCGGGTCAGGATGGCGACCGACAGGGTCGCGTTCATGGGACGGCGTTCAGCAACGCGCGGGCTTCGTCCGCGCGGCCGCGACTTTGCAGAAGGTCGGCCAGATTGGCGCGCACTTGGCGCGATTGAGGCCAGAGCGTCAGCGCGGCGCGCAGGTCGGTTTCGGCGGCGTCGAGGCGACCTTCGCGCCACTCCGCCAAGCCCAGGTTGCAGCGCGCGCGAGGGACGTCGGGATCCACGGCGATCGTCGCCGCGAAATAGGCCGCGTCGCTGCGGAAGTCCGGCAGGCGCATTTGGCCGAGTTCGATCCAAAACGCGGCGACGACGCCGCAGAGAATAAACGCCGCGCGGCGCGCGCGCGTACCTCGACCGAAAGGCGCGGTGACGAGCGCGGACAGAGCGAGGCAGACTCCGGCCGAAGCGAAATAGAGATAGCGGTCCGCCGTTAGGTTGCGCATGGCGACGATCCCGCTGACGGGCAGGAGCGCGGCGGGAATCCACAGCAGGCCCGCCGACAACAAAGGAGCTCGTCGCCGCATCGCCGCCGCGAGCCCCAGCAGGACCATCCAACCGGCCAGCGTCGCCGCCAGGCGTGGATCGAGCCAGCGGCGCACGGTTTTGGGAGCGTAGTCGCCCTGAAGCGGCCAGGGCCAGAACAAGCGGAGGAGATTAGAACCTTGTACGACCACGAGCGTGCGCAGGTGCGTCCGTGGCGCCGAAAAATCTTGGTCCCACGGACGCGGGTCGCGGTGCCGACCGCTACCGAGGCCGACGGGAGCGCGCGCCCAGTCGTCGCTCGGCTGGGAGACCGGACCGAACAGAGCGGGTTCACGCTGGGCCAGTTCGGTGAAGACGTCCGGCCCGGCGCTGGACTCGTAGCCCGCGCGCGGCGTGCGGTAGTACAGATACGCCGCCAGGAGCAGAACGAACGCGGCGTAAACGCGCGCGCGCGTCCGCCAGGGAGGCGCGGGGCAGGCGACGGAATCGACCACCGGAAGCAGGACCACGACGGCGGCTGCGGATTCCTTGGACAGCAGCGCCAAACCGAACGCGGCCAGCGCCGCGAGTCGAAGCGGCTTCGGATGTTCCGAGCGCCAGGCGCGCAGGTGCAGCAGAAGCGCGAGAACGCCGAAAAGGAAGGCGAGGGTGTCGGCGCGAAATGAGACGATTTCGACGACTTCAGCGTGCAGCGGATGAGCGACGAAAAGAAATCCCGCCGCCGCGGCGGCAGCGGCGTCCGTCGTCAGTTCCCAAACCAGCGCCGCCAATAGCGCGGCGCCGACGCCATACCACAGCGTGCTGGAGGCGCGCAGGGCCCAGAACGACCAGCCGAGGAGAGCGCGGTCCAGCAGGACCGAGAAAAGCCAGACCGGCCTCGCGGCGTTCGCCGTCGGCAGGATGCGGAGGAACTGGCGCGGATTAAGAACCGCGGCCAGCGCGCGCGGGTCGCGCAGGAACGTCTGCCCCTCGACGTAGAAATGATCGTCCCACAGCGGCGGATAGGCGAACGTTCGCGCGTAGAGCGCGAAGGCCGCGGCGATCAGGCCGAAAATCAGCGCCCGCGTCGTGGGCGCGTACACGGAGGCGCGGGCGGGCGCGCGCAGAGCCCTCACCGGGTCAATGCTGGCACGTCAGGCCTACGCCGAAGAAATTCGTCTGACCATGCGGGCCGTGGGATTCGGCCGCCAGGGCGTCGATCGGGTCGTTTTGGTGAAGCATCAGCTTGCGCGGTTTTTTCTTATCGTAGAAGATCGTGAAGGTGAACTGGCAGCCCAGGTCCAATTCCGTGCAGTTGGTTTTGTGCATGATGTACTTGAGCTCTTCTTCCGTGATGGGCACGTAGCCGGCCATCGCGTAGGCCGGGATGTCCTTGAGTGGTTTGACGAAGCTTTCCGCGGTGCAGCCGCCGACGGGCTGAAGCCAGTTGCCCTTCTTTTTCGTGTCGTGCAGCTTGAGCAGGGCTTGAATCGCCAACTGCTTGGCCCGGGCTTTTTCGCGCAGACGCTTGGGAAGCGTCTGCGCGTCGAGCGCCAGGAACGGCGAGACCAGCTTGGGGTCGGCTTCGTTGATCGGCGTCTGGACGAAGTAGTCGGCAAGACGCACCGTCGACGAGTCCGCCGCGACCGGGTCCGCGGCGCGCGACGGCGCAGCGGCGAGGAGCAGAAGCAGCGCGAGCAGGGTTCGCATGGCGACGATATTGTAATTCATCCGCGGGGGTGATGCTTCGCGTGCGCGGCCTTCAGCGCCGCGGCGTCCAGGTGGGTGTAGATCTGCGTGGTCGACAGGTCGGCGTGGCCTAGCATCTCCTGCACGGAGCGCAGGTCCGCGCCGCCCGCCAGCAGGTGGGTGGCGAAGGTGTGGCGTAGCAGGTGCGGATGCAGCGGCTGTTCGATTCCCGCGCGTCGGCCGAGCGCGCGCAGGCGGCGCCAGAATTGCCCGCGCGACAGGCGGCGGCCCGAGCGCCCCAACAGAAGTTCCGGGGCGGTCGTTTTAAAGCGGCGCTCGCGTGCTTGAAGATAGACGCGTACGGCAGCGATCGCGCGCGCGTGCACGGGCACCAGGCGCTCCTTGCCGCCCTTGCCCAGCACGCGCACCCAGCCCTCCTGCAGATTCGCGGCCTCCGGCGTCAGGGACAGCAATTCCGAGACGCGCAGCCCTGCCGCGTAGAGCAGCTCCAGCGCGGCGCGGTCGCGCACGTCGTCGTAGGAGTCGGTGTTCGGCGCGGCCAGCAGGCGCGCGGTCTCGGCCGGGGTCAGGTGGCGCGGCAGGCGCCGCGCGCGGCGCGGTCCGCGCAGGCTTTCGGCGGGGCTTTCCGGCAGGCGCCCCTCCAGGGCCTGATAGGCGAAATAGGCGCGCAGAGCGCCGACCAGGCGACGCAAGGACGCCGCGCCCAGGCCGCGGCGCCGCTCGTCCCAGAGAAAATCATCGAGCGCTCCGCGCGGGGTGGCGCGCGCGTCGACCCCCCGCGCGCGCGCCCAGGCCAGGAATCGGCCGGCGTCGGCCGAGTAGGCCTCCACGGTGCGCGGCGAAAGCCCGCGCTCCAGGCTGAGGTAGCGTGCGAACTCCGCCAACGGGTCGGGCGCGGCGAGACGATCCTCGGGACTCATCACGGGATTCTACCTCTCGCGGCCCGAAAAAAGCGACGCCGCCGGGCTATTAAGAAGCCCGGCGGCGCGCTGTTTTGCGGGAAGCCTAGGCCTTCTGCTTGGCCGTCCTCGCCGCGGGCTTGTCCGAATCGTCCTCATTTTCCATCGCGGCGGCCGCGGCGGCGGCTTCCACCGCCGGCGCGACCAGATACTTGTCGCGCAGCGCCTTTTCCAGCTTCTCCGCGGTGGCGGTGTTGTGCTTGAGGTAGGCCTTCGCGTTCTCGCGGCCCTGGCCCAGGCGCTCGCCGTCGTAGAGGAACCAGGAGCCGGATTTCTCGACGATGGTCGCCTCGACGCCCAGGTCGATCAGGCAGCCCTCGCGCGAGACGCCGAAGCCGTGGATCATCTCGAACTCCGCCGTGCGGTAGGGCGGGGCGACCTTGTTCTTGACGATCTTGACGCGCGCGCGCGCGCCGACCACGACGTCGCCTTCTTTAATGTTTTCGATGCGGCGGATCTCCAGGCGCATGGTCGCGTAGAACTTGAGCGCCAGGCCGCCGGTCGTCGTCTCCGGGTTGCCGAACATCACGCCGATCTTGTTGCGGATCTGGTTGATGAAGATCAGCGTGGTGTGGCTCTGCGCGACGACCGCGGTGAGCTTGCGCAGGGCCTGGCTCATGAGCCGGGCCTGCAGGCCCATGTGGCTGTCGCCCATCTCGCCCTCGATCTCGGCCTTGGGGACCAGGGCCGCGACCGAGTCGATGACGATCACGTCGATGGCCGAGGAGCGCACCAGCTTCTCGGTGATCTCCAGGGCTTCCTCGCCGCAGTCCGGCTGGGCGATCAGCATGGAGTCGATGTCGACGCCCAGGGCGCGCGCGTAGGCGGGATCCATCGCGTGCTCCGCGTCGATGTAGGCCGCCGAGCCGCCGGCTTTCTGCGCCATCGCGACGGCCTGCAGGGCCAGGGTCGTCTTGCCCGAGGACTCGGGTCCGTAGATCTCGATGATGCGCCCGCGCGGGAAGCCGCCCACGCCGAGTGCGAGGTCGAGCGACAGCACGCCGGTGGGGATCACGTCGATCTTGATCTTCGCCGCGCGGTCCCCCAGCTTCATCACCGCTTCCTTTCCGTAGGCCTTCTCGATCTGCGCCAGCGCCAGTTCCAACGCCTTCGACTTCCCGGAGTCCATGTTCGTCATTGAGTGATTTCTCCCTCCTCGGCGCGCCTTTTTGCCCGGCGCCCAAGGGTGTGAGTATAACAGAAGTCGTTCTCGAACACAAGTTCGATTTTTGTTCGAACGCCTTCCGGGGCTAAGGAGTATACGCGCCGACCCCCTAAAAAGTTCCATGCCGGACGTCCCGTCCTTGGTGCTTAGTCGCGGGAGAAGACGGCGCGGCGGAAAATCTGCACGCCGGTGCGCCAGGCGACGACGGTGGGTCCCTCCTTTGTGGAGGGGGCGGTCATCGAGGACAGGATGGCCCCGTCGGCGGCGGCCGGCAGTTCCGCGGGGAATACGCGCAGGACGGTGCTGCCGTCGTCCCACCAGAAGCGATCGCCGGAGCGGCGCGGGCGGCCGTAGAGCAATTCGTATTCGCTGGCCAGGCGCTCGTAGGTTTCCCGGCGGGAGTAGTCGTCGTCGTAGACCCCCTCGATTTCCACGAGGTCGCCGTGGTGAAAGCCCAGATACAGCGTGCGCAGGTGAGGCGGGAATCCTTTTGCGTCGCCGGACTCCACGCGGTAGCGGGTCACGCCCAGCCGCTTGTCCACCGTCGAGAGCCATTTCTTCAAGGGCGGGAAATGGCGGCGGACTTCGCGGAGGCTGTCGTCTAGGTGGAGGTCGAACAGATGCGGCTGGATCGCGGTTGCGTCGCCCTCCTGCGCGCGTAAAGGCGCGGCGGGCAGGAGCAGCACGGCGAGCAGGAAGGCGCGCATGTCAGCGGCGCAGGCGGCGATGGCGACGCGCCGCCTGGGCCAGGTAGCTGGGGCCTGCGTAATTGGCGAAAGTCACGTGCGCCAGCTTCGTGATGAAGTCCTTGGCCTGCGCATAGGTTCGGTTGTCGCCGGTCAGCACGGTGATCTGGTAGTCGCCGTTGGGCGTGAAGAACAGCGCGGAGTCGTGGCAGGCCTGGCGCAGGAGTCCGGTCTTGTGGCCGATCTCCCAGCCGGCCGGCATTCCCTTTTGAAGGCGCGACGCGACCGCTTTCGGCTTCTTCAAGATCGCCAGCATCAGCGCGCTGGACTCGGGATCGACGGCTTCGCCGCGGTAGATCTTTTCCATCAGCATGGACATCTCGCGGGCGGTGGTGTAGTTCTCGTGCGCCACGCGTCCGCCCTTGATGCTCATGCCGTCGGCGTAGATGCCCGTGTAGAGAAGCCCCATGCGCGGAAACTGCTGCTGGACGTAGCCCAGGCCCAGGCGGTCCAGCAGCATGCGCGTGGCGGTATTGTCCGACTCGTTGATCATGTGGATCATGATCTGGCGCACCGTCAGGCGCGTGCCGTCGGGCCGCCACTTGAGCGATCCGGAGCCGCCCACGCGGTTGCGGCGCGTCAGTTCCAGGCTTTCATCAAGCGAGAGGTGCCCTTCCTTGATCTTGTAAAACGCGGAGATCAGCACCGGCACCTTGATCAGGCTTGCAGCGGGGAAAAGGTCATCGGGATGATACATCCAGATGCGGCCGCTGTGCAGGTCTTTTATATAGATCGACACGCGGCCCGGATAATGCGCCGCCAAGGAGCCTAGTTGGGCGGTCATCTTGTCCCAGGCCGCATCGCGAGGGTCGGCGGCCATGATCGGCGCGGGCATCGGAGCGATGGACGCGGCCGCCGTCTGCGTCGGCGGCGCCGCCGGCGGGGCAGCTTCCGGAGCGGGGAGGGCCGAAGCGGCCGGAGCGGGTATCTCCGCCACCTCCCCTTCGTCTTCGACGCGGCCGGACTCCTCGGACCAGTCCAGGTGATAGCCCAAGCCGTAGGAGAGCGCGACCACGAACAACGCCGAGATCAGCAACGGCGCGGCACCCTGCCCGCGCAGAAGATCCCAGCGGAGTCGGCGGTCGACGACGATTCGGCTCATTGGAGGAACTCTTCCCGCAGGATACCAGGACGCGCGCCCCGCCGCCAGGGGCGGGGCGCGCGCTGGAAGGTCAGTTCGACTTGACTGCGGGACTCTTGGCGAAGGTCAGTTTTTCGCCGGCGGCGTCGACGTCGACGTAGATCGTGCCGCCCGCCTCGAACTTCTTGAGCAGGATGTCTTCGGACAGCGGGTCCTCGACGGAGCGCTGGATGGTGCGCGCCAGGGGCCGCGCGCCGTAGTTCACGTCGAAGCCGTTCTTGATCAGGAACTTCGACGTCTCCTCGGAGAATTCGATCTTGTAGCCCTGCGCCTCGATCTTCGTGCGCACCCGGCCCAGCATCATGGTCAGAATCTGCGTCATCTCCATCTCGTTGAGCGGGTGGAAGACGATGATGTCGTTGATGCGGTTGATGAACTCGGGGCTGAAGACGCGCTTGACCTCGTCCATCACCGTCTCCTTCATCTTCTTGTAGTCGCGCTGATCCTGGTCCACGCCGTCCGCGGCCGTGAAGCCCAGCGACTTGCCCTTGGAGATCAGGCGCGCGCCCACGTTGGAGGTCATCAGCACGATGGTGTTCTTGAACGACACCTTGTGGCCGAGGTTGTCGTTGAGCACGCCGTCGTCCATGACCTGCAGGAGGATGTTGAACACGTCCGGATGGGCCTTTTCAATTTCGTCGAGCAGGACCACGGAGTAGGGCTTGCGGCGGACGGCTTCGGTCAATTGGCCGCCTTCCTCGTAGCCGACGTAGCCGGGAGGCGCTCCGATCAGGCGGCTGACCGCGAACTTCTCCATGTATTCGGACATGTCCACGCGGATCATCGCCTCTTCGTTGCCGAACATGAACTCGGCCACCGCGCGCGCCAGCTCCGTCTTGCCCACGCCGGTGGGGCCCAGGAACATGAAGGAACCGATCGGCTTCTTCACGTCCTTGAGGCCCGCGCGGGAGCGGCGGATGGCCTGGGAGATGGTCTTGATCGCCTCTTCCTGGCCGATGACGCGCTTGTGGAGGTTTTCCTCCATGTGCACGAGCTTTTCCGTCTCGGTCTCGGTCAGGGCGGTGACGGGCACGCCGGTCCACTTGGACACGACGGCGGCGATGTCCTCGGCGGTGATCGCGGGCGTGGACAGGTCGCGTTTCTCGCGCCATTTCTTCTTGGCCTCTTCCAACGCCTTGCGCAGTTCCTTCTCCTTGTCGCGCAGGCGGGCGGCCTTCTCGTACTCCTGTCCGGAGATCGCGGCGGACTTCTCCTTGACCACCTTCTCGATCTCGGCTTCGTTGTCCTTGAACTGGGGCGGCGTCTGGGAGCTCTGCAGGCGCGCGCGGCTACCGGCCTCGTCGATGAGGTCGATGGCCTTGTCGGGCAGGAAGCGTTCGGAGATGTAGCGATCGGAGAGTTCGGCGGCGGCCCGAAGCGCGCCGTCCTCGTATTTGACCTTGTGGTGCGCCTCGTATTTGTCCTTGAGGCCCTGCAGGATCTCGACGGCCTCGTCCACCGACGGCGGATCGACGACGATGGGCTGGAAGCGGCGCTCCAGCGCGGCGTCGTGCTCGATGTATTTGCGGTATTCGTCGAGCGTGGTGGCCCCGATGGTCTGCAGTTCGCCGCGCGACAGCGCGGGCTTGATCATGTTCGACGCATCGATGGCGCCTTCGGCGGCGCCCGCTCCGATGACGGTGTGTAGCTCGTCGATGAACAGCACGACCGCGCCCTTGGAGCGGCGGATCTCCTCGATGATGTTCTTCAGGCGCTGCTCGAATTCGCCGCGATACTTCGTGCCGGCCACGACGAGCGCCAGGTCCAAGGTCAGCACGCGCTTGTTGAGCAGGATCTCGGGCACGTCGGCCGAGGATATCTTCTGCGCCAGACCCTCCACGATCGCGGTCTTGCCCACGCCCGGGTCGCCGATCAAAACCGGATTGTTCTTGGTCCGGCGCGCCAAGATCTGGATCATGCGCTCGATCTCGTCGGCGCGTCCGATGACCGGGTCGAGCTTGCCCTCGCGCGCCATCGCCGTCAGGTCGCGGCCGAACTCGTCGAGCGTCGGCGTCTTGGACTTCGCGCGCGACGGCGAGCCGGAGCCCGCCGCGGCTTCCTTGCCGCCGGCCTGCTGCTGGGCCTGGCCTTCGCCCAAAAGGTTCAGGACTTCCTCGCGCACCACGTCCAGGCGCAGCCCCAGGTTTTCCAGCACGCGCGCCGCCACGCCCTCCTCCTCGCGGATGAGGCCGAGCAGAAGGTGCTCGGTGCCGACATACGAGTGGCCCATGTGCTGAGCCTCCTCGACGGCGTACTCCAGAACTTTTTTAGCGCGCGGCGTGAACGGGATCTCGCCCAGCAGCATCACGTTGTCGCCGGTGCCGACGATCTTCTCGATCTCGGAGCGCACGCGGCGCAGGTCGACGCCCAGGTTCGCGAGAACCTGCGCGGCCACGCCCTCGCCCAAAGCGATGAGGCCGAGCAGGATGTGCTCGGTGCCCACATAGTCGTGGTTGAGGCGCTTGGCCTCTTCCTGCGCGATCAAGATCACCCGCTGCGCCCTTTCCGTGAATCGATTCGACATAAATTCCCCCGGAACCCCCCGTCTCCACGCGCGACTATGACGTCCGCGCGCAAGAAATCACGCTCGGACGGCAGGTTCCACGAGCGCATTCTACATATTTTCCGAGAGTCGAAAGTCGAGTCGAAAGTCCTTGACGGGGCTTGCGGTCGCGATTAGACTTTCGCATGCCTCTTTCGTCGAGCGTGCGTCTGCGCAGGACCGTCCGATTTTCCGTCACGTTTCTGTTTGCCGCGTTGCTGCTGGGTGGAATCTCGGGAGAAGCGCTCCTTCGTTGGCGGGATCCCGCGGGAACCTGGCGCTTGTTCGATCCGTCCGCCGACCCGATCGAACTGACGTTCACGACCGCGAAAATTGCGCAGCTCCCCGACGGCACGCGGGCCGACGCTGCGAAAAGAAAGGGCACTTTTCGAATCGTCTGCGTCGGGGGCTCGGTGGCTGCGGGCTACCCGGTGCCGGGCCGGGGCTTCCCGGAACGGTTGGGGGCGCGCCTGCGCGCGGCTTTCCCGACGCGCCGCATCGAGGTGTGGAACCTGGGCCGTCCCAGTTTTGGAAGCGAGCGCGACGCCGCGCTCCTCGAGAATGTCTTGCGCGACGCGGACCCCGATCTCCTCGTCGTTGAGGAAGGAAATAACGAAGCCTTCGAGGGACAGCTCAGCGCCGTTCTGGCACGCCGTCCCTTCGCGCGGGCGACGCGCGTTCTTCGCGCGCTGGCGGCTCGGACGGCGCTCGGAACGAAAATTCTGCGCCTGTCCCGGCCCGCGCCCGCGCTCGAAGAATTTGAGCCGCTCTGGGCAAAACGGCGAGTGTCCTCGGGACCGCTGGCGGTCGCTGGAGCCGACGATTTCCCATCCGCCGCTCTCTCGGGGGATCGTCTGCGTCGCGCGCTTTCCCGCATCGCTGCGGCCGCGGGCGCCCGGAACGTCCCGGTTCTTGTCGTGGTTCCGGCCAACGATGAAAGGCGTTTCCTGCCCATCGTGGTCAACTGGCCGGAGCCCGACGCCTCGGCGGCGGCGCGCCAAGCCGCCGCCGCGCTGCTGAGCGCGGACCTGGAGCTGGATTCTGGACGCTCCGGGGGGTGCGAATCCACGCTGGCCCGGGCCATGGCCGTGCCCATGCGTCTCTACCTGCTGGGACGCTGCGAAGATTTTCTGCGTCGGCCCGGCCGCGCGGCGGCCGCATATACCGCTTGGCACGATCAGCAGATCACGGCCACGCGCGTGCTGAAAGACGCGCTGCGCCAGCAGGCTCGGGCACTGCGCCTGCCGATCGCCGACTTGGACGCGGATTTTCGCCGGGAGGGCCCACGAGGTGCCGCGCTCTTCGTTGACGACCACCATATGACATCCGAGGGCTATGCGTGGGCCGGCGATCGCATCGCGCTCGCCGCGCAGAAGGTCGGATTATTCTCGCCCCTCGGCGCGGCGCGCCCCGGTTCTCTGAGCGCGACAATGCCTCTGCCCGCGGCTTCCGCGGTCGATCAAGCCAAGACCGCCGTCCTGATCGCGCACCAGCTCGGCGCCTGGTCGACGTCGACAGACTCGGTGATCGGAGGTTCTGCACGATTCGCGCGGCGTAGTGTGGAACTCTATACAGAAGCTCTTCGCCTGTACCCGGGGATCGTCGATTTCGCCGCGCGGCCTCAATCCGAACCGACCGCTCGCGGATTGCTTGCGCTTGCCGCCTGGCGGCGGGGCGACCGTGCGGGCGCGTCTCGGATATTCGCCTCCGCAGCCGCGTCGGGGGCGCAGTATCCGTGCTGGCACGAGGCCGCGGCGCAACTGCGCCGGGATCCGAGCTTTCCTCTGGCCGCGGCGCTGGCTTACGGCGGTGGCACGCGCGCTCTTTTCGGCGCCACGCGGCTTCAAGACCGGTTGTGGATGTTGGATAAAAGCGGAGCCTTTTTCATCGCCGCGCGGACGGACTCTTCGCGCATAGCGCTAAGATCTGCTCTTCCCCGGAAGGAGGCCGGTCCCATGAACATCCGTGTTTACTGGAACGGTCGACTGATGAAGATTCTGGAGTTGATCAGGCATCGCCCGATCATGCTGGACGTGCCCGCTCAGGCGGGCGTTCTTTCGATCGAATCGAATCGCGGCCGCGTGCCGCTGCTGGCGGGCGTGGACGTCGACCCCTTGCCCGAGTCCGTCTTTGTCGAATTGAAGCCGTGATTTCTTCGAGCTTACGCGACGGGCGGGGCCGCCGGAGAAAACGTGCGCACCGGAAGGGATTTGCCTTTGACGGTCAATTCGCCGGCCGCGCTCCAGCGGAAAGAATCACCGGCGCGCTCGCGGGTCTGCTGAGAGACCAGGATCGGGCCGCCGGAGGACTTGGTCAGCCCTTCCAGGCGCGAGGCAAGATTGACGGCGTCGCCGATCGCGGTGTATTCCAGTCGGCGTTCCGGCGCGCCGATGTCGCCGACCACGACGGGGCCGGTGTGCACGCCGATGCCGGCGCGCAGTTCCGGCTCGCCGCGGCGGCGGCGCGCGGCGTTGAGTTCGGACAGTTCGCGGACCATGTCCAGCGCGCAGGCCACGGCTTGGCGCGCATGCTGGGCGTCAGGAAGAGGCGCTCCGAAGTAGGCCATCAGGCCGTCGCCGATGAACTTGTCGAGGGTGCCGTTGTGACGAAAGACCGCTTCCACCATGCGGCCGTGATACTCGTTGAGCAGCGCGACGACTTTTTCCGGAGGCAAGGTCTCGGACAGCGCGGTGAAATCGCGCAGGTCGGAGAAGAGCACGGTGACTTCGCAGGCCGCCGCCGGTGCGGCGTCGACGGCTTCGATGCGCGCGGCGACGGCGGCGCTGAAGTGGCGTCCCAGTTTTTCCCGCTTGAGGCCTTCGCGCGCGACGGCGGCGATCAGCTCGCGCGTGCGCCCCACCGAATACCAGGCGGCCGCGGCGGACGTGCCCAGAACCACCAGGCCCGCGGCTTGCGCGCCTCCGGCGACGCCGGCGGCGCGCATCAGCGCCAGGGCGAACGCGGCGCCGGAGAAAGCGACGATCTCGATCAGCCGGCGGTCGAGCGTCAGTGCCGACAGGCCGGTCAGTCCCACGTAGATCGCCAGGCCGAAGACGGCCGCGCCCGGCGCCGAGTGCGCGGCGGCCAGGCCCGCGCGCTGGATCCAGTACACCAGCGGCGCGTCGACCAGCGCCAGTCCCAAGCCCGCCAGACGGCGGCTTTCCGGGCGCTTCCAGACGACCGTCGCCAGCGCCGCGGCCAGCAGCCAGTACGTCGACAACGCGGGCAGGAGCGCGCGCCAGCCGCCGTCGCCGCGCGCCAGCCCCAGCCAAAACGCCACCACGGCGGCGGCGCTGACGCCGAAGAACCGCAGGAGCGCCAGGCGGCGCTGGTTGCGGCGGCGCTCGCGGTCGAGGGCGCGGCGCAGGAGCGCGTCGGCGGCGTCGGCGGACACGGCCCTTGCTCTAGGTCCGCGCCGGCGCTTTCCAGAAGCGCGGCGGCAGGAGCCCCAGCGTCATCAGCGCGATCTGGAGCGCGCAGAAGGCGGACAGCCAGTAGAACGCCTTGTCCATGAAGCCGTAGGAGTGCAGGCCGATGCCCAGCATGTTCACGCCGAACCAGGACAGCGCGGTGACGACGTTGCCGAAGACGGCCATCACCATGACGCCGCGCTCGCGCGCGTAGCCGGCCCAGCGCGCGTGCAGGATCAAGGCGTTCCACAGCACGATCAGAAGCGCGCCGTTCTCTTTGGGGTCCCAGCCCCAAAAACGGCCCCAGGACTGGTCGGCCCAGATCCCGCCGAGCGTGGTGCCCACGAAGCTGAACAGGACGCTGAAGGCGATCACGCCGTAGGTCAAGGACACGAGCGCGCGCGTCGCCTCCGGGTCGGGTTTGGCCGTCAGTTGGCGGCGCAGCACCCAGACCGCGCCCAGCGCGCCGGCCAGGAACGTGGACGCGTAGCCGATGGTGACCGTGACCACGTGCGTGCCCAGCCAGAAGTTGGAGTCCAGCACCGCGCGCATCATCTCCATGGTGTCGCCCGACGCGCCCAGATGCTGGGCGATGAGCAACGTGCAGAAGCCGAGCAGCGCCCCGCCCGCGGCCGCGAAGCCGCGCCGGTGCACGCGCTCGGCCGCGGCGCCCAGCAAGGCCGCCACCCAGCCCACGAACACGGCCGAAGAATACAGGTTCGTCACCGGCGGCCGCCCCTGCAGCCAGACGCGCGCGACCAGCCCCGCGGTGTGCACGATCAACGCGGCGGCCAGCAAACCGCCGGCCGCCTCGCGCGCGGCCTCGCGCCGCGTCGCCCACCACGCGAAGACGCCCAGCAGGGCCGCGATGTAGAGCGCCATGCCGGACACGAACGGCTGGGCCGCGTTGAACAGGGTTTCCTGGGCGGCGCGCCGCACGTCGTCGGGTCGGGCCAACGTCAGCCACGCCGCGTATTGATCGAGCGCGGAGCGAAACGCCGCGGGGTCCGACGCGCGGTAGGCGCGCGCCATCAGCGCGTAGGCGGCCAGGCCCGGGTGCGGCTCGCGGTCGGGCGCCGGGGTCAGCATGCGCTGACCGAAGGAGGTCCAGGCGTCGTCCGGCTCGCCGGGCAGGGGCGGCAGGGGCTTGAAGGCGGCGGCGCTGGCCAGGAACTTGTAGCGCTCCAGCAGTTCGGCCAAAGTCTTCATCGCGGCGCGGTCGCGCGCGTCGGCATGACCGCGGCCGTGCGCGGCGCGCAGGGCGCCGGGCAGGGCCTCGGCGAAGGCGGACAGCTCCGCGGCCGGGTCCGTGGACCCGGCGATCATGATCGTGTTCTTGATCTGCTCGTAGAGGTCCAGCCGCCGGGCCAGTTGGATGACGGCGGATTGGAAGCGCGTGCGCTTGGCGGCGGAAATCGCGTCGGCGCGCTCGGCCTGGCGGCCGATTTCATCGCGCTTGGGCTGGATCTGCCAATAGGCGAAGCGGCGCTCGCGGCCCTGCTCCAGACCCAGCAGGCCCAGCACGTCGGGGTCGTCGATGGTGAAGATGGGCCGCGTGTCGGCGGCCTCCTGCTTGAACAGGGCCTCGGCCAGCCACGCGGTCGCGGGCAAAGTCTTCCGGCCGTCGGGCAGGCTTTGCGTGCCGCGGATGATCAGCAGGGAGTTGCGCGCGAAGGAGTCCAGCGGCTTGACGCGCCCGCCTTCCAGGGCGGGCAGGCGGCCGAATTCGGCGATCGGAAAAGTCGAGCGCGGCGACGGCGCCAGCAGGGGCCACGCGGCGGCGGCCAGGCCCAGCGCCAGCGCGGAGCGGAAGACCAACTTCGACGCGCGCGGCTTCATCGGGCCTCCTTGAGCGACGCCGCCAGCTTGCGCCCGAAATGCAGGGCCAGTCCCAGCGCGACCAACGCGCAGGATAAGTAGGGAATCAGCCAGCCGGGATTTTGCACGACTTGGAAAACGGACAGCCGGTCGCCCTTGCCGAAGCTGGCCTGGTAAAAAGTTTTGCCGCCGTAGCGCAGGGGGTGGTTCATGTAGATGCGCGCGTCGCGGTCCTCGCCGGTGGTCAGGTCCTTTAAATGCACCAAGCTTGAAAAGTTCTTGGGGATGTCGGTGCCGGGATAGATGTCGTGATGAAACTCGTTGAGCGTCAGCGAGAAGGGCAAATAGTAACGACGCGGCCTCAGCGAGAAGCGCCAGGTCTTGCCGTCATGGGAGAAGCCTTGCGGCGCGCCCAGCGCGCTCGACAGCCAGAACGTGCCCAGGCTGTCGGCGCCGTCGCGGACCTCGATCAGCGCCGCCGGCGCGTTCTGCGCGTCGTCGGACGTCGCCTCGGGGGCCGGTCGCACCGACAGGTTCGGCCCGATGCCGGACGTGGCCTCCGACGGCGGGTCGGCGGGCTTGCGCATGCCCAGCGCGGCGTTCACATACCAATGCTTCACCGCGATCGAAAACGGCAGGGACGGATGCGAGACGACGGCGCCGGGCGTCATCAAGGATTCGGGAACGGCGGTCACCACGTCGGCGGCCGGGTCGCTGACGTCGGCCACGGCCAGCTCCGATTGGCGCACGTCCTCCGAGTAATCGCGCGTCTGGCCGACTTCCACGGGCATCTGGCTTTCGACTTGAAAAATCGCCGTCGAGAACTCGCCGATGAACAGCAGCGCCAGCCCCAGGTGCGCCAGCCACATGCCCGCTTTGCGCCAGCTGCGCTCCAGGCGCAGGAATTGGGCAAACAGTAGATTGACCAGCAGGACGCCGCCCACCAGGCCGCCGCCGGGGAACACCGGCAGGCGCAGGCCGTTGGGCGCGGTCCACCAGACGAAGGTGGTGCGGATGGTGCGCTCGACGGCCAAATACGTGCCCAAAGACACCTGCAGCAAGGTGCAGGCGGCGACCAGCGCCATCAGCAAGGCCAGGCAGACGATGGTCAGGCGCAGGGAACTGAGCGCGCGGGCGATTTTTTGCCAGGAGGTTTCAGGACGCATCGTCGCTCAGCCCTTGCAGAAGTTCCAGGAACGCCGGTTTGTCGGCCGCCACCGCGTCCGCGTCTCCGGACAGCTTGAAAAACCACGTCGCCCCGCCGACCTTGATCATCCCGGCGACCAGGCGCGACGGGCGCGCGCCCGCGCCGGTGAAATCGTAGACCAGGACCGGGCCTAGCCGGCAGCGCACCGTCTTGCGCGCGTCCGCCAGGTCCGCCTCGGTCATCGGCGGCAAGGCGACCTGGCCGCGCCAGCGGTTGACGTTGGCGAGCTCTCCGCCCACGTCGCCGGGAAAAGCGGCGACGGAGGCCTCGGCCTTGCCGTGCGCGGCGGGGGGAATCAAAGTGGCCACGCGCATGTCCGTTCCGGGACGCTCGCTCCAGCCGCGCGGGGCGGTCCAGCGCACGCCGCGCGGACGCGCTCCGGGCGCCAGGGCGGCCATGTCGGGCGCCTTCTCCTTGGGCTCGCGGCGCACGGTGATTTCGTCGCGGCGGCAGGCCGCGGCGGCCGCGACCAAGGCGAGCAGCATCAGCGTCTTCATCGCGGGCATTTTAACATTATCGCGCGTGTCCGCTCCCGGCCCAGACGTATCCAATGCAGGATGAGTCTTTGAACTTGAGCGTGCGGCGGTCCGGACCGCTGGGTATAATGCTGGCGTGACTGAACCCCTCGGCCGTCCGCGCGTGAATCCGATCCTGCTCGATCTGCCGTTTCCGATCGTCACTCCGCGGCTTTCGATCCGTCCCGCCGCGCCCGGAGACGGCCCGGCGCTCTATGCGGCGGTCGCGGAGTCTATCGCGGGGCTTCGCCTCTGGATGCCGTGGGCGCGCGGCGAGATAAACGTGGAAACCTGCGAGTTGAACTGCCGCGAGGCTTACGTCCGATTCCTTTCCCGCGAGGACCTGCGGCTTTACTGCTTCGACCGCGCGACGGGGGATTTCGTGGCGGGCAGCGGCCTTCACCGCATCGACTGGGAGCACCGGATCTTCGAGATCGGCTATTGGGTCCGCAGTTCCCGCGCCGGGGCGGGCTACGTCTCTGAAGCGGTCAACGCCATCGCCCGATATGCTTTCGGTCCGCTTGACGCCAAGCGCGTCAGCATCCATTGCAACGCTTCGAACGCCAAGAGCCGGGCGGTCGCCGAGCGGCTGGGCTTCGCCTTGGAGGGCGTGCACCGCAACGATGACCGCGCCGCCGCCGCGGAAATTCAATGCCGCGACCATGCGATCTACGCGCGCACGTCGCCGGAGGGGCTTCCGCGGCTCGATGCAAGCTGGTCATCGCGCGCTGATTTGTCAAATTGAAGATTTAATCTTCAATTTGACAAACCATATCGCTCGCGGGCCGCGCCGCCTATCTCCGGTTGTTGCCGTTCAGTTTCTCGGAGCTTTCCGGCACCCCGTCGCTGGACCCGGCGTCATGCCACGGCCCCGCGCGGGGGCGATCTGACGACCTTTCAAAGGTTCGTCCAGCGTTGCGCCGGGCGATCCGGGCAGACACTCAACTTCTCGGCGCTGGCGTCCGACTGCGGCATCGCGCATCCCACGGCGCGAGAGTGGCTGTCGGTCCTGGAAGCAAGCTCCATCGTCCATCTGCTCCAGCCTTACCATAAGAACTTTTCCAAACGCATCATGAAGAGCCTGAAGTTGTATTTCATCGACACCAGGCTCATGTGCCACCTGTTGAGGATCAGGACCGCCGCGGATCTCGCGGGGCATCCGCTTTACGGCACCGTCTCCGAGGTCCTCAAGTCTTTCGTTCATCGCGGCGAACGGCTGCCGCTCTATTATTGGCGCGACCGGATCGGGCACGAGGTCGACGCGCTGCTGGACCTGGGAACACGGATGACCGCGATCGAGGTCAAGGCCGGCCGGACTCGGTGCTGATCTACGGCGGGGACGAATCGAGCTTGCGCGAAGGCGTGCGCGTTCGGGCTTGGTGGCAAGCGTCGTAGGCAGAAAACTTGCCCCGCGCGGCCGATGCCTGCTAGGCTCCAGGAATGATCGACCGTTTCTGGCTTCTGGACGAGTCCGTCTGCTTCCTGAACCACGGCTCGTTCGGCTCCTGCCCGCGGCCGGTCCTGGAGGAGCAGAGCGAACTGCGCCGGCTTATGGAGGCCGAGCCCGTGCGCTTTCTCGACGGCGAACTGGAAGGAAGGCTCGATGCGGCGCGCGCGGCTCTGGGAGCATTCATCGGCGCCGACGCCGAGGACCTGGCCTTCGTGCCCAACGCCACGTTCGGCGTGAACACGGTTCTGCGCGGCCTGCGCTTCTCGCCCGGCGACGAGATCCTTGTCACGGACATGGAGTACAACGCCTGCCGCAACGCCGCGCAGTTCGTCGCGGGCTCGGGCGCGCGCGTGGTCGCGGCGAAAATTCCGTTTCCGGGCGCCACGCCGCAGATTGCGGCGGACGCGGTGCTGGCCGCGCTCACGCCGCGCACGCGGCTGGCGATGCTCAGCCACATCGTTAGCCCCACCGGGATCATCCTGCCCCTCGACACGCTGGTGCCCGAACTACAGAAGCGCGGCGTGGACGTGCTGGTCGACGGCGCGCATGCGCCGGGCCAGATTCCGCTGGACCTCGATGCGCTGGGCGCGGCCTATTACACGGGCAATGGACACAAGTGGCTGTGCGCGCCGAAAGGTGCCGCTTTTTTACACGTGCGCCGCGACCGTCAGGAGGGACTGCGTCCGCTCGTGATCAGCCACGGCGCGAACTCGCGCCGCACGGACCGCTCGCGCTTCCGTCTGGAGTTCGACTGGACGGGCACGTCGGACCCGACGCCCTCTCTGTGCGTGCCGGCCGCGATCAAAGCACTGGAGTCTCAGGTCCCCGGCGGCTGGCCGGAGATCATGAAGCGCAACCGCGCGCTGGCGCTCGCGGCGCGCGACATCCTGTGCCGCGCGCTGGGCGTGGACGCGCCGTGTCCGCCGGAGATGGTCGGCGCGATGGCGGCGGTGCCCCTGCCGGCGGGGATGGCGGGCGCGCCCGCCGCCGCCGACGGCTTGGACCCACTGCACGCGCGTCTTCTGAAGGAACACGGCATACAGGTCCCGATCTTCGCATGGCCGACGCCGGACCGCAAGCTCCTGCGCGTGTCGGCCCAGCTCTACAACCGGCGCGAGCAGTACGAGAAGCTCGCGCGAGCGCTGAGCGAAAATCAGCGCGCCGCGGCTTTCGGCGCGGCGAGAGCGTCGTAGCGGCGCTCGACGGCCTCCACGAAGCGGCGCTTCTCGGCGAAGGTGCCGTGGAAGAACGCGCCCTTGAAGCCGGCGACGATCAGGCGGCGCAGTTCGGCGGGCGTCAGCTTCGCGCTCTCCACCACCAGGCCCACCTCGCGCGACACCGTGGTGTTGGACACCAGGCGGTTGTCGGTGCAGATGGAGATCGACAGTCCGTGGTCGATCATGCGGCGGATGGGATGGTCGGAGAGCTTCTTGATTGCGGGGATGGTCTGTAGGTTGCTGGTGATGCAGACCTCCACGCCGATGCGCTGGCCGGCCATGTAGTTGGCCAGGTCCTCGACGTACTTCTTGCGGTCCTCGATCTTCTGGTCCTGGATCATGTCATGCGCGAACAGGAACGTGCCGTGGCCGATACGGTTGGCGTGGCACTGCGTGATCGCCTGCCAGATGGACTCCGGGCCGTAGGCTTCGCCGGCGTGGACGGTCTTGCGCACGAAGTGGTTGTGCGCGTATTGATACGCGGCCCAGTGGTCGGCGGGGGGGAATCCCGCCTCCTCTCCGGCCAGGTCGAAGCCGACGACGGGAAGGCCTTCCTGCGCCAGCTCCACGCCCGCGCGCGCCAGTTCCAGGGACGCCGCCGCGAAGACCTCGTCCTTGGGCGCGTGCTCCATCAGGCGTAGCATGTCGGCGAAATACGGAGACATCCCTTTTTTAAAGCGCCGCATGGCGCACAGGATCATGCCGAAGTGGAACGGCACGTCCTCGCCGGACTTCACGGCCTTGGAGGAATTGTGCGCCTTGGCGCCCGCCGCCAGTCCCGCGGCCACCGCGCGCGCCACGTCGCGCACGTTGGTGGTCGGCGTCACGTGGAGCTGGGGCGCGAAGCGCACCTCGATGTAGCGCACGCCCTCGGCGGCGTTGTCCTCGACCAGCTCCTGGGCCACGCGCGCGAGATTCTCCAGGTCCTGCAGGACGGAGCACGTGTACATGAACCCGTGCAGATACTCCGGCAGATCTTTGTAGGCGTCCTTGAACACCAGCTTGCGCAGCCCGGCTTCGGTGTTCGAGGGGAGCTTCACCTTCGCCTCGCGCGCCAGCTCGATCAAGGTCTTGAGCCGCAAGGAGCCGTCGAGGTGCAGGTGCAGGTCGGACTTGGGGATGGCGCGGATGAACTCGGGGGTGATTTGGTCTTTCACGGCGCCAGGATATCAATTTCGGCGCCCGCTTCGGCCGGGCTACTTGTCGAGGTGGTGGGGGCGCGACTCGGCCCAGGAGGCGGCGGTGATGCGGATGAACTCGGCCTTTTTCCAAAACTCGGGGAGCGCCGCGGCCCCTGAGTAGCTCATGCCGGAGCGCACGCCGCCGATGAGTTGGTGGATCACGTCGGCCACCGGGCCCTTGTAGGGCGACATGGACTCCACGCCTTCCGGCACCACCTCGGCGACCTCGATCTCGCCGAGGTCCTCGTCGTCGCGGCGTTCCTGGGACTTGCGCGCCAAAGTGGCGCCCAGAGAGGCCATCCCGCGGTAGATCTTCCAGCGCGCGCCGTCGCGCACCACGGTCCAGCCCGGGCTCTCTTCGGCTCCCGCCAGCAAGGACCCCATCATCGCCGAAGAGGCTCCGGCCGCGAAGGCCTTCGCCAAATCTCCCGATTCGCGCAGTCCGCCGTCGGCGCAGACCGGGATGTCCCGCTCGCGCGTCACTTTCGCGCAGTCCAGGATGGCGGTGAGCTGGGGCACGCCGGCGCCGGACACCACGCGAGTGGAGCAGATCGAGCCGGGTCCGACGCCGACCTTGACCCCGTCGGCGCCGGCGTCCGCCAGGTCGCGCGCGCCTTCGTAGGTGGCGACGTTGCCCGCCACGATCTCGGCCTTGGAAAATTTCTTACGCAGGCTGGCGACGGCGCGCAGCACGTGGTCGGCGTGGCCGTGCGCCACGTCGACGACCAGGCAGTCCGCGCCGCTCTCCAGAACGGCGGCCGCGCGCTCAAGATAGTCTCCCACCACGCCGACGGCGGCGCCCACCAGGAGCCGGCCCTTGGCGTCCAGCGAGGCGTCGGGATGGAGCCGGCGGTTCTTAAGATCCTTGGCGGTGATGAGCCCGCGCAGCCGGCCGTCCGCGTCCACGAGCGGCAGCTTCTCCACCTTGTGGTCGCGCAGGATCTCGCGCGCCTTGGCCTGGCTGACGTCGGGCGGCGCGGTCACCAGTTCCGTGGTCATGATCCGGCTCAGGGACTCGGCGGGCTTGTCGCGGAATTGGATGTCTCGCTCCGTGACCAGGCCCAGCAGGCGGCCCTGCGCGTCGACGATGAGCAGGCCGCCGACGCCGCGATCGCGCATGAGGCTTCTGGCGCGGCCGACGGTCTCCTCCGGGCCGGCCGTGTAGGGCGCCTCGATGACGATGCTTTCGGCGCGCTTGACCTTGGCGACCTGCGCGGCTTCTTCCTCGACGCTCAGGAAGCGGTGGATCACGCCCAGGCCGCCCGCGCGCGCGAGCGCTACGGCCATGCGCGACTCGGTGACCGTGTCCATGTTCGCGGAGACGATGGGCACCTTCAGCTTGAGTCGGCGCGAGAAGCGCCCGGTCGTGTCCACGCCGCGGCGCGAGGCGATGGTCGAGCGCTTGGGCACCAGCAGCACGTCGTGAAAGGTGAAGCCCTCGCGCATGTCCATGCGTGAGGATTATAGTAAAATGCGCGCGATGGCCTTCCCCACCACGCGTCCGCGACGCCTGCGCGCCACGCCCGCCCTGCGTGCGCTGGTGCGCGAGACGGAGCTTTCGCCGCGCGACTTCGTCCTGCCGCTCTTCATCCGTCCCGGCAAAGGGGAGAAGCGCCCCATCTCCTCCATGCCGGGCCACTTCCAGTATTCCGTGGACGAGGCCGTGAAGGCCGCAGGCGAGGCGGCGGCGCTGGGCGTGCCCGCGCTCATCCTATTCGGCATCCCGGATAAAAAAGACGCGAAGGCCTCCGGCGCTTATGCGGCGGGCGGCATCGTGCAGAAGGCGGCACGCGCGATCAAGGACAAGCACCCGGAGCTTCTGCTGATCGCCGACCTGTGCTTCTGCGAGTACACCGATCACGGCCACTGCGGCATCGTCAAGGACGGCCGGGTCCTCAACGATCCCACTCTGGCGCTGGCCGCCAAGACCGCCGTGAGCCAGGCGAAGGCCGGCTTCGACGTGATCGCCCCATCGGGCATGATGGACGGACAGGTAGGCGTCATGCGCCGCGCCCTGGACGCCGCGGGTTTTTCAGACACGCCCATCTTGGCCTACGCCGCCAAGTATGCCTCCGGCTTCTACGGCCCATTTCGCGAGGCGGCGGAAAGCCCGCCCTCGTTCGGCGACCGCTCCGGCTACCAGATGGACCCGGCCAACTTCCGCGAGGCCCTGCGCGAGGTCGCCCTGGACGTGGAGGAGGGTGCTGACATGGTCATGGTCAAGCCCGCGCTCCCGTATCTGGACGTGGTGAAGGCCGTCAAGGACCGCTTCGGCCTGCCCACGTCCGCCTACCAGGTTTCCGGCGAGTTCGCCATGATCAAGGCCGCGGCCAAAAACGGTTGGATCGACGAGAAGCGCGTGGCGCTTGAGACGCTGGTTTCCATCAAACGCGCCGGCGCGGACTTCATCCTGACCTACTACGCGCTTGAAGCCGCCCGCTGGCTGGCGTCCTAAGATCGGACGCGGCCGATCCTGTCGCGGCGTTCAGCCTCGGAATTCCGCCGACGGCTGCGCCAAAGAGCCCGGACTCCGTCCGGGCGACTCGCGCCTCGGCGCGCGAGGCTGACGCGACTGCGCACTTCGCGCGGGAGTGGCACCGAATGAGCGCGAGCCTAGTCGCCGCTTGAAAGCGCAGTTCGGGTGTTTTGCGCCAAGACGCCGTAACGTGCCAAGAGGTTCCGCTCAAGTGTCTGGCGCTTGGATGTCTCTGTGGCGGTGCATGGAGAAGCTCCGCAATCCCGCTTTGTTTTTTCCATGTAGACCAGGACATTCGACTTGATCGTGGCCTCCACTCCCGAGAGCACCTTCGTCACGACGGTTTGCTCGCTTTTTTTCATTCGCTGAACGCTCCGGGCGTCGATGTCGGACTGGGGAGCGTACTTGAAGATGAAAAATGAGCCCAGGTGTATTGCTTCCGTAACAGATAGAAGAGCATCGAAAAGATTCGCCTCGGCGTAATAACAAGTAGCGCAGGTTGTTGACGCCGCTGTTTGGCCTGACATTTTTTTCATCTCGACGCCGTCGCTCAGCGCTGCGGCAACCGCCTCCGTAAGATAGAGTTCCACCTCGGGGCTCGCAGTTGGGGGATGTTCCTGTAATTGCCCACGCAAGCAAGCGACGCGGCCGGCGCTCTGACAGGCCAGTCCTTTTTGGTTTTTATTGTGGAAGGCAATGATGCGATCACAATCGCGCGCGACGCCCGAAAGCCACTGAAACTCTCCGGTTTTTCCGGCGCGCGCCGCGGCCGCGGCCCCCGCCGCGAGTTTTTTCGATATAAGATCGACGCCGTCCTTCCCTTCGGCGAACGTCGACTGGAATGGCAACGCTGAGGCGGCCGCAAAAGCAAACGCGAATCGTCGGATGTTCATCGAGGAATATCCTGCACTACGGCTCGATCGGACCACTGTATTTCATGCTGCAAAGCAATTCTCCCATGTGGCGCTGAAAATCTCGACCTGCATAAAATCAGTATGATCTGTAGAGCGATGCGACAAGCGATGATTTTGAACGTCGTTTCCGCATCCCGATCCGCTATCGCCGAGTTTACTATTCCATCCGGGTGCTCGCTCATTGGTATTGCCGTTGGCTTGCGGCGGAGACAATAGCGCATGGTCAAGAACCGAATGAAAAAAACTTCGTCCGCCCGCCGCGTCAGCGGCAAGGCGTTGTTCGCGCGGGCGCGCCGGGCGCTGGTGGGCGGCGTCAACTCGCCGGTGCGCGCGTTCAAGTCCGTGGGCGGGGAACCTTTGTTCGTGGCCTCGGGCGCAGGGGCGTATCTGACCGGAGAGGACGGGCGGCGCTACGTGGATTTCTGCTTGTCGTGGGGGCCGCTGATGTTCGGTCACGCGCGGCGGGAGATCGTGGCGGCGGCCAAGACCGCGCTTGAGCGCGGCAGCACGTTCGGCGCGGCGACGCTGGCCGAGGTGGAGCTGGCCGAGCGCATTCAGGCGGCGTTTCCCTCGATGCAGCTCGTGCGCCTGACCAGCTCCGGCACGGAGGCCGACATGAGCGCCCTGCGCGCCGCGCGCGCCTTCACGGGACGCGACCTGGTAATCAAGTTCGCCGGCGGCTACCACGGCCACGGCGACAGCCTGCTGGTGGCGGCCGGCTCGGGGGCTACGACCTTGGGCGTGCCGGATTCCGCGGGCGTGCCGAAGGCGTTCGCCGCC
Organism: bacterium; assembly: GCA_021782205.1. Taxonomy (GTDB): domain Bacteria; phylum Elusimicrobiota; class Elusimicrobia; order UBA1565; family UBA9628; genus GWA2-66-18. Next base: position 14,484 of record JAJXVH010000003.1, on the reverse strand, counting down.
ACGACCATCGTGGTTCCCTTCAACGACACGTCCGCCGTCGAGGCGGCGTTTCGCAAGCACAAGGGCAAGATCGCGGCGCTGATCGTGGAGCCCATCCCGGCCAACATGGGCGTGGTCTTTCCGAAGGAAGGCTTCATGGCGGACCTGCGCCGCATCACGACGCGCGAAAAATCCCTGCTCATCTTCGACGAGGTGATCTCGGGCTTTCGCGTCTGCTACGGCGGCGCGCAGACCTTGTTCGGGATCAAGCCGGACTTGACCGTGCTGGGCAAGATCGTCGGCGGCGGCCTGCCGCTGGCGGCCTACGGAGGGCGCAAGGACGTCATGTCGATGATCGCGCCGGAAGGACCGGCGTATCAGGCCGGCACGCTGTCGGGCAATCCGGTGGCCGTCGCGGCGGGCAAGGCCACGCTTGACCTGCTGCGCAAGGAAAATCCTTACGCGCGCCTGGAACAGCTGAAGGAATATCTCTGCGAGGGACTGCGCCAGGCGGCGATCTCGGCGGGCGTCAGCCTGCAGATACAATCTGTCGGCTCCATGTTCACGCCGTTCTTCGTGGAAGGCCTGGTGACGGACTATGCCTCGGCGCTGAAGGCCGACAAGGCCGCCTACGGACGATTCTTTCACGGCATGCTCCAGCGCGGCGTCTATCTGCCGCCCGCGCAATGGGAGGCGGCGTTCGTTTCCTACGCGCACGGCGACAAGGAGCTGGACCTCGCCGTGCGCGCCGCCCGCGAAGCCTTTCGCGCGGTTTAGCGCTTCAGTCCCGGCGACGGCCGAACAGCTTCAGCATCTCCAGGAACAGGTTGATGAAGTCCAGGTATAACGCCAGCGCGCCGAGGATGGCTTCCTTGGTCTCCACGTCCGTTCCGTCCGCCTCCGGCCGGTAGATTGCCTTGATTTTTTGGGCGTCATAGGCGGTGAGGCCGGTGAACACCGCCACGCCCACGATCGAGAGGACCCAGTCGGTCATCGGGCTTTTGAACCACATGTTGACGAGGGAGGCCAGGATCAGACCGATCAGCCCCATGCTGGCCAGATTGCCGACGGACGTGAGGTCCGTTTTCGTGGCGTAGCCGTAGGCGCACAGTATTCCGAAAAGTCCGGCGGTCATGAAGAACACGTTGGCGATCGACGAGCGCGTGTAGACCAGGAACACGACCGACAGCGTCACCCCGGTCAGTGCGGCGTAGAAGAGAAACGCGAACGTCGCCGTCGATGCCTCCATCTTCGCAATCCAGCCCGACAAGGCGAAGACCAGCCCAAGCTCGCCGAACAGCAGTCCGTAGAACAGAATAGGATTATGGGTCAGATTGATCACGCGCTGGGGGTCCTGGACCATATACGCGGCGCACGCGCCGGTGACGAGCAGGCCCGCGCACATCCAGCCGTAGACCATGTGCACGAAATGGCGCAGGCCGGTATCGACGGATTCGGAGATCGTGGGTTGGTAGGTATCCATGGCCCCAGTTTAGGCCGCTTCCAGGCGCTACGTCAAGAGGACGAGAGGGTCAGTCCTTGACATGTCGACTGGTCAAGATGTCAAGGACTGACCCTCTTGGTCACATGGCGTCGGGGGCGGAGACGCCGAGGAGGTCGAGGCCTTCGCCGATGACGTCGCGTACGCCGGCGATGAGCAGGAGGCGGGCGCGGCCCAGCTCCGGGTCGGCGGCCGAGACGACGGGGCACTTCTCGTAGAACGGGTGGAACAGGCCGGCCAGCTCCATCAGGTAGTTGGCCAGCGGGTGCGGAGAGAGCAGGCGCTCGGCGTCGAGCAGGACCTCCGGATACCAGGCGAGCTTGAGCAGGAGCGCGCGCTCCTCCGGGGCGGCGTAGGCGGCGCCGTTGGGCATGGGCAGGTCCGCGCCGGCCTTCAGCAGGCCGGTCTCGGCGGCCTTGCGGAAGATCGAGTGAATGCGCGCGTGGACATACTGAACATAGTAGACGGGGTTTTCGCTGGACTGCTTTTTGGCGAGTTCCAGGTCGAAGTTCAGGTGGCTGTCCGGCGTGCGCAGGGCGAAGAAGAAGCGGCAGGCGTCCTTGCCTACCTCGTCGATGATTTCGCGCAGCGAAATAAACGTGCCCGCTCGCTTGGACATCTTCACGGCCTCTTGGCCGCGGAACAAGTGAATGAGCTGGTGGACGATCGCGTGGTAGCTGTCGGGCTCCTTGCCCAGCGCCGCGATCGCGGCTTTCATGCGCGGCACGTAGCCGTGATGGTCCGCTCCGAAGATGTCGATGAGACGGTCGAAGCCGCGGTCGTATTTGTCCTTGTGATAGGCGATGTCGGGCAGGAAATACGTGGGCTTGCCCGTGCTCTTGACCAGAACGCGGTCCTTGTCGTCGGTGGAGCCTTCGGCGCCCGCGGTGCCCAGCCACACGGCGTTGTCTTTTTCAAAGACCATGCCGCGGGATTTCAGGAAAGCCAAGGTCTTCTCCACGGCGCCGGAGGCGAACAGTTCGCTTTCCAGATACCAGCGGTCGAAGGTCGCGTCAAAAACCCGCATGTCGTCCTTGTGCGAGGCGAGCAAGGCGTCCATCGCGTAACGGCCCCACTTTGCGGCGTCCCAGGAGGACTTCTCGGCCGGCGCGGCCGCGGCCAGGTCCACCAGGTATTCGCCCTGGTAGCCCTTCTCCGGGACCTGCGCCGCCTCTCCCTTCGACTGCCGGTAGCGGGCCAGGATGGACTCGCCGAGCAAAATCACCCGGTCGCCGCCGTCGTTGACGTAGTATTCCGCGGCGACGGTGCGGCCCAAACGGCGCATGATCCGTATGAGAGAATCTCCGAGCGTCGCGCCGCGCCCCGAGGCCATGTGCAGGGGGCCGGTCGGGTTGGCGGAGACGAACTCGATGAGCGTCTTGGCCTTCGTGCCGTTTTCCTCGCGGCCGTAGCCTTTCGGGTCCAAGGTGATCGCCTTCACGTTCGCGGCCAATACGCTTGGGCGCAGGCGCACGTTGACGAAGCCCGGCGGCGCGGCCTCGGCGGACTCGACCTCGGGAAGCTCCGAAAGCGCGGCCGCCAAGGTCCCGGCCAGCGCCAGGGGATTCATCTTCGCGGCCTTCGCCGCGGCCAACGGCCACGGCAAAGACAGATCGGCTTTCACGTGCGGCGGCGGCGCCGCCACCGCCAGCGCCGGCGGCAGGGTCAGTCCCTGAGACTTGGCCCAGGCGCGCGCTTTTTCGACGAGCGTGCGGCGCAGTCGGGCGATGATCATACGGGAGCCGCGGCCTGGATCATGCCGGCGAGCTGGCGTACGGTGTTGGCGTCGTGCGCGACCGCGAAGGCGTCCTCGGGTGCCACGAGCTTCTGCTTGATGAGAAACGCGAGATACTGGTCCATGGAGACCATCCCGTGCTTCGCGCCCGCCTCCATGGCCGCGTAGATCTGGTGCGTCTTGCCGTCGCGGATGAGCGCGGCGATCGCCGGAGTCACCTTCATGAACTCGCGCGCGCACACGCGCCCGCCGCCCACGCGCGGCAAGAGCTGCTGGCAGACGACCGCCTGCAGGACCGTCGAGACCTGCAGGCGCACCTGCGCCTGCTGGGACGCGGGAAACACGTCGATCATTCGGTCGACCGTGGACGGCGCGTCCTGCGTGTGCAAAGTGGCCAGGCACAGGTGCCCGGTTTCCGCGGCGGTGATCGCCAGCTGGATGGTCTCCAGATCCCGCATTTCGCCGATCAAGACCACGTCGGGGTCCTGGCGCATCGCGTGCTTGAGCGCGTCGGCGAAGGACTGCGTGGACGTGCCGACCTCGCGCTGGACCACGACGGAGTTCTTGTCCTGATAGACGAACTCGATGGGATCCTCGATGGTCAGCACCGTCTTCTTGTCGCGCTGGTTGATTTGCTCGACCAGGCAGGCGAGCGTCGTGGACTTTCCCGAGCCCGTGGGGCCGGTGACCAGCACCAGGCCGCGCGGCAGGTCGATGAGGTTGGCGATGGCCGGCATCAGGCCGATCTCGGCCGGCGTCGGGATATTCGACGGGATGGCCCGAAACACCGCGCCCGCGCCGTTTTTCTGGCGGAAGGCGTTCAGGCGAAAACGCTGCGCGCCGGACAGCGAGAAGGAGCCGTCGAGCTCCCATTTTTCCTCGAAAGCCGAGCGCTGGGCCTCGCTCAGCACGGAGTAGAGCATCTTCTCCACGTCCTCGGCGCCCAGGGCGGCGATCCCCGGCATCGCCTGCATGACGCCCTGCACGCGCGCCATCGGCGGCTTGCCGACGATCAGATGCAGGTCGCTGGCCCCGGACGCGACGGCGCTCTTGAGAACCTCGGTCAGGTCCGCCATGCGATCTCCTTGGCGCCGTCGTGCAGGCGCTCCAGCGCATACAGCGCGCGGGCCTGCGCGCTCATCAGGTGAACCATCACGCCGCCGAAATCCAGCACGCGCCAGTGCTCCGTCTGCGGCCGCGAGCGGTGGTGCAGGATCACGCCGAGCGCGGACAGATCTTCCTCGATCTTCGTTTCCAGCGATTCCATGTGCGGCCGCGACAGCGCGGTCACGATCACCAGGTAGTCGACGACGGGGCTGGATTTGCGCACGTCCAGCACCGAGACCTCCTCGCCCTTCTTGTCGTCGGCCGCGAGGGCGGCGGCCGCCGCGACGGCCTTAAATGCGCGGGCCATGGGCTTGGGAGCGCAATCGCTCGCGCAGCGCCGCGTCGACGCGGTGCTCCACGTTCTCCAGCGCGGAGGTCAGCAGGCGCGACACGCCGACGAGCACGCGCTCCGCCTCCGCGCGCGCGGGATCATCCAGGTCGCACGCCGCGCGAAACAGAAGAACGGCGTGCAGGGCCTGCGGCGAGCGCAGGGCCAGGCGCCGCGTGCGGGCGTCCAGCCACGCGGAGGACGGCTCGGGCTTTGGGACGGACTGCGCCGCGTCGTCGCTCATTGCGCCGCCGACGCGCGCGGCCAGTTCCAGCTCGTCGTTGAACGGGTTGCACGTCCGCGCCTCGGCCGACCAGGCGCCCTGCAGGTGCGGCGTGACGCGGCGCAGGGCGCGCGACAGGAGGTCGGCCGGAGTCGCTTGATCGGAGGCAAGCAGTTCGGACAGGTCGTAGAGCAGGGCGACCTCGTCGGAGGTCCGCTGAAGTCTTGCCGACTGCGCGGCGGCCATTTTCGCGTAGAAGCCCGCGGCCGTGGACGGGTCCTCGGCCAGCCAGTTGCGGAGCGCCACGGTCTTCAGGCACAGGAGCTCGAGCGCGCCGACCGCGAAGGCGGACGCGGTCCGCGGTCCTTCGCGCAGCAGATCCATCTCACCCAACGAGTCGCCGGGTCCCAGAAGCGCCAGATCTTTCTGGCCGCCTTCGGCCAGGCTCTTGGCGATGCGCACCCGGCCCGAGACGATGCAGTACATCCCGTCGCCCCGCTCGCCTTCGCGGACGAACGCGCTCGTGTCCGAGACCGACAGCGGCTGCAGGAGCGGCGCCAGCACGCGCAGGCGCTCCTCGGGCAAAGCAGAGAAGGCGGCCAGCGAGCGCAGAAGTTCGACGCGGCGTGCGGAATCCATGCTACATGGAGGACGAAGACGGCCGCTTGACGATTCCCGCCAACTGCATGAACGTCTCCTGGTTGGTGGCGCGGTTGAGCGCCTCCTCAGCGGTGATGAGCCCCTGGCGCACCAGCTCGGCCAGCGCCTTGTCCATGGGGATCATCCCGTGCTTGGCGCCGGTGTCGATGGCCTGGTAGATCATGTGCGTCTTGGCGTCGCGGATCAGGTTGGAGATCGCCGGCGTCATGATCATGATCTCGCGCGCGGCGATGCGGCCCTCGCCGTCCTTGCGCTGGAGAAGCTGCTGGCTGATGACGGCCTGCAGCACGACCGCCAGCTGGACGCGCACCTGCTGCTGCTGGTGCGGCGGGAACACGTCGATGATGCGGTCGACCGTCGTCGGCGCGTCCTGCGTGTGCAGAGTGGCGAAGCATAGGTGGCCGGTCTCAGCGGCGGTGATCGCCAGCTGGATGGTCTCCAAGTCGCGCAGCTCGCCGACCATGACCACGTCCGGGTCCTGACGCAGGGCCGAGCGCAGGGCGGCGGTGAAGGATTTCGTGTTCTGTCCGACCTCGCGCTGGCGGAAGACGGATTTTTTGGACTCGTAGATGAACTCGATGGGGTCTTCGATGGTCAGGATGTGGTCGGCGTATTTCTGATTGATGACTTCCATCAAGCAGGACAGAGTCGTGGACTTTCCCGAGCCCGTGGGGCCGGTGACCAGCACCAAGCCGCGCGGCAGGTCGGCCACGTCGGTGATCGAGCGCGGCAGGCGCAGCTGTTCCGGCGTGGGGATCTTCGAACTGACCACGCGCATCACGCACTCCACGCCGTTCTTCTGGAGAAGCACGTTGACGCGGAAGCGGCCCAGGCCCGTGACCGCGAACGAGCAGTCGAGCTCCCAGGTCTCTTCAAACTTCGCGCGCTGCTCTTCATAAAGAATCGAGTAGATCAGGCGCTTGGATTCCTCGGCGGTGATTTTACTGGCGAATCCGGGAATTTCCGTGATTTCGCCGTTGAAACGCATCAGCGGCGGCTTGCCGATCACGATGTGGATGTCGCTGGCGCCCGACTGCACGGCGGTCTTCAGCACTTCGACGAGTTCCATTCGTTCTCCTTGAAAATACAGCCCGTCACGGCGCGTCCGCGGCGCAATCCTCGCCCAGTTCGACGCTCGCGTCCACCGCGCGCGCCGCGTCCGGGCGCACGACCGTCCGGGCGCCCGGGCAGCCCAGGGCGGCGCGGACGGCCGCCGCGCGACGGAAATCCCCGACGCGGTCGTAGATCATGGTGCGCGCGCGCTGCGCCGCGCGGGCGGTCCCGAGCACGTCGACGCCGCGTAATCTGAGCATTTTTGCGGCGCGGGAGGCGAGACCCGCGCGCGCGGTGCCGTTGAGAACCTCGGCCGTCGTCGCGCGGCCGTCATCGGAAGCCGGCGTCCCGGCAAACAAGCGCGCAAGCAGCGCCGGTGCCTGCGCGTCGTCGGGCAAGCGCGCGGCCTCCAAGTTTTCGACGGGTACGCGGCGCAACTCGAAGGCTAGCAGAAGCGGGTCCAGCGCCGGGCGGCCTTCGCGGCGCAGATCCGACCAAGCTTGGCCCAGGCCCCTGGCCCAGGAGCGCGGCGAGCGCGCCGAGGCTCTCAGCGCGCGCGCGGCCTCGGCGGCGGGTTCGTCGCCGGGGCCGAGAGGGCCCATATCGACGTCGAGCCGTCCGGCGACGGCCGGGATCGCTTCGGGCGACAGCGCGCGCAGCGCACGTTCGGCCATGTCCTCGGCGGCGCGCGCGGCGTCGGCGGGCCGGCCGTCGGCCTTCAGGGCGTCGCGGTAGACGCGGTCCAGGTCGCGGCGTCCATCGACGCGCGTCGCTCCTGGTACGTGGAGCAGGAGAAGCCGCCGCTCATCCGGATCGTAGCGCGCCAGCAGGAGGTGGGGCGCGCCGCCTTCGTCGGCCGGCAGCGCCGACACCCAGGCCAGCCAAGGCCGGCCTTCGCGGCGCGCGCGGGCCAGCGGCGCGCCGGCCTGCGCCCAGGCGGCGGCGAGGGCCGCGGCCAGCGCCGCCAGCGCGAGCGCGCGTTCGACGTTTACCGCTGCGCCAGACGGTTCCATAGATCGATGGTCGCCGGGTGAATCCAGGCGCGGCGGGCGAGCGCATGCGCAAGCTTGCCGGCCACGCAGCGAGCGAAGGCGGCGTCCAGGTCGTCGAAGGCGAGCGCGCGGATGCGCTCGACGTCGGGATGGCGGCGGTCGGCGGAGCAGGCGTCGGCGACGTAGAGAACCTTGTCGAGGGCGCTCATCGGCGCGCCGCCAAGCGTGTGCTTGCGCACGGCGGAGAGCACGCCCGCGTCGCGCACGCCGAACTCGCGGCGCGCAAGGTCCTCCGAGACGTAGGCGTGCAGGAGCAAGGGCGCGCGCGCGGCGGTCTGGGCTCCGCGCGGGACGTTGAGACCGCGGCGGCGGACGTAGGCGGCCAGTTGCGGAGAGGAGAAACGCCGGCCGGCGTCATGGAGCAGGCCGGCCAGGCGCGCGCGCCCGGCGTCGACATTGTGGCGGCGGGCCAGCGCGTCGGCGAGCGCCGCGACGTTCAGCGTGTGGACGAAGCGGCCGGACTTCAGCGTCGAGCGCAGGCGCTCCAGGCGCGCCGTCCCATACAGACCGCGCCGCTGGATTTCGGCGTACGTCTGCGGTAAGAGGAGGTCGGAGGCATCGTGGCCCAACTCCAGCGCGGCGCGCAGTTCCGTCGATGAGACGTCGGGAAATCGGCCGGGCACGCGGTGGAAAAACGCGGGAGCAGCGCCCACGGCTCCGGGACGCGTGCCGTACCACCAGGACGCGAGCGCGCGCAAGCGCGCGGGGTCTTTCCAGCGCGGAAACGTCGCGGCCGCGTCGGCGCCGCAGACGAAGTGCAGTTCGCCGGCGGGGTCTTGGGTCTTCAATTCCGCCAAGGTTTCGACCGTGAACACCCGGCGGCGCGCCCGCGCCTCGCGCGCGTCCACGCGCGCCCGGCGGCGCCAGCGCGGCGCCAGCCGCTCCAGGAGGCCGACGTGCGCCAGGGCGAGGCGTTCCTTGGCCGTCGCCAGAGGCGCGTGGCTTTTCAGCGGCGCGCGATAGGCCGGCACGATGAGGATGCGGTCCGGGCGAATTTTTTCCGCCGCCGCGGCCAGCAGAGCCGCGTGACCACGGTGCGGGGGATCGAAGCTGCCGCCGAAAACGAGGGTGCGCATGGGCGGCATTCTAGCCAATTGCGGACGCGGGCGCTTCCTTGGCATGTTGACGGACGGGAAGCGAAAACGCGATGATGGCCCATGGCCGACGTCAAACCCTTTCGCGGCGTGCGCTTCGCGGCCGCTCCCCTCAGCGAGGCTCTGTGCCCGCCTTACGATGTGATCGGTCCTGAGCTCGCGCGCAAGCTCCGCGGCCACAGGCGCAGCGCCGTGCACATCGAACTGCCCGTGGGCGAGGGCGCCGCGCGTTACGCCCGCGCGAAAGCGGTCTGGAAGAAATGGACCGGCGACGGAACCCTGCTCCGGGATGATCGTCCGGCGTTCTACGTGGTCGAGGAGACTTATCGTCTGGGCGGCCGGGCGCGGGTCCGCCGCGGTTTTCTCGCGGCCCTGGGCGCGACGCCGAAGGCCGCGCGCGCGATCATTCCGCACGAGCGCACCTTGGCCAAGCCGAAGGCCGACCGCCTGCGCATGCTCAACGCCCTGCGCGTCAACACCAGCCCGATCTTCGGCGTGTTCGCCGATCCGTCCGGCGCGGCGCAACGGGCGCTGGCGGATGCGGTGAAGGCGCGGCCCGTCTCGCGCGGGCGCTCGCACGCGGGCGTGGGCTACCGGATGTGGCGCGTGGACGACGCCAAGATTGTCGGCGCCCTGCGCCGGGCGCTGGCGCCGCGTTCGGTTCTGATCGCCGACGGCCATCACCGCTACTCGGTGAGCCGCGACCACCATGCGGCGACGGGCCTGCCGGGCTCGGACGCGGTGTTGTCCTATTTCGTGCCCGACGAGGATCCGGGCCTGGTGGTTCTGCCCACGCACCGCGTCGCGGCCAAAAGCCTGCGCGCGCGCGCGGAGGCCTTGGCGTCCCTGAAAAAACTCGGCTCGCTGAAAGCCTTGGAGTCGGCGTTGTCCCGGGCCAAGAATCCGTATGCGTTCGGCCTGATCGAGGACGGCTTCTGGCTGGGAGTGCCGAAGTCGGCGGGCGGCTGCCGCTCGGGCTTGGCCGTCGAGTGGCTGGGCGCTCAACTGCTGGCCCAGACCTTGCCCGAGGAGCTCAGCTACACGCCCGATGCGGCGCTGGCGGCCGCGCGCGCGAAGGCCGCGCGGGGCGCGGCGGTGCTGGTCAAGCCGTTTACCGTCGCGCAAGTGCGCGCGGCGGCGAAAGCCGTGGGTCTCCTGCCGCAGAAGTCGACGTATTTCTTCCCGAAGATCGCCACGGGGCTGGTCTTCCGCCCGCTCGCGCCGTGAAGTTCTCGGTCGTGGTCGCGGCGCGCAACGAGGGCGCGCAGATCGTCTCCGCGCTCAAGCGCCTGCGCCATATTTCGCGCGAGAGCCCGATGGAGCTCCTCGTCGTCGACGGCGGCTCCGACGACGGCACCGCCGCGGCTGCGCAGAGCTGGGCCGACGCGGTGCTGACGTTGGAGACGCCCAACCGCGGCGCGCAGTGGGACGCGGGCGCGCGCAAGGCCACCGGCGACCTCCTTCTTTTCCTGCGCGCCGACGCCCAGCCGCCGGCGGACTGGCAGCAGGCGCTGGAGCGCTTCTGGCTGACGGGCCCCGTCGCGGGCGTGGCGGCCGCGGCGTTCTCGGTGGACTACGGCGCGGGACTGAGCCTGCGGGCGCTGTCGGCGTGGTCGAACGCGCGCGTGCGCCGCGGGATCGTCGGGGCGGATCATGGGCTGTGCACCACGCCCGAAACCTACGCGGCCTCCGGAGGCTATCCGCATCTGCGGGAGCTGGAGGACTATGAGTTCAGCCGCCGCCTGTCCGCGCGCGGCCGCATCGCGCGCCTGCCGGAGGTCACGCACGCCGCCGCGCGCCGCCTGCGCGCGCAGGGTCCGCTAACGTACGCCGCGCGAAGGCTTTGGGCCGAGACGCGCTATCGTTTCGGCGCCGCGCCGGAGACCTTGTTCGCGCCGGAATCCCCGCGCTGAAGGCGCGCCGCTATTCGGTCAGCAGTATCGGGACGGTCGGCGGCGGCGCGTCGGCGGGAAGCTTTTCGAAGAAGTCGGCGACGAGGCGCGCGATCTCGCCGCAGTCCATGGTGGAGCAGACGCCCACGCGCATGGCCTTGTTATGGGGCAGGCCCTGCGTGTACCAGACCGTGATGCGACGCATGTTGAGCGCGGCCTGGCGGTCGCCCAGATGACGGCGCTGGAGGGCGAAGTGCTGGAGCAAAGTCGCCTGGCGTTCGGCGACGGAAGGAATGTAGGGCGTGTCGCGCGCGCCGCTCAAGCCTTCGTCGAGGTTGCGGTAGATCCAGGGGTTGCCCAGGCCGCCGCGGCCGATCATGACGCCGTCGCAGCCCGACGTTTCCATCATCCGCCGGGCGTCTTGCGCGGTCAGCACGTCGCCGTTGCCCAGCACGGGGATTTTGACGGCGCGCTTGACCTTGCCGATGGCCTCCCAGTCCGCGCGGCCCGCGTACTGCTGGGCCTGGGTGCGGCCGTGGACGGTGACGGCGTCAAGGCCGGCGGCCTCGGCGCGGCGGGCCATCTCCGCGGCCTCGTCGCCCGACGGATCGGCGAAGCCCTTGCGCATCTTCACGGTGACGGGCTTGTTCTTGACCGCGCCGCGCACGGCGCGGAAGACCTGCTCGGCCAGCGCGGGATTCTTCAGCAGGGCGGAGCCTTCGCCGTTGGAGACGACTTTCTTCACCGGACAGCCCAGGTTCATGTCGATGAGGTCGAAGCCCAGTTCGTCGAGGATTGCGGCGGCCTCGGCCATCATGCCGGGGTCGCAGCCGATGAGCTGGGCGCCCAGCGGACGGTCCTGGGGAAGGGTCTTAAGCATGCGGCGCGTCTTCGCATTTTCGCGCGTCAGGGATTGGGCCGACACCATTTCCAGGAAGCAGAAACCCAGCCCGCGCTCCCGCGCGACCAGCCGAAACGGGAGGTCGGAGCACGCGGCCAGCGGGGATTGGACGATCCGCGACGGCAAAAACAGGGAGCCGATTTGGAGGCCCATGGGAGATTTTACCAGTTGCGCCGCCGCGTCAGCGGCGGCGGTCGAGCAGGCGGAGGGTCGCGGCGACGGCGGCTTCCAGTCGGCCGAGCATGAACGGCGTGATCTCGTCGCGCATCACGGGGCCGCCGGTGCCGCGGGTGACCGCGAGAAACTCCGCCAGGTTGCGGCGCGCGCGGCGGGCAATATACGCGCGGCGGCGTTCGCCGTCCAGTCCGCGCTCCTCGCCGATGCGCTCCAGCACGTCGAGTTGGAGACGCTTCGACATCGTGTAGACGGCCTTGTCCCAGACGCGCGGCCGCCGGTCCTCCGGCAGCGTCTCGAGGTCGAACAAGGTCATGACCTTCGCCCCGGCCAGGACGGCGCGGGCTCCGTCCACGCGGGCATCCGGCGCCAATCCCGCGTCCAGGTTGAACGACAGGTCGGCATAGTCGCCGATCTGAAGCAAGGGCTCGAATATCTCGCGGTGGTTGGCCAGGGCCGCCTCGGTCAGGGCCGGATCGGCCAGAGCGGAGAGCAGTTCTTTCGCGGCGTCGGCCACGAGTTGAGCTTTAAATTCGCGGAAGGGTCCTTCGGTCTCTAAAAGCTTGCGGCGCAGATAGGACCAAGAGTCGCTTTCGTGACGGCGTACGGCCTCCGTCCAAGCCACGGCTTCCGCTAGTCGCGCCATCAGGGCCAGGCGCGGTCCGCCTTCCATATTCCTCCATGCGTCCCGTCACCTACATCATAGTTTCGCGCCGACCCGCCGTCAAGATGCGGGCCTGCGCGAGATAAGCTAGAATGGATTTATGGTCACGACCGACGCCTATCACGATTGGACTCTGCCGGAGCGCATCGCGCGCCTGAAGGAATTGGCTTACAACCTCTGGTGGTGCTGGCACCCCGAGGCCCGGGCGCTTTTTAAGGAAATCGATCGGACATTGTGGGGCGAGACGCACCATAACCCCGTGCGTCTGCTTCGCGGCGTGCCCCGTGAGCGCTTGGCCGCCTTGCTGGGAGACGCGGGCTTCCTTTCGCGCTACGACGCGGTGATGGCGGCCTTCGACCGCTACATGGGCGGGGCCGAGACCTGGTTTGCGCAGTCTCATCCTGAAATGAAGGGACAGGCGATCGGCTATTTCTCGGCGGAGTTCGGCGTTCACCACTCCCTGCGCATCTACTCGGGTGGTCTGGGCATTCTCGCCGGCGACCACTGCAAGGCCGCCTCGGACCTGGGCGTGCCCTTGGTCGGCGTCGGCTTCATGTACCCGCAGGGCTACGTCCAGCAGAGGATCGCCGCCGACGGCTGGCAGCAGAACGTCTACGAGCCGGTGGACTGGGACGTCTCGCCGGTGCGGCCGGTGCTGGGGCCGTCGGGCGGGCGCATGATCCTGGACGTGCCGCTGGGACGCGGCACGGTCAAGGTCGCGGTGTGGCGCGTGCAGGTGGGGCGCGTGCCGTTGTACTTGATGGACACGAACGTCGAGGGCAACGCCCCGGCCGACCGTGAGATCTCCGGGCGCCTGTACGGCGGCGACCGCACCACGCGCCTGCGCCAGGAGATCATCCTGGGCATCGGCGGCGTGCGCGTGCTGCGCGCGCTGGGCATCCATCCGGGCACCTTCCACGCCAACGAGGGGCACTCCTCGTTCCTGTTCTTGGAACTGGTGCGCGAGAAGGTCGCCGGCGGCAAGAGTCTGGACGAGGCGCGCCGCGAGGTCGCCGAGGCGGCGGTGTTCACCACGCACACGCCCGTCGAGGCCGGCCACGACGTGTTCGCCGAGGAGACGATCGCCGAATATTTCGCCGATTACTGGCCCCAGCTCAAAGTCGAGCGCGAGCAGTTCCTTGATTTCGCGCGCGTGCCGGGCCATACGGGATGGAACATGACCGCGCTCTCCCTGCGCCTGGCGGGGCGGCGCAACGCGGTCAGCCGGCGCCACGGCGTGGTCAGCCGGGACATGTGGAAAAATCTGTGGCCGTCCTTGCCCGCGGGCGAGGCGCCGATCTCCCACGTGACCAACGGCGTGCATCTGGAGACGTGGGTGCAGCAGGACCTGGGCGGCCTCTACGACCGCTACTTGGGGACCGAATGGCGCCGCAACCAGGACGATCCCGCGGTGTGGTCGAAGGTCGCGGCCATTCCCGACGAGGTGCTTTGGCTCCAGCACAACCGCAACAAGAGCGCCCTCCTGCAGATGATGCGCGGCCGTGCGCGCGCGCGTTGGATGGCGGAGAAGGGCGACCCCGCGCAGGCGCTGGCCGGCGGAGCTTTGCTGGACCATTCGGTCTTGACCGTCGGATTCGCGCGGCGCTTCGCCGGCTACAAGCGCGCGACCTTGATCCTGCACGACATCGAGCGGCTTAAAAAACTACTGTTCGACTCGTGGCGACCGGTCCAGTTGGTGTTCGCCGGCAAGGCGCATCCCGCCGACGACGGCGGCAAGGCGCTCATCCAGCAGGTCTACCGACTGGCCAAGGATCCTGAGTTCGGCGGACGCATCGCCTTCGTCGAGGACTACGACATGCATTTGGCGCGCTACCTGGTGCAGGGCGTGGACGTGTGGCTTAACAACCCGCTGGCGCCGCTGGAGGCCTGCGGCACGTCCGGCGAGAAGGCGGGGGTCAACGGCGTGCCGAATTTCTCGGTGCTGGACGGCTGGTGGGAGGAGGGCTACAACGGCGCCAACGGCTGGCCCATCGGCGAGGCCGGCGGGCGCGGCTCAGGGCCCGAGGCCGACAAGGCCGACGCCGAGGACATTTATCAGACGCTGGAGCGCAAGATCATCCCGCTCTACTACGACCGCGACGAGCACCTGATCCCGCGCGG